>MFBQ01000025.1:0-41554 GCA_001776475.1 Candidatus Curtissbacteria bacterium RIFCSPLOWO2_01_FULL_41_18
CCTTTTCTTGTAAATCTAAATCAAGTGAAGTCGTTACTTTAAGACCACCTTGTTCTACAAACTTATCGCCATATTTTTGAGATAAAATATCTTTGACATAGAAAACAAAATGGGGGGCGCGAATACCCTGATTGTTGGGAGAAAAGTGAACACCTGAGATTTCCTCTTTTAATTTTTCCTCTTGCTCACGGGTAATATAACCGTCTTCACGCATACGTCTGGCAACCTGATCGGCGCGTTCAATGTAGGCTTTCGGATTTGCCCCATATGGTGAATAATAACTAGGACGCTGCGGCAGCCCGGCTAAAACCACTGCCTCAGTCAAGGTTAAGTCTTTGGCTTCTTTACTAAAATAAGTCTGGGCAGCAGCCTCAATTCCCCAAGCTGTTCCTCCATAAGGAACCTCATTTAGATAAATCTGCAGAATTTCATCCTTGGTGTATTTGCGCTCAACCTGAATGGCTAAAATAAACTCTTTGATTTTGCGTGTGACAGTGCGCTCTGGTGAAAGCAAAGTGTTTTTTACAACCTGCTGGGTAATAGTCGATCCGCCCTGCAGGTTTCTAAAAAAGACTGTGTTAAAAATCGCCCTAAAAATACCAATAGCTGAAAACCCTTGGTGCTTGTAAAAATCTTTATCCTCGACAGAAATTGTCGCCTGTTTTACATAAATGGGCAAAACATTCCAATTTACCAGCGCTCTATTTTTGTCTCCGTAAATATCATATAGAAGCTTGCCGTTTCTATCAAAAATCTTGGTCGAAAGTGAGGAGTCCCTCGCCGTCAATTTATACGGAGAAGGCAAGTCTTTAGCAAAGATAATAAAAGAAAAAAATGTCAAAATGATTAATGCAATCAGCGAAAAAAAGACTAGCGTCGAAACAAGACCAAAAAAGCGTATCCAGAATCTGCGTTTGTTAAAACCCGACTGCTGCAGGAATGGGTGATATCTTGAAGAAACTTTAGCAACCCGTGACGAAAATTTTCTTGCTTTTGGTCTATAAGACGAAAAATCCATAGAAGATCAATAACTTTATAATTATAGCCCACATCCAAGACGTTGACAAAATATCCACTGAATGATACTATAAGCCAATTTTAATATGCCAGAACGAATTGCTATTTTCGGTGGAGCAGGCAACATGGGCAGACGAACCGAAGCCGAAGCCCGCAAACAAGGCCATCAAATCCAAATCGTGGATCCTCGCGCAGAAATTCAAGTCGATCCCGAAGAAGCAATTGCTTGGGCCACAGTCCTTTACTTTTCTTTGTTTGCTAAAGATCTTATTCCGGTTTTAGACCAATATGGTAGATCAATTAGGCTCGATCAAATTGTCCTCGAGAACACTTCGACGAAAAATCCCATTATAAACACCCTAAAAGGATTGGATGAGATGGGAATCAGCGTGTGCTCTGTGCATCCATTTGCCAAACACGATCAGCCACCAGGAGGCCAAAAGGTCGTAATTTTACCAATTGGAACAAACTTCAATAAGGCTCAAATTTTTGCGCAGGAATTCTATGGAAACATGGGGATGATTATAATTCGACATAGTATCGAGGATCATGATGCTCTTATGGTACCCGAACAACTTCCCTGGCATACAGCCAATCGTGCTCATCTATTAACCTTCATACGGCTTGGATACAGATTTTCTCAATTATGGAACCTCGCACCTGCTAACACAGAATTAGGATTAGCAAGCACTGCAAGAACTGGAATCCAAAATCCCACAATTTCTGCAACAATCATCTTCAATTATTTGAAAACCGCAGAAGGCCAAGCATGGAAAGCAACTTATCCGCGAAGCTTAGAAGAAATCTTTAAAGCTGCCGAAAAAGGAGAAGAAACACTCGCCGCTCTGCTTGCTCAAACCAATGAATATCTGAAAGAAGATGGCATGGACCAACAGATGAACGAGGCAACAACTATAATCTTGGAGAGTAATGCTAATTTGAGATTGCACTCGTTAACTGTCCATTCACTAGACAATAAGCCAGGTGTTCTAGCTGCAATTGCGACTATATTTGCTGAAAATGGCATAAACTTAAATGCAGTGGGCAATCGTCCCCCAGATGGAGGAGTAGATATAAGGTTCGGAATCGACAAAGGCACTGACGAAGCTTCAATAAATCAGGCAGTTATAGCTCTAAGAGAACTGGGCTTTGAGGTTATAGAACGCCATAAGGAAAAATAGTTTCGATTGCCTAACTTTGTCTTCAATGCTATTGACAAAACACCTATAGTAGCTTATTATTGCCCTCATGGACATGCGATCTTTCGCATATTGGTATTACAACAACCGCTAACTTAGTTGGCAGTTTTGTGATGCGTAAGTCCATTTAACTTTTTTAAAAAACAAAAAACACAAGACTCGCCAACAGGCGAGTTTTTTAGTGGAAAAAATGACAATAGAAAAGCAAGTAAGAACAAGACTAACCATAGAAGCATTCGGTAATCCGTTCCCCTTACAACAAGCAAGGGAGGACTTTGTGGCGTGTCATATTGAACCTTGCTTTGAAAGAAATATCCTTGGATATGAAAGGTTTCGAAAACTGATGCACCACTTATCTTACAAAACTGTCCGAAATTTCATTCAGATGTTGGATGACGACCCTCAAATTAGCGGGGTAAAAACTAACCAAATTAGAAGAAAGGGGAAGGAGGTGAAAGTATTCGTGGTTGACGAAAAAACAAGAAAAACATTCGATACAGTAGGCAGATTTTTGATAGATCTTATTGAAATAGATCACAACATTATTTTTCCAGAAACGGAAGATGAGATGACATGTCTTCTAGCAATGGTCACTCGTGCCATCGCAACAGGGAAACCTATTACACTTTGCACGCCTATTTGTCCAGATTGGTCACGAGATGAAAAAGGCAGATACGATTTTAAATCCCTTGGCGGCAGCGAAAGTTTTATCGCCAATAAATTCTTTAATTACGGGCAAGAGTTGTTGAGCCTTTTTGCAAAACACAAAATTCCATTTCAAGGGGTAATCCTTTTTGCCAATTGGGGTCTGGAAACTGAAATTGATGCTAAAGATACATACGGACGAAAATTGTTGCCTGATGATGTTCGCATGTGCTTTGCGTCAACCTTTGCAAGAACAGATGAAAAACTTTCAGAATTACAGAAATCACAGGAGACAACAAGCATCTTTGGAGATTTTAGAGTTGTTTCGATGAAAGGATTTCTTGAAGAAAGACTCGATATTCCAGAAGTTCAAAGGCGGCTCTATGATTTTTTTACCACCGACAAAAAGGGTAAACGTTTAGTCGATGTTTTGGCAACGCAAAGTCTAAAGATCAACAAAGACCGACTAAGCGTGGACGATCAAACAAATCGAGAACTGGCATTAAGAAATGTCGTGGAATATGCAACAGTGGGTCAATCACTAGATGGACACAGTATTCTTATTGTCTGCGAATCAAGAACAACTTCACGGGCTTACAACTTGCCAAGAAAAAGGGATGATAACGTCCCGGTTTTTTATCTAAAGGGTCAAGAAAGTCTCGAATCGGGAGTTAATATCTTATGACATTGAACAATCAGACGCTTGTTGTCAGTGAAGCTGGCCAAAAAGGACTTGGAGTGTTCGCAAAAGCTCCTTTTAAAATAGGAGTTCTTGTAGCTAGTGGCAAGCCATTAAGTTTCAGTCACCTAAAATCTGCTCATTCTTTTCAGATTGACGTGGACTTACACGCAGAATTTGATGAGCCTGCCAGACTAATCAATCATTCCTGCGATCCCAACCTCGGTATAATCAATAACCAATTCAGAGGTTATGATTTCATTGCTTTAAGAGATATTAAACGAGGAGAAGAATTGGGGTGGGATTACTGCACGACAGAATTCATTTCTATTGCTATTAGAGATAAATGTTTGTGTGAAAGCAAAATTTGCCGAGTCAAAATCAGCGGTTTTTGCGATCTACCCGAATTCCTCAAGAAGAAATATGAACCCTTTATAGCTTCTTATTTAAGACAATTGCACCAAACTTAAAAAACATTTAAGATTCTAATAAAGCATGGACAAAATAGATGAACTGTTAACAAGAGCAGTAGACAATGTTATTCCTTCAAAAAAAGAGCTTGAAGATGTACTAAGGAGCGGCAAGAAACTGCGCGTATATCAGGGTTTTGATCCATCAACTGCCCAACTGCACATTGGCCATATGATAGGCCTTAGGAAACTACGCCAGTGGCAAGAATTAGGCCATGAAGTAATTTTCTTAATCGGGGATTTTACCGGAATGATTGGTGACCCTACAGGAAAAGAAGAAACGAGACCACTTCTTGAGAAAGAAGTCGTCGAAGAAAACGCCAAAACTTACAAGCAACAAGCCGCCAAAATTCTAAATTTTGATGGCAAAAACCCGGTAAAAATAAAGTTCAACAGCCAGTGGCTCGGGCAATTGTCCTCACAGGAATTTTTAAATTTGGCATCCCTTGTCACATATCAACAGGTCATCAAAAGAGATATGTACAGAAAAAGGATAAAAGCAGATAAAGACATTTCAATAAATGAAATTATGTACCCGATAATGCAGGGTTACGATTCAGTTGCGATGGATATAGATGTTGAAGTTGGCGGCCGGGACCAGCTTTTCAATATGATGATGGGCCGGGATCTTATGCACAAACTAAAGCGCAAAAATAAATTTGTGATGACTACGGCACTTTTGACCGATCCCCAAGGCAACAAAATCGGCAAAACAGGCGGCAATGCAATCAACTTTTCAGACTCTGCAAACTCCATGTATGGGGCTATTATGAATTTTCCGGACGATGTGATTGTAAAAGGCCTTGAGTATCTGGCAGATGTTCCCATGGAAAAAATAAAAAAAGCCAAACAAGCATTGGAAACTTTCAAAAACCCGATTGAATATAAAAAACTTTTAGCATTGGCAGTAGTCAAACAGCTTCATAGCGAAAAGGAGGCTCAAGCCGCACAAAGCGAATTTGAAAAAACGTTCCAAAAAAGGAGTGCACCAGATTCAATCCCAACAGTAATAATTGATGAACCCAGTGTCGAGCTTGCAGATTTTCTAGTTGAAAACAGTTTAGCTGCCAGCAAATCGGATGCAAAAAGATTACTACACCAAAAAGCCATAGAAATCGATGGACAAATAGTAGAAAATGATGAAGTCGAGTTTGAGGACAATCAAGTTTTAAAAGTCGGCAAAAAGAAATTTGCTCGCATAAAGGTACAATAGGTACGAAAAGTATGAGAGGTACGAAACGTGGGTGAAAGTAGAGGTTTCCGAAACTTAATAGTTTGGAAACGCATGCAAGAGTTAGTAGCTTTAGTCTACAAACTCTGCAAAAGTTTACCCGAAGACGAAAAATATGGCCTAATTTCTCAAATGAAACGAGCAGCCGTTTCGGTCCTTTCGAATTTTGTAGAAGGCTATCTTAAAAGTAGTAAAAAAGAAAAACTATTGTATTTAGAACGATCTGCCACATCACTGTTGGAACTTGAAGCTCAAGTTGAAGTTTGTTTGGTTCTAGGTTATCTTAATGAAAGCGATAGCCAAATATTTAGTCAAAAGAAATCAGAAGTCGGTTATCTTTTACATCGGTACAAAAGCAAAATTATTTAGCGTTTCGTACATTTCGTACCTTTTGTACTTCTCGTACTTTTATGAGGCTTTTCAAACGTTCTTATCTTAAAAAAATTTGGATTGCAATTATCATCTTGGCAGGCCTCAGCTTTATTATCGGCCAATTTGCCCTCTACCTCTTTTACGGCCTCCGATAGTACTCTAAATTTGACATCGATACGTCAAGAAGAGTATATTTCGTCGAGTACATGACTGAGCACAAAGGCATTAGGACCTCTAAAGAATATGGTATAACCGAGTACAAAATCGGCCTACAAGATTCCGATGCAATGATTACCATTCGACTTAGTAGGAAAGGTGACAGTTATGTTGTCACTTGGCTAAACCCAGACATCAGTACAAACGATTTCTTTTCAAAAGCACAAACATTAGTCAACAGCATTAAAGAAGCCGGCAACAATTTTCCCTTAAAAAGAAAGATGTTCAGCGGTTTAGATTATTCGTTAGATGCAGATGGTAAAGATTTACATGAGATCGATATAGAAGTCTTCGAGCCAATTGAAGAATTGGGAGACGCTTCTTTTGCCCGTTTTAACACGCCTTACGGCGATTTTACCTGGGAAAACTGGCCAGGAAACAAAGTACTAGGAGTAATAACACACGTAAATTCTCCTGATGAGCTATTCCAATTCATTATGGATAACTCTCACCCAAGCGCTAAAGACGGCCTTCGAGAAATTTTAGAAGACGTGGGGCAAAAAGCTTCTCAAAAAATGGCCGAGTCCGAAAAATCAGGTCAGAAAGCCTCTTGAGCAATTAACTTTTTTCATCCCACTTAAAACTCTGCTAAAATCTAGCAGAGATCATGAATCCACAAACGCCAATCGAAAATCTTCCCGGCATTGGCAGTTATTATGGCCGCAAACTTAAAAAGCTGGAGATAAATACTTTAGAGGATTTGATCTACCACTTTCCATTTCGTTACGACGATTTCTCCAAAATCGCCCAAATCCAAAATTTAACACCCGGCGAAAAAATTAGTATTCAAGGTGTTATCTGGCAAATCCGAAACATAAGAACCAGACGCGGCAAATTCGTGACTACCGCTACTATTGCTGATCAATCAGGCACCATCGAGGTCATCTGGTTTAACCAGCCTTATTTAACCAAAACTCTTAAAGCGGGACTTCAAGTTTCACTATCGGGAAAAGTTCAGCAAGACGGCAATAAAATTAAATTGGTCTCACCTTCATACGAAATCCTGCGCAGTCAGCAAACTCAAGTCAATCAACCCAATCGTCATCCTGGAGTGGCAACGACCACGATAGGATCTAGAGATTCTGTCGTGAAGTTTACCCCGAATCAAAGAGAGATCCTTCGCTCCGCTCAGGATGACAGAAATGAGGGGCTCCAGAATGACAAGGTAGATGGGCCGTCAACTCTCCATACGGGCCGCCTCGTACCTATTTACCCCGAGACTGAAGGCCTTTCATCCAAATGGCTAAGAGGGAAAATTGCCGCAATCCTGCCTGCTTATCTTAAAACACAAAAGGACTTCCTCCCCCAAAAAATTTTAGAAAGCCAAAAAATGATTCCGCTTGATTCGGCCTTGACCAAAGTTCATTTTCCCCGGAATTATCAAGATGTTGAGACGTCCAGACGCAGGCTGGCGTTTGACGAACTTTTCTTAACCCAGCTGATGTCACAAATGAGAAAACGTCAGTGGGCAGAAGAAAGGTCGGCCCCCAAAATGCACATCCCGAAAGTTAAGCTGGCAAGTTTTATAAAAAGTCTGCCTTTCGCGCTAACAGGCGCTCAAAATAAAGCCATTGCGCAAATAATTGAAGATCTCAAAAAGCCAAAACCAGCTAACCGACTTTTGGAAGGTGACGTTGGCTCGGGCAAAACCGTGGTCGCTGCCTGCGCCGCTCTTGTGGCTCATACAAACAACTTCGACACCCTCCTGGCTGCTCCCACCGAAATCCTAGCCTTTCAGCATCACCAAACTCTCACCAAAATCCTTAAACCTTTTGCAACCAGTGTTGGCATCTGGACTGGATCTAAAAAACAAAAGGGCAACATCGTCTGTGGTACCCATGCTCTTTTGACAACTTTCAAAGCCGAAAGAGAAGTCGGCTTAGTGGTAGTTGATGAGCAACATCGCTTTGGAGTTGCCCAAAGAGCTAAATTATTTTTGGATCAATCAGAAGAGTTTACTCCCCATCTTTTGACCATGACTGCAACTCCTATTCCTCGAACTTTAGCCCTGACCCTTTATGGCGATTTAGACCTTTCCGTTCTTGACGAAATGCCAGCTGGCCGCCAAAAAATTGCCACTTTCGTTGTACCTAATCACAAACGTACTGAGGCCTACAAATTCATCGAAAAACAAATTGAAGAGGGCAGGCAAGCTTTCATCATCACGCCTTTCGTTGAGCCTTCCGAAAGCATGAACACTGTCAAAGCGGCTATCGACGAGTTTGAAAAGTTGAAAAAAATTTTCAGTGACATTTTGTCATCGCGAGCGCAGCGAAGTGATCCAACACGCAAGATTGCTTCGTCTGTGACTCCTCACAATGACAGAAACAATGCTCCAATAAAACTCGGGCTACTTCATGGCCGACTCAAATCAAAAGAAAAAGAATTGGTTATTGATAAGTTTAGGTCAAATAAAATTCACATCCTAGTCGCAACTCCTGTTGTGGAAGTTGGAATCGACGTTCCCAACGCCACCATAATGCTCATTGAATCGGCTGAGCGTTTTGGCTTAGCCCAACTTCATCAGCTACGAGGCAGAGTCGGCAGGGGAAAGCATAAATCATACTGTTTCCTATTTACAGATTCACAAGCCGAAAATTCTATCAAAAGGCTTAAAAGCATGGAAAAAATCGCCGTCGGATTCAAGCTCGCCGAAATAGATCTTAAAATGCGCGGAGCGGGCGAAATATTTGGCCTTAAACAATCCGGATTTTTAAATTTTAAAGTTGCCGACCTTTCCGATCGAGTCACAATCGTTGCAGCCCAAAATCAAGCCCACAATATCTTGATAGCTGACCATACCCTTAAAAAATTTCCTGCTCTTCACGCGAAACTCGAAACCCTCAAAAACCAATACTCTCAGCCAAATTAATTCACTGATTGACATCTTTGCACAAAGCACGTTATCATTGTATCGAAAACTGCATAGCTAAGCGCTGGCAGGTTTTTTGTTGGTAAAATGGGCAGCGAAAGAATTCCTCAACGCAGCAGAGTCTATCCGCGTGACGGTAGAGACACACAGCCATATAGAGGACCCTCTGCAGACGTTCCTCGAGTTCCTCGACCCCGTCGAAGAAAACTTGGCTCGCTTAGCATTGAAGCTCCACTAGGAGTACCAATTACCCCGAATAACGACTATCAACGCAGACGAACAAAGGACCACCAGATATTAACACCACTTACACGTGAACCAATCAGGCAAGTGCAGCAAAGCGGCAAGGGGTCTTTATTTGGCGGAACAAGCTCCGATTCAATACTAAGGGCAAGAAGACGTTTCAGGTAATAGAGAGCAACAAGCCGCTCTTGACGAGTAGTCTCTACCACACTATAATCCCCCCTAACCTCTTGATACGACAAAGCGATTTGTAGTTTCATAGACATAGGTATCTAAATTTTTATTTTTGATGTTTAATATTTGATTTTTAATCATGGGTGCACTTCCTAAGAAAAAACACGCAAAATCAAGGACTAGAAGGCGAAAATCGACAATTAAGCTTAAGGTGCCAAATCTGGTTACCTGCCCTAAATGCCAAAGTCTGAAATATCCGCATCGCACATGTCCAAACTGTGGCTTCTACAAGGAACCACGTGCATCCAGATCAGCGGATAAAAAGGCTTAAACCACAACCCTATAGTAGGGTTGCATCTTTGATGGGTTGATAGAATAATGAAAACAAAAAGTGATCCTAGACACTTGAATCGCGTTAAAGATGTCAAATACTTATTTGAAAAAGTTTTCAGAAACGGCTTTCAACCTCCAAAAAACTCACAAGCAGGCAGAGTGCTTGAGCATCAAAAGGCGATTGACAAATTAATTATCCAGAATGCCCCTGCTTGGCCAATTTCCCAAATCGCACCAGTTGATCTGGCTACCTTAAGACTTGCGATCTGGGAACTCTTATTTAATACTAAAAAAGAGCCCCACAAGGTAGTTGTTGACGAGGCCGTTGAAATAGCCAAGGAATTCGGATCGGAGTCATCGCCTAAATTCATTAACGGCGTTTTGGGTTCTATAATAAGTTCAAAGTTGAAAGGTCAAATATCAAAATGACAATTGGAAATCTAAAATTAAGGCTAAATACTTTAGCTACCGCAATTTTGACTTTTGATTTTTAAATTTTGAATTTTGATTATGACCGATACAGAAATCTTAGAAGATCTCAAAAAAATCATCCATAAACAATTTGACATTCCCGAGGAAGACATAGAAGAAAACTCCTACTTTGACCAGGATTTAAATATTTCAGAATTAGAAATTGAAGATCTGATTAGTCAGGTTGAAGAAAAATATAACATTAAAATTCCGCAAGAGGTGATTCCTCCCTTTGAAAAAATTTCCGATCTGGTTGACTACCTCTATGAAAATACCGAAATCTCAGTCTAAAAAAAGTCAAAAAACAGCTTCTGCCAATTTAGCACAAGATCAGAACCTAAAGGATCTGCAAATTAAAATTGGTTTAACCTTCAGTGACCAAACTCTACTAAAAAATGCCTTCATTCACCGATCATATCTCAATGAACATAAAAACTTCAGGGGTACATCAAACGAAAGGCTCGAATTTTTAGGCGATTCTGTTATTTCCGTAATCGTCTCGCGATATCTTTTTGAAAAACTTCGCCAAAGCCCCGAAGGGGAATTAACTCAGCTAAGAGCTGCTCTTGTTAGAACCGAAACGCTGGCAAAAATCGCAAGGAAATTAAACCTCGGTAATTACCTGCTCCTTTCAAAAGGGGAGGAAGATTCCGAAGGCCGGCACAACAGCTCTATTCTGGCCAATACGTTCGAAGCACTTATCGGGGCTATTTATCTTGACAAAGGCTTTGAGCACACAGAGAAATTCTTGGCAAAAATGATCTTAGGCAACTGGCAAACTCTGGCAAAAAGTGCGGTCTCTGACAATAAATCAAAACTCCAGGAAATTCTGCAGAGAAAATACCACCAATCACCTACATATAAACTTATCTCAACCTGGGGACCAGACCATGATAAAAAATTCCAAATTGGAGTTTATTTAAGCGATAAGCTTCTCGGCAAGGGCCTTGGTAGAAATAAACAACAAGCTGCCCAAAAAGCAGCCGAGAATGTTTTGGCAAAAATCGCAGTGGATCAAGACACAACAACAAACTTGAAGTTAGATAGCTAACTCTGAGATAATTATAAATCAACGCTGAACACAAAACGCCTAAAGCAAAATAATTTTCTTAAGCATTAGACGTTAAGCATTTAGCGTTAAGCAAAATTAACTATGAGCGTTAAAATTAGACTTTCAAAAACCGGTAAAAAACATCAGATTTCGTACAGGATAGTAGCTCAAGACTCAAAAAGTAAAAGGGACGGCAAATTTTTGGAATTGCTTGGTTACCATCTTCCTTATCGTGAAGACAAGAAAAGCACAAACATAAAGAAAGACAGGTTAGATTACTGGCTTTCCAAAGGAGCACAATTAACTGCGGGGGTGGCCAAATTAATTAGGCAATCAGGTAGTCAGGCTCTCGGGCCATCAGGGAAAAATCCTGAAAACCCAGTAACCTAACAGCCTGCCGACCAAATCATGGAAGACCTCCTAAAATTTTTAATCGGGCCTTTAGTCACTGATGTTAAAAAAGTGAAAATAGAAAAATTTCAGGAAGATAAAAACATTAGATTCGTTGTTTCGGTACCTAAAGAAGATATCGCCAAGGTAATCGGCAAAAACGGCAAAATGATAAAATCTATTAAAAACTTGCTCAAGGTAAGAGCCATTAAAGAAAACGTCTTTGCTTTCGTTGAGGTTATCGAAGTGTGAAGATTGCAATCCTAACTCTTTTCCCCCTAGCCTTTGAGAACGTTTTTTCCGAAAGCATAATTAAAAAAGCTCAAGATAAAAAACTGCTCAAAATTACGCTTGTTGACATCAGAAATTTTGCTCATGATAAACACCAGAAAGTGGACGATAAACCTTACGGAGGCGGCAAAGGCATGCTTTTAAAGGTGGACGTGCTCGTTGAAGCCATAGAATCTATCAAAGAAAAACCGTATATAATCCTTCTAAGTCCAAGCGGTAAAACGTTTAACCAAAAGAAAGCACTTGGGCTTTCCCAAAAAAAATCATTGGCAATAATCTGTGGTCACTACGAAGGAATAGACTCCAGAATTGAGGAGTTTGTTGATGAAGTCATTTCCATCGGAGATTTTGTGCTTACCGGAGGTGAAATCGCCGCAATGATAATTGTTGATTCAGTAGCCCGTCTAATACCAGGCGTCATTCACCCAGAGTCACTTGAAACAGAATCTTTTTCACCAAAATACGCAAAAGAAAAGTCTGGGGGCTTCAGACTTGAGCACCCCCAGTATACCCGGCCTGAAAATTTTCGGGGTCATAAAGTTCCCAAAATACTTCTTTCAGGCAATCACCAAAAAATAGACCAGTGGCAAAAAAAAGAATCTGTTAAAAAGACAAGAAAAACTCGACCGGAGCTTTTGAAAAATTGAAGATAGGAATTTAAGGGTTTCTGTCTTTTTCTAAAAGGGTGCAAACAAATCATTCCTACCAAGCGGTACACTCGGCACTTGAGGTTGAGACGTGGCTGCAGTTTCTATAGCCTTAAGTCTTGCTACTTCTTCAGTTGTCAAATCTTCAATGGGGGTTTCAATAAGACCTAGATCTGAAGGCAACGACTTCCAAAAAGCATCAACAGTCAAAGCGCTTCTCACCTGCAAACCACCCTCTGATGAAACCGCCGATAGCGTTAAGTTTTCAACACTAACTACACGTGACGAAGAATATAGACTAGCCAAAAACTGCAAGAAAGAAGCGTAACTGCTGGTAGTCGACAACTCGAGTTGAATATTTGGTGCCAAACTTGAGGTAGCAGAATCGGTGGTTAAAGTAGTAGGCGGCGGCGCACCGGCTTTATTAATCGTTCCGGCAACTGCGTCAACCTTGTTTAAAAGAATTCCAGATGCTGAAGCCGTGATTTCAACTTGCCTGAGTAAGGAGAAAACCTCCTTGTCAGACGGTAAAAGCTGTTCAGCAGCCGCCAATTGCTTTTCTAAGGTGTCTTTATCCAGACTAGCTAACTTCTGGGCCTTTGTCTCCAAATTTTGAGCTCGCGTGGTGAGTTCAGCATTAGAAGACCTTAACCTTAATACTTCATGAAATTTTGGCCATACTACAAAAGTTAAAACTACCAATGAAATTAAAATACCGACAGCAGACGGCGCAAGACTCAAACCTTTTGAAACTTCAAGGCTTTCTTGTTGCTTTGACAGTGATATAGTAGGCAGGTTCATTATCTTACTTTACAACTAACTTTCCAGACACGGAAAATGTATAAATGCCAGACTCACTTGAGCTTAAGGAATCTATAGTTACATCCGAGATAATTTCCGATCCCTTTGATAAAACCAGCGCCGAAATGAATCCGGCCACATCCGCGGAAGTTCTGGCTTTTCCAGAAAAAACAGCTTTACCGCCGGAAAATTTAATGTCAGTAAAATAGACACTTTGAGGAATTATTTCGGATAATGTATTTAATGCTTTAAGCTGATTGCCTCTGGCAGCAATAATTTTGGAAGCAGTAGATACCTTATTCTTTGTTACAACCGCCAATTCCTCCTGAAGCTTGTAGCTGTCTATTGCCAGCGAACTTTGCGCAACTTTCGAATCCAACTTTTGCTTTGCAGAAGCCAGAGAGGCAAAAAAGGCTAATACGGCTACTGCCGAAATTGACGTAAACACCAAAAGCAAAACCGAAAGTAAACTGAGTTTCCTTCGAATACTTTCGAAAGTTTCCGTCTTTTTCTCGTCTACCGGTAAAAGATTTATCTCAGCCATCTAACTCTAGCGTAACAAAACTCAGACTTTTCGACAAGATTACTTAAATCCAAAATCTTACCTCACATCCATGTTCTTAAAGCAAGTCCAGTCGCAATACAATAAAAACTGCCTTGACCCACCAATTTAAGTACCAGCCCTTCTTTTGCAAAATCCTGCCAAGGATCGCCCAGCGAAACCTCAAGACCCGTCCGCTCCGTTAAAAACTCCGATAACCCCGGCAAATAAGCCCCGCCTCCACAAACTACGATATTGGCAAACTGATAATCCTTCATATGACTCTTTGTAAATTCAATCGCCTTAAGAATTTCATTAATTAACACCTCTAAAATTGGTCTCAAAACGGAAGAAACTTTACCTGAAAGCTTATCTTTGAGAATCCCATAGGCCTTTTTATACTCTTCGGCTTGATTTTGAGGTAGGCCAAACTCCGCAACTATAGCTCGTGTTAGAGCTAAACCACCGGTTGCGATTGACCTTGTAAATATCGGGCCCCCATTTTGAACAATCACAAGCTCCGTAGAATATGCACCCAATGTGGCAATCAATATGGGCGAATCTTCAGCTTTCGTAAGGGCTCTAGCCAATGCCGTCGATTCTGTCTCGACAGCACTAAGAGTCAAACCTGCATCTTTGACAATCTTTGAATATTTTTTTATCACTCTCAAGGGCGCAGCTACCAAAAGAACCTGCATCTTATTGTCCGAGTCGCGCTGTGGCCTAGAAACAATTTTATATTGAAGATTCACCTCTTTTAGCGGAAGCGGGATATATTGGTCTGCCTCGTAATTAATCGCCGAAGCCAGTTCCTTATCAGTCAAATCCGGCATTTCAATCAGTCTTGTTACCGCTTGTGATTCGACTAAAGAAACGGTACATTTTTCTCCTTCGACCTTTGCATTTTCGACACAAACCTTAACCGCCTCCGAAACTTTTTTAAGCTCAATAGGTGATTCCTGCTGGATTCCCCCGGAAGGTATAGGCAAACTTGCCGCAGCAGTTAATATTTTTTTACTACCCAAACTCTTAACTTGAACCACTTTGACAAAAGATCTGCCTATATCAAGACCAAAAGTTTGATCAGTCATATTCCAATTATTGTGACGAGGGACTACTTTCCAAGATTGGCTGGGCAGATGAAGTCGCAGGACTGGGCGAAGAAGAGGTCTGAATCTGGTTTGGTGGAGGCAATTTTTTTACTGCATCATCAATAACCTTAGAATCAATTTGTCTTCCGGCAGGTGTCAAAGATTCATTTTTTGTCTTAGATGCAAAAAAGATTAAAAGAAGCGCCGGCACAATAACAGCACTAAGTCCAACTATAGAAAGTATTACTTTACCTTTTTTCTCCATGGCTTTACTTAATTATATTCCCTTCAGAATAAAGAACGTAGTCAAAGATAGCCGGCAGCTGTGGTAGTGCCGTACGACTTACTTGAACCTTTCTGGTAATTCCTGCCTGCGTATGGACTTCAGATATGATGTCATATGTTTGCACCGGTAAATTCGGCCCAGACACCCGCACAGTTGTTGATGCAAAAAAAGGCTTTATCCTCAAGATCTTAGCATTGGCTTTGGCATCAATTAATACACATTTGGCAAATCCCGATGCCGGCGAACAGCCTAACGAAAAGCCACTTGGATTAGAGTTAATAACTTCATTGCCGCCTCTCGTTCCAGGCTGACCTTGTAAATACCACCTTTCCTGATTTAATGGATTCCCGTAAAATTGGGCAACTTCAATCGAGGCCGGTCCGTCGCCTGTTATCTCAGCGCTACCTCTAGCCCAGTCTATTTGAACACTGCCAGAGTTAACTCCAGCCAAATCAATTTGAGCTACGTTACCTAAATCTATTGTGCTTTCATAAATGGTAAAACCTTGGACATTGACATTAGCGCTTAAATCGCCAACAGGCACATTAGCGGCAATACCGCTAGTTATATTTGGATTGCTGGCATAACTTCCAAAATTTGAAAGTACGTTCTCAACACCGCCTTCTGCCGCAGTAAACGCTCTCTGAGACTGATCAGTTTGAGTTGCTGTCCTCAAATTTGTGATGTTCCTTGATGCAACTGAAAGCCCTACAGCTAAGGCCACTACCACTATTAAAAGAACCAGAATTAAAATTTGTCCGCTTTTTAAATACATCAGCCCTTACCTCCAGTCTAGCGAGCATGCTATTAACGTGTCAATATAAGATAAGTTCGCAAATCATTTTTGCACCCTGCCTTAATACCTTCTCAACGAAATTGTTGTTTGCAGGGACACACTGGCCACATAATCTTGTCTTGAAGGCGCTTCTAGCCCCTGAGAGACGATAAATTTAATTGAAACCACAGCCGGCATTGCTTGCCCTTCGGCAGAAAATCCGGCAGGAAACGCCCTAAAATCACAGTTTGTAATATTGGCACCATTTATTTTGTCGGTATTGGTCAGATCGACATACTGACTATCAGGTGGGCTATCTCCAGTAGCCGTAGCAATTCGCCCGTTTTTACTAGAGGTGGGCGAAAAACATTTAATATGCAGGGGCGCATCGGGATCAACACGAACCAATTTTATATGGTTATAAGGCGGTGGCGGACAAGGCGCGCTAAAACAGGTTGTTGCATCTTTTGCACCTCTAATCTGTCGCTCGACAGAGTCTAAAACTACCTGGCCGTTCTGCTTTACCTCAGCCGTTATCGTCGACTGATTAGATCCCTTCAAAACCGAGTTCAAGAAAAGAACGGTTGAAGAAACAGTCACGGCCAAAATTCCTAAAACAACCAAAAACTCAATAAGCGTAAAGCCTGCTTTGTAAACGGCAAACGGCAAACTGCAAACTGCCTTTTCAGTCCTACCAGCTGTAAGCTGCAAGCTGTAAGCGGAGTTGGGCATTAATTAAACTATAACAAAGAGAAAACTCAAAAAACAGCGGCTTCTACGGCGATGGCGACGACATCTCCCACTTACTCAAAAATGTTTGGTCTTTAACAGTCTGAATCCCTCCGGGTTCACTCCAAGTAACCGTAACGATCACTAATTTCAAACTACCTCCATTGTCATCAATTTCTATTTTCCTATTGAAACTAGTGTTATTTAATTCGATAGCCTCACCTTCAGCACCTGCAGCACAATCATTCAATTTCCACTTAACAGGGTCAACATCGCTACTATCGAGAGTCAGACACAACCTAGTTCGTAGAGCGCTAAAACCCTGGCGATCACGAAATACCCTAATCTTTTCGATACTCTCTTGAGTAAGTTTTGTTGCCGCATTATTATTTTTTGCAGTTCTGGCTGTCTTTTGAGTTATTAGACTTGTTGAAATTAAAGACACAGCCAATACTACAATAACACCCAAACTAACCACTACTTCAATTAAAGATTGACCCCGCTTAAATCTTTTTCTCATTTACTTCACCGGAAGGTTTAACAATAACTTGATATCTTGCCATGCCGGAACTTGTTAGCTCTATTATCAAATCATTGGAACTTGTTATCGGCGAGTTAAGAATCTCCGGATTTGTATTATCAATGAAATCTACGGAACCCATTATTCCAAAAAACTCAACGCCTTGTGCCAAGGGCCTAAAAAGAATATTAACTTCGCTTCTGTCGCTTCCGTAATTTAGTCTGGTAATTCTGATACCGTCAGGCAAATTAACAGGCTTGGAATTAAAATCAGCCTCAGCCGCGCCGCTCAGACAGTCGCCGGCGTATCGATAACTTGTATTGCTGCCCGTGCTGAACTCAAGATACCACCCTCCAAGAATTGAAGGAGAAACACAGCCACCCGCGCCAGGAACTCCTTTGTCACCGGAAAGTGCTTTATTTTGAACATAGCGGACATCGTTTTTGAGGGTTAGTGCAGCATTTTTAAGCCTTTGACCACGCTCAAAAGTCAGATAATAGGTGGTTACCAGTGACCCTGCCAATCCCATGAGAGATATGACAATCAAAAGTTCAATGAGAGTAAAGCCAAAACTTAATTGTTGAATTGTTAAATTGTTGAATTGTCTTTTTTGTTTTGCCAATTTAGCTATGTAGCAATTTAGCAATATAGCAATTGTCACTAATTCTAATATAGCATTAATAAATACCAGTTAATAATTGGTGTTGCCCAAAAAAGACTTATCAAAAATCCAAATACCAGAAAAGGTGCAAAAGGCACCGTTTGGCCAAAGCGCTTTCTGCCCAAGGCAATAAGTAACACGGAAATCAAAGCACCACCTAAGAATGCTAAAAAAACCGCCAGTATCGTTGCCTTAATCCCCAATGTTATCCCTATCAAAAAAGCAAGACTTATATCTCCCTGGCCCATACCACGCCCAAAAGTAACCAAAACTATCATCAAAAAAAATAGGCTTGCGAAAAATCCGGCAAAAACATGCTCGACAAAGAGATTTGATGGGAGAGAGAAGTAGTTATAGAACAAAGATACAAAAGAGCAAGCAAACACCAATGTTGTTGGTATAAGCGAGAATTTAAGATCGATTACGAAAACCACTATCATTGCCGAAACTAAGAAAAGGTAGTAAAGGACTAAACCCAATGAGAATGTAGCCGAAGAAATTAGGATCCACAAAGTAAGGCTGAAAAGCAGGCCGGTAGAAAGCTCAACAATAGGATACTGCCATGAAAGAGGCTTCTTGCAATAACGGCACCTTGCAGAAAGCAGTATAAAACTCAAGATTGGGATTAAGTCGAAAGTTCTAAGAGTAGCCTTGCAGTGATCACAATAAGACCTGTTTATGGCCAAAATATTCTCGCGCCTTATACTCCTGTCTATTACAACATTCAAAAAACTTCCAATTGCAGAGCCAACGATAAAACCAGCTAGCAGATAGAGAAACACTAAAATCAAGGATAGCCAAAGTGAGTTGCCTTTTACAAGTATTAGAAAGAGAAACCAAAAGGTGATTTTTGGTAAACTAGCTTAAAGTGATGGGAGAAAAGTTAATTAAGTTCTGGCCATTTTTAACAATAACTTTTGTAATTTTTGCCTTTTTCTTTAAACTTTTTTGGCCTCTTTCAATTTTTATAACCCCGGATTATGGCCGCAGCGACAGCTGGCATTTATCAATTGCCAATAAATATTATTTGCAGGAAGAGCTCAAAAAAAATCGCATTCCGATTTGGAATCCTTCAATCGGCACAGGATTCCCTACATTAGCAGAAGGTCAGACTGGAATATTTTTTCTCCCAAATATCGTATTGTTTCGGCTTTTCCCGTTTGTGTTTGCCTATAATTTGGATCTGGCCCTCACCTTTCTAATTGCATCTTTGGGAACGTATCTCTTTGCAAGATCAGTAAATTTATCTAAACTACCGTCAACTTATGCAGCTCTAGTCTTTGCATTAAGCGGCTTCTTAGTCGTTCATGTCCAACATTTACACCTTGCACAAACTGCATCGCTGATGCCTTTATTATTTTGGGCTGTCAATGAGTTTTCCAAAAAAAAACAGTTCTTCTATTTGTTGATACTTTCTTTAGTAATCTCCCAACAGTTATTTGCCGGTTTTCCTCAACTCGTCTTCTATGGCTTAGTAGCTCTGTTGATCTACTCAATATCTATATCCTTTTCTATATTTAAAAGGGCATCAGTTCAAATTAAATTTCTTATCTTGATAGCCTCGGCAGTAATCCTTGGTTTTTTAATTTCGGCAGTACAAGTCTTACCAACCGCCGAACTTTTGAAATTGTCATCAAGACAAGGCAATCCCCGCCAAGTTCTCTCGCAATTTCCTTATAAAGGGGCTAATCTACTCCAATTTCTTAACCCCTTTATATTAGGTTCTCCCAAAGACGCTACTTACCCACGATGGGTTCCCGGCAAATGGGGAATATTTTGGGAAAATACTGCCTACGTCGGGATTTTGCCCTTGGCTCTGGCATTAACAGTTATTGTCAGATCTTTGCTAAAACGCACTAAAAAATTTTATATAAGCTATTCACTGTCACTAATAACACTCGTATCAGTTCTTTTTGCCCTAGGAGAGTTATCACCGCTTCATCCAGTTTTCTCATTCCCGCCTTTTTCTATATTTCGAGTACCGTCAAGATTCTTGCTGGTAACTCAATTTGGCCTTGTTGTTCTTTCAGCAATTTGTCTTCAAAAGATAACCAATAAAAAAATTGCCAACAGAAAAATTATCGCAGCAATTATCTTAGCGTTATCTGTTATAAATTTATTCTGGCTCTTTTTCTCCTATAATCCGGTGGGTAAGGCCCAAGATTGGTTCGCAAACCCCAAAACCGCCTCATTTCTGAAAGAAACAGCTCATCAAAGAATTTATTCTACGGGCCATCCAATTCCGTGGAATAAACATTTCCTATCTGGTGGCTGGCATGATACATCCTATTATTTTTTTGCCAGAAATAGCCTAGACCAGAACTCAAATTTAATTTATGCAATAGACCAATTTGGCGCCTATGAAAGCCTGCCTACTCAAAGAGAAGATGTAACAGACACGATAATATTAAACGGAATCGGTATGGGAGAAGGCCAACAAACAGTTCCCAAAAATACCGCACGACTGCTTGCCTCTCTCAATGTCAGCCATATCATCACCCCCTATGAAATAAAAAGTGCCTTCTTCGAAAAAAAGTTCGAAACAAAAGATGATAATGACAACAAGTTTAAAGTTTTTGAAAACACCATAAAGCCGCAAAGAGTACTAATTACCAATAAATACCAAATTGCCCAAACCGTTCCCGAAATAACCCAAAAAATAACCCAATTCAGTTTCGATCCTTTCTCTCAAACTGTCCTGGAGGAAGATCCTCATCTTGACAGTAAAGATCCACTCGTCTCTTCTTCGGCAATTGTCCAAGAAACCTCAACCCAGGTTGAAATTAACGCAAGCTCAAGCGCTGAAGCACTTCTAGTTCTGGCAGATAGCTATTACCCCGGTTGGCAGGCTTATGTCAATAACCAGCCAACGCCAATTTTTGCGGCCAATATTAATACCAGGGCAGTAAAAATCCCCAGCGGCCAAAGTACTGTGATTTTTAAATACCAACCAAAAAGTCTGCAGCTGGGCCTGTTAATTTCCGTACTTTCAACCGTACTACTTTGTTTTTTATTTTTAAAATGGAGAACCAAAACAATTAGCGGAATTTAGATTCACCCTTGCGTTTTTCGCTATCTAATTTATCTTGCCAGACTTTGACGGCATTTTTATCACAATCTTGCGAGAACCTAACAAGGCTTTGCAACACATCAATGCTATGTGAATTGACGACATATGCCTGTATATAGGCGCTTTTGGCACCTTCACAATCCGAAAGTTTCATGTAAGCGTCGCCCGAACCTATTAATGCTCCCGTTTTATCGGAAAGTAATTCGGAAAGTAATAGGGAAGCATTCCTGAAATACGCTTGAGATTCACGGACAAAACCGCGAGCTAGCATTTCATTACCGACCCCAACAAGCGAAAAATAATACAATTCTTTGATATGCTCGGGAATAAAATGCGTATAGCCAAAATTGGCCCCGAAGTCTTTAAGATTAAATTGCGAGTAGGCTTTAGTGTTAAGATTAAGTACAGTTTCAGAATCCACATCATCTTTTTCCAGCTTGTTCAAAAGACCTACGGGCAGCCAAACGTACCCCTTTTTTATAGGCGGTTGAAAACCTAGAGAATAAATCGCAAGCTTACCTAGATTAGATTTAATAAGTTCAGTCATAAAGTAGGCACTCTCTGCGTCAGTAAACTCTGCAAAATTATCAGGGAAAGTAAGATCCGGGTATTCTCGCATCAATTGTTGTCGATAATCCAAGTGTCGCAGCAGCCCTCCAGCAATCACTTTGCGGTCGCCAAAGTCGCTGCTTGTATAAAAAACGTACTGCGTATTAAATACCAGCGTGTCATCAAACAGAAAAAGCATTGAGCCCGGTTCGCTTGAAACAAGCGCATCATGCCCCAGCCAATCTCCCAGTTTAAAACCGGACAAATCAGTTTTAGGGTAGTTAACCAATAAAAGGGTTAAGGGAAATGCCAAAAATGACAAGCCAAAGATTAAAAATACCACCTCGCGTTTTATAAAACTCAACCTTATCTTCTTCAAAAATTTATCGACAATAAATTCAAAGACTGCCACAACGCCAAATGCCAAAAAAATCGCCAGGAAAAAGTAGCTTAAAAGCAAAAACCTTTCCCATATTCCAAAGAGGAAACTGCCGCTAAGAGCAAAACTGGCATAAGCCAAAAAAAACGGCCCGCTAAAAAAAGCGGCCAAAAAAAGAAACCAAAAAAGAACCTTTTCCCGCTTTATAAGATAAACTGCTCCTAAAATCATAAGCAATATTCCAAAAAGTGTGAAATCCGATTTTACGAAACCAAAATAGGATAAAACCTGCCAGACTCTCTCGCCAGCTCGCGCCCCAACAAAGCTCTTTGAAGCGATAAAAGACCCATAGTCTGCGCGAGTTACCAATCTTGCGAAATGGTCTAAATTTGAAGCATCGGTCCAATTTATAGGCGTTTTTCGCAAAGCCGCAAAAGGCACATAAATGTAGGGGGTAAATCCCAAAAGGAAAAAGCCGAAAAGTTTAAGTAAAGATTTAAGTTTGCCAAATATCTTTTTATCGGTTTTATAAATCAAGAAAAAATATGCCGGTGCCAGAAGAACCGATGTCTGATGGTGAAAAACGGCAAGACCCCAAAAAAGAAATGCTAAATAGAGGAATTTTATCTCGCCCCTTTTTTTGCTAAAAGACTGTCGCCATAAAATTAGAAAATAACAACTAATACTTACAAGCAGCAAATTAAGCTGAAAAACTTCGGCAACGTGAGCATACAACCAGAAAAGGGGAGTAAAGGCTAAAATGAAGACAGCGGAAAGAGATGCAAAAATGTTTTTGGTGAGTTTATAAAGTGTCAAAAAAACAACTCCAACAACCAAACTTTGAACAATTGCCATCATCAAATTAGCCTTGTAGGCGACACTTATCCCAACCGGTAGGTGGGTGAAAATCCAGCCAATCATGGTATTGAGAGGATATCCCGGAGGATGGGCAACACCGCCAAAATAAGCAGCTAAAATAATATCGCCGGAATCTCCTCCATAAACTGAGGGAGATACACCCAAGATATAAATCGAAAATGTAAAAAATGAAATTAATAAGAAAATCAGCATTTACTCAGCAAATGAAGACTTTTCGTCAACCAAGCCAATTATACTGGCAAAAAGTATGAGCAGTGAAATAAAAAAGTAATGATTAACAAAAGCAAGTTTATTGAAAAAAGAGAGGGCAAAAAGTAAGAGTGCAATTGCTAGTAAAAGTTTGTGCCAATTATCCGGCCTTTTAATTAAAACTAAAGCTAAAGGCAAAAGCCCCAAAATATTCATCAAGGTCTTTGGTAAATCCTTGCCAAAAGTAAAGAAAATAAAGGAGTTTAATGTAATGCTATCGTGCCTTACTGGATAAGTTACATAGAACTTTACCAAATCGTCCCAAAAATCGCCAAAATTCCACAACGCAAATGGCAAAAAAGCAAGAAAGATAGCTCCCAAAGATAAAAAGACCGTTTTTCTTGCAATTTTCTTAAATAAAAAGAAAACAGGGGAGATGATTAACATTGTATGCCTCATACCAAGGAAAAATGCCAAAGGTATAAACGAGAATTTTTTAAGTTCTTTTGAACACCGCTCAAAATAAACAAAAAGCACAAGCATCATAAAAATAAGAGGGTCCATCCAAGATTGCTCTAAAATTATCGACTCAGAAGGGTGATACAAAAATAAAAGAGGCAACAGATATTTTGCCCGACTGGACAGATTCTTAGCTTTACTTAAAATTTTATATAAAAGAAAAACTACAACTAGATCACTCACCAAATAAGTGTATCTTGGGTCGTTAAACAAAATGTCAGCAGGCAAAAATAAATAAAGAGTCAGTGGAGAATACGAATAATAATCGGCAGTAACACCTCTGTAAAGTTGAGGGTAACTCTGAGAATAAGGATTTTTACCCTCTATTAAATACTTTGGGCCCAGCTTAAAAAGATCAAAGGTGTCTATTCTTGGAGCAGACGACGCTAGAATTAACAAAAATCGCGAGACAAGAGCGATACAGACAAGAAGAGCAAAAGACAGCGGGAAAACACGTTTTCTAAAATTTGGGGTATCAATTGTGAATATGAAAGACAAAACAATAACTAAAGGCAAAAAGTATTCAAGAGCTGTTTTTGGAAAGCCTGGCTGAAAATAAATTCCACCGTATAAAAGCACATACAAAAGAGCATTAAAAATAAAGATGAAAAGTACCAGACTATTTATATCCAAATTCGCGAAGAAAACTTTGGCTTTTTTCGCAAAAAATAAAATTGATAGAAAAACCAAGCTAAAAGCAAGTATCCAGAAAAGCCGTGGATTGTACTGCCCTCTAGTAAAAACGTAGCCAAAATTAAATAGAAAATACAAAACTAAAGTTGCCCGAAGCATTCCATTCTAGATTAAACGTAACTTAAATTAAAAACAAGATAAGGCAAGAAGTTTTTCACTCGGAAATAACAACAAAATGAGTACGACAACCCATATGCCCATTGTCGTGCTCAAAGGTTTATTGTTTTAAGACCTCACCTATGGCGTACAAGCTCCTGTGGTAATTTCGTAAGCTTTTCCGCTTGTCGATGTCCAGCACCAAACATAAGTACCGGGTGAACTCGTCGGCTGCTCCAAGGTTATATATGTCGCTGATTCAGAAGTAGCACCATTGGTTGAATAACAGTAGTAGGCACTCTTCGGATCCGTTGGTACCTGTTTCAAATCACCCTGGGAGGTTAACGTCGTTAGTCCACTGTCGGCACCACACTCTGAAGCACCGTTCACCGGATATAATCCCTGACCGGGTGTAGTGTAATATGCTTGCAGTGCCGTTGAGATTGAACCAATGTCACTCATTCTGGCACTGTCTCGTGCTTGTTTAGTTCTCTTGCCGGGATTTGCGGCAACCAATACCGCTGCTGCCAAAATACCAAGAATTGCAATAACGATTAGAAGCTCAATAAGGGTAAAACCACGAAATATCTTCTTTCGGGCAGGTAAAAACACTTCTTTTAAATCACCCCCTCTCAAAAATCTCACTTATTGTTTCCTAACTCAAGTATTATCAACATACGCTTCTTTGTCAAGCACATAGACTTTAGGTTGTTGAAAACCAACTAGCTTTGGCGTTCATGGGAAAAGATTGCTGCGACAAACGAACTTTTTGTCATTGCGAGCACTTCGACTACGCTCAGTGTAAACTTTAGCGTGGCAATCTGTTTTAGTCTAAGATTGCTTCGTCGCTGACTCCTCGCAATGACTTAGGAAGAGGTTTTCAGCAAGCTCAGACTTTTTAAAACTGCGATGTAAGATTTAGGCCCGCAGTCCTGAGTCTAACGAAGGACGAGAACCGCAATCTCACTTCCATAAAGTTAGAATTGACTAGTGAGATTATATATTGGCAGAATAATCGAAAGAACCAAAACACCTACACCCACACCCAAAATGACCAAAACTACCGGCTCAAGCGCCGTGGTCAGGTTTCTGATCAAGTTTTCACTCTCTCCCTCAAAATAAACAGCCAGCCTTGCCAAAACCTCATCCATTTTACCGGTTTCCTCACCTACCCTAACCATTTGCCCGACAATTGGCGGGAAAGCTGGATTTGAAGTTAATGGTTGATACAGAGGTGAACCTCTTTCAACTCTGGCGATTGCCTGATCAATCCCTGCTTTATAGGCAGCACTTGTTAAGATATCCCGAACAACTCTTAACGCTGTAATAATTGGAATACCTGTGCCGACAAGCAGTCCAAGAGTTCTGGTAAATTCCGCCAAAACCAGAGTCTTTCTAATTTTGCCCCAAACAGGCAACTTTAAAACTATTACAGACATTGCCTGAGCTCCGCTTGGAGTTTTAGAAAAAACTCTTAAGCCCCATATGCCGCCAACAATCGCGATTAGTATAAGCCACCAGAAATTTCTCATGATATTGGAGATTAGAATCAAGATTTTTGTCGGCAAAGGCAGTTGGGTACCAAGTTCTGTATAAAGACTCGTAAGCTTGGGGATCACAAATACCATCATCAAAAACATCACGATAATCATTACACAGACAACTATAGCGGGATAAATAAAAGCCCCACGGGTTTTACCCTTAAACTCCCTGTCTTTTTCCAAAGATTGCGCCAGCTTATTAAGAACCTTATCCAAAACACCTCCAGTTTCACCGGCCTCAATAAGCTTTATATAAATTACGTCAAAAACCTTTGAGTGTCTTGAGAAAGCCTGGGAAAGCGACATGCCGCCCTCAATATCCGTCACAATTTCGCCCAAGACTTTAGGAAAAGCACCGCTGGTTTGCCTTTGCAAAATTACCAAAGCATCTATAAGAGGGAGGCCTGCCGAAATCATTGTCGAGAGCTGTCTTGTAAAAGTAACGATATCCGAAGTCGAAACCCCACCACCCGGTCTCCAGACAGAAATCTTGGCCAAAAACCCTTCACTGCTGGCACTTTTTATTTGTATCGGAACCAGCTTTTCTTTTCGCAGCATCGACACCACTGACTTTTCGTCTAGGGATTCAACCTCGCCTGTAAATTGTTTGCCGTTTTGATCTTTAGCTACAAATTTGTAGACTGGCATGATTGCCTAAATTCCTTGCTCTGGCAAGTATCAGCTTTAAGCATTAACTTTACTTTGAACTAAACGTTCAAGTTCTTTCGGCCGAATTGAATAAGCCCGGGCAGTTTCCAAAGATATGCTGCCGGTTTTAACAAGGTATGCCAGTGAAACATCCATCAGCACCATACCAACCTCACCTGAAGTCTGAATAATATTGTCAATCTGATGCGTTTTACCATCGCGGATTGCAGTCTGAACGGCCGGTGATGAAAGAAGAATTTCGCACGCGGGCATACGACCGCCGCCAATTGCCGGCAGCAGTCTCATCGAGATAATACCAGCCATTGTCGCAGCTAACTGTAATCTAACCTGGTCTTGCTGGTTTTCCGGAAAAACATCAATTATTCTGTCAATCGATTGGGCTGCGGAATTGGTATGCAATGTTGCAAAAACCAAATGTCCGGTCTCAGCAACGGTAATCGCCGAGGAAATAGTCTCAAAATCTCTCATTTCACCAACCAAAACAACGTCAGGATCTTCGCGCAAAGCAGAGCGCAGTGACACTCCCCATGAATGGGTATCAAGATGCATTTCTCGTTGGGAAACAAGAGCCTTGCCTTTTGGGTAAACATATTCAATCGGATCCTCTATAGTTAAAATATGCAGAGGCCTTGTCTGATTAATCTCATTAATAATTGAGGCAATTGTCGTCGATTTTCCGTGTCCAGTAGGCCCAGTTACCAAAATAAATCCCTGCCTAAGTTTGGCAAAATTATGACAGATTCTGGGCAGGTGAAGTTCCTCGATGGTCTTTATGTAAGAGGGGATCAAGCGCAGTGCTGCCGACAGATAGCCCTTCTGATAATAGGCATTTACCCGGAATCTGGCAATCTCACCCAAAGCAAAAGAAAAATCGAGTTCTTTGTTAACTATTAACATTTCTTTTTGCTCGGTCGAAAGAAGCTCAAAAATAAGCGACTCTGCTTCATCTGGCGAAAGAGGCGCCGCAGAAATTGGCATTAGCTGCCCATCAATCCTGATAACAACGGGAGAACCTACAACCAAATGTAGATCCGAAGCTTCTTTTTTAACAACTATTTCCAAAAAATCCTGAATGCTCATTCTTCTGCCACCCTCAACACTTCCTCAATTGTCGTTAATCCCTCAATAACTTTCATAAATCCGTCTTGTTTCATTGTAATCATTCCCTCACTAACTGTTTGTCGTTCAATATCTCCCGCTGGTTGACGAGTAAGAATCATTTTTGAAACCTTATCGGAAACAACCAGAACTTCGAAAATACCAACTCGGCCCAAATAAGCAGTGTTGTTGCATTCCGAGCAACCTTTACCAAAATAAACTTCAAATTTCTTTTTCTCAAAATCATAAATATCATCCAAGACTTTCTTCATTTGGTCTAAAATTTCGCGGCTCGCAGGTTTTGATACCTTACAACTTGGACAAATTGTACGTACAACTCGCTGGCCAACAACACAGGTTACGGTCGATGCGATCAGATAAGGTTCCGCATGCATGTCAAGAAGTCTTGGCAAAGCCCCGGAGGCATTATTAGTATGCAGTGTTGAAAAAACCAAGTGGCCAGTCAAAGCTGCCTGAATAGCAAGCTCTGTAGTTTCGCTGTCTCGAACTTCTCCTACCATAATAATATTGGGATCTTGTCTCAAAAACGATCTTAAACCCGATGCAAAAGTTAAACCTGCCTGAGGATTAACTTGCACTTGGTTAACTCCGGGAATCTCATATTCGATAGGATCCTCAAGTGTGATAATATTTACTTTCGTTGAATTTAATTTCGAGAGGATAGAGTAGAGAGTCGTAGTCTTTCCGGAACCGGTCGGTCCCGTAATTAAAATTATGCCGTGTGGTCTGGCAATATTCTCCTGCAGGTTAGTCAAAGCTTTGCCGCGAAGACCAAGTTCGGCTAGGCTGGGTACTCCACCCGTTTTTTTAAGAAGCCTCATTACTACTTTTTCTCCATGAGCAGTCGGCAGGGTCGAAAGCCTCAAATCAAGCTCCTCCTGGCCGACTTTAAAGTTAAACCGGGCATCTTGAGGAACTCTTTTTTCGTCGATTTTCATACTGCCTAAAATCTTTATTCGCGAAACTATCGCATCATGAATTTTCCTGGGCAAGATTAGCTTTTCATGCAAGATGCCATCAATTCGATAACGCACTCGTGTTTCGTTTTCCAGAGGCTCAATATGAATATCGGATGCCCTGACCTTGATTCCATATTCCAAAAGCGTTGAAACAATTCGAGCAACTGGAGCTTCACCTAAAACTGCCGTGGCCTCCACATTTTGAAGATATGTTTTACCCACACCTCCCGTTGCCTCTTTTAAGGCCGCGGTAACCTCTGAAGAAAGTCCTCTGGTATATTGCTCAGAGATCGCCTTATTTATTGCTTTGGCTGTAGCAAGATAAGGTTTAATGGCAAGTCCCGATTTTTTCTCAATAAACTCAAGGACCTGAAGATCCAGAGGATCAATCATAGCAACCGACAACGTATCTTTATTTTTGGCAATCGGGATAACCGCAAATCGCTTGGCCACATCTTCGGGTATATAACTTAAAACTTCAGGGGAAATTGGCTGCTCCTCGGGCTCAAAATAGGCAACGCCGATTGACTCAGCCTTAGCTTTTGCCAGGTCTTTTTCACTAATCCAGCCCATTTGTTCCAAAATTTTCTCAGAACTTACTTGCCTTCTCTTTGCCTCAGTCTTAACAAATGCAAGTTGCTGGCTTGAAATTAAACCATGGGAAGCTAAAATGTTCTCAATATTGGTATCTCCCTTATTTGAACCAAGGGGCAAAGAAGCTCTCGTCTGGGCAGTATTGGCCATGAGTTAGTTACTAGGTTACTAGGTTACTAGGTTATTAGACTACCGGGTTAGGTCAAAACCAAGAATTCAGGTTTTTATACCCAGTAACCTAGAAGCCCAAAAACCCAGACACCTATATATATTGATCATAACAAATTAAAGGCATGAATTGAAAACAACAATCATCAAGAGATAAAATCACAAAAGGAATCACCATGGCAAAATCAAGTACACTATTTCAGTCTTACCTTCTCTTGGGTAAACCGGAAGATACCAGACGACACACTCAAAAACTGGCCGACTCGGCAGGTATTAGGCTTTACCAATCCTCACCCGATGTCTTTATAATCAGCCCTCAAAAGGGGACTAACTCTCATATTTCAATCGATCAAATTCGAGAGCTAAAAAAACATATCTGGCAAAAACCTTTCGCCAACAAATTTAAATTTTTAGTTATAGAAGAAGCCGATAAATTAACAACCGAAGCCCAAAATGCTCTTTTAAAAATCTTAGAGGAGCCGCCATCCCATGCGATTCTAATCTTGGAAGCCAAAAACAAAGCCTCAATCCTGCCTACTGTCAGGTCCAGAGTTGTTGAACAACAAATCATCCAAAAAGAAACGGATGGCAATATTCAATCCAGTCTCTTGAAAGAAGATGACACTACCAAACTTTTAGAAGAAGTCGCAGACATCGAAGACCCTGTTACCTGGCTTGATAGGCAAGTCCTGGCGCTTCATAACCTTCTTAAAAAAAACGCTGGCGCTACCAAACCCTCCATTTCTCTGACAAAAATCACCGATATCATCGAAGAATGTATAAGAACCAAAAAAATGATAGAGGCTAACGTTAATCCCAAATTCGCGCTAATAAATCTAATCTTCAGTTTGAAACTTAAAACCTAAGTACTTCTTGTTGCGATTTTGTTTGGCTTCTATAATGCTTGTAGGTGAACAGGCTAAGCATCTCATATAAAATCTTAATTCTGCTCCTTACCTTTATTCCTATAATCTACTTAATTTACATGGTCGCAAGGTATACGGTAGATATTCTCAGTTTTGATGAATGGTATTTAGTTCCTTTCTTCGAAAAAATGTTCAACCATTCATTAACTATCAAAGATTTATGGAACCAATTTAATGAACACAGGTTAGTTTTTCCAATTGCAACCACATTGCTGATGGGTCGGCTTACAGGTTGGAATTTGCAATATGAGACAGCCTTGGGTGTTCTATTCGGACTAGGTATTTTTATTTCTCTAATCTACTTGCTCAAAGGAGAGAATAAGTATTTTAAAAAATATTCAATCTATTTAATATTTCCCACTATTTCTTTTCTAGTTTTTTCTTTTAATCAATTTGAAAATTGGCTTTGGGGCATTCAAAAACTAATTTTTATGAATCTACTTTCTGTAACTCTTGGAATTATATTACTAACTAGATTCTCGATCACTTGGCGATCAGTTTTATTAGCGGCTATTTTTGGCATTGTTGCAACTTATTCATTTGCCAGTGGCCTACTTTACTGGCCTATTGCACTTGCACTTTTTTATTTGCATCCCAAAATTGCTAAAGGTTTAAAAATTAAATGGGTAACACTCTGGATAACAATCTCACTGTTAGCTTTATTATCTTACTTTATCGGTTATTCAAAACCCCCATACGATCCTCCTATACCAATGACACTTGCCCTCAAGCACCCTGTTGAATATACAAAATACGCCCTGATGCTTTTAGGGTCGCCCTTGGAAATAATACACAGAGACCGGGCAGTTATAATTGCTACCCTTGGATTGATAACCTACTTCTATTTAGTCTATAGATTGTTTAAAGCAAAGCTTGCCAACACAACCCTTGTTTTATCCCAACTGGCTCTAAGTTCTTACGCTATAGCAAATTGCCTAGTTACAGCAGCGGGCCGCATAGGGCTTGGCCTGCCTTCAAGGCCTGCATCACGCTACGTTACTATCCCCGAAGTATTTTGGACTGCTACCGTAGTACTCTTATTCCTGAATATAAATATGTCGGCAAAAAACAAAATCGTGACAATATTTACAACATGCGCAATAGCTTTAATTACGGTTCTATCAATTAACAGTTCAATTCAAGGAACCAAAGTTGCCTTAAATCGATATACTTTTTTGTCAGATGTCAGAAGCGGCTTATTGCAAAGCAATTCTCTCGACAATCAGCTTAGACTTTGGGGCTATATTTATCCGCGCGCAAATGCGAATGGACTAAAACAAGTAACCAACATTACTCAGCTAAACAAAGATCTATATACACTTGTCAAACACCGTCTCTCAATTTTCAGAAATTGAAGGTTAAAAGCAGTCAATATTCAGCCTCAAAATAGCTTGCAACAGACCCCGAAATTCTGGTACAATCAACTAATGGATTTCTACGCTTTGCAAGCTACAGAATACAGACTAACCAATGGCAGCACCCCAAGATAACTCTTACACAGCGAAAGATATTCAGGTTTTGGAAGGCCTTGAGCCGGTGCGCAAACGCCCCGGAATGTATATCGGCTCAACCGATATCAACGGTCTTCACGAGCTTATCAAAGAAATTGTCGACAACTCTGTAGACGAGGCACTAGCCGGTTTTGCCCAAAACGTCTGGATAGTTATTGATAAAGACAATGAAATTACGGTTGTTGATGATGGCAGGGGCATCCCCGTGGAAATCCACCCCAAAGTCAAAAAATCGACACTGGAGGTAACCATGACTATGCTTCACGCCGGCGGCAAATTCGGCTCCGGAGCCTACAAAGTTTCTGGGGGCTTGCATGGTGTCGGCGCTTCTGCCGTCAATGCTCTATCGCAAGCAATGAGGGTCGAGGTTAGACGAGATAATAAAATATATGCCCAGCAGTACAAACGGGGCAAGCCGGAAACAAAGGTCGAAACTACTACCCAAACAAAAATTCCCAATATTATTGTAATTCCTAAAACAGGAACCGCTACCATCTTTCTTCCCGACAAAACTGTCTTCTCCACAATTAGTCCTAACTTTAAGGCTTTGGCCAAAAGAATTAAAGAAAGAGCCTATCTGGTTGCCGGGCTCTTTTTCCATTTCTATGATCTTCGCCAAAATTGGCAGCTTCATTATTATTTTGACGGGGGTATTGAATCTTTGGTTAGGCATCTAAACAAAGATAAAAATGTCGTTAACTTCAAGCCTTTCTACACCAAAAAGGAAGCAGGTGGCATCCTAATTGAAGCTGCCTTTCAATACAACGACGGCTACGCCGAAACGGTCGAGTCCTTTGCCAATGTCATAAACACCCAGGAAGGTGGCGCTCACTTAACCGGCTTCAGAATGGCCCTAACCCGAGCAATCAACGATTACGCCCGCAAGAACGGCTATTTGCGCGAAAAAGATGACAACTTAGCAGGTGAAGATATGCGCGAGGGCTTAACAGGTGTAGTTGCCATTAAAATGAATTCTGAAAAACTCCAGTTTGAAGGCCAAACTAAAGGAAAACTTGGCAATGCCGAAGTCCAGCCGGCCGTAAATCAAGTCATCAAAGAAGCTATCGATACCTACTTAGAAGAAAACCCGCAAGAAGCCAGAAGAATCATGGAAAAGGTAATTTTAGCCTCCAAAGCAAGGCTGGCAGCCCGCGCTGCCAAAGAAGCTGTCCTTCGAAAAGGCGCGCTGGAAGGTATGACTTTGCCCGGCAAACTAACCGACTGCCAGGAAAGAAATCCTGCAGCCTCAGAGCTTTATTTGGTTGAGGGTGACAGCGCCGGCGGCAGCGCCAAGCAGGGGAGAGACCGCAAGTTTCAGGCAATTCTGCCCCTTCGGGGAAAAATTCTAAATACGGAACGCGCCAGACTTGATAAAATCTTGGAGTTTGAAGAAATTAAAAATCTTATTATTGCGCTTGGCACAGGAATAGGGGACACAGTCAATTTAGACAAAACCCGCTACCACCGCATAGTTATCATGACCGATGCCGACGTCGACGGTGAACATATTATGACGCTTCTTCTAACTTTTTTCTTCAGATACTTACCTGGCATTATCGAAAAAGGCTATCTTTATATCGCCATGCCGCCGCTTTATAAAATTACCATCGGCCGCGAATTCTATTATGCCTATAACGACGAAGAGAAAGAAAACATCGTAAAGCAAAAGGCCAACGGTAAAAGCATCAGTATCCAAAGATACAAAGGGCTTGGCGAAATGAACCCGGACCAGCTTTGGGAAACAACAATGAACCCAGCTACTCGCATCATGAAAAAGGTCGCAATTGAGGACGCAACAGAAGCCGACCGCGTCTTCTCGATGCTCATGGGCAACGAAGTTCCTCCCAGAAAGCGCTTTATACAAACCCATGCCAAAAATGCTACCTTGGATATTTAGAAAATGGAGAATAGAGTCGAACAGCAGAAAGAAAGCCTTAACCTAAGAGAAAAGATCTCCCCATTCAAAAACCTTGAGGAAACTAGAAAAGGTAACGGTCTTTACGAATTTTCACTCCCGCTCTTTGGAATAGGAAACGTAACCTTTACCGCAGAAGCAGGCGCACTGGGAAATCCAACTAAATTTTTAGTCTCATGCTCACTAAGATTGGCAGCTAGACTAAAGCCAGGTGAAGAGGAAAGATGGAAAAAATTTATTGAACTGGCAGTAAAAACTCCTCAGAACAAAATGTTGTTTGCCAGTCCCCGGTTGGAAAATTACGATAATGAAACGATGATCAGATTTAACAGTTTCAGCTCAGCAGCACAGCAGGCTGAACATTCAAGAACTAAGACACCAGGAACAGCCCCCAATTCTTATATAGCTCATATCAATGAGCTTCCAGAACTTACTTTCGTATTCGATTCAAAAGCACAAGGCCAAGAAATTCTCATGACTCAAAACTAACCATGGCAGATATCGGCAAAATCCAACAAGTTGAAATTACAGAAGAAATGCAAAAGTCCTATTTGGACTATGCAATGTCTGTCATCGTTGCACGCGCTCTTCCGGATGTGCGCGATGGCCTAAAGCCGGTGCATCGACGAATTATTTATGCAATGCATCGCATGGGCCTATCCCACGCAGCCCATTACACGAAAAGCGCCAAAGTCGTCGGTGAAGTTCTGGGCAAATACCACCCTCATGGTGATACCCCAGTTTATGAGGCAATGGTACGCATGGCCCAGGACTTTGCTATGCGCTATCCTTTAGTTGACGGCCAAGGTAACTTTGGCTCAGTTGATGGAGATTCTCCAGCCGCCATGCGCTATACAGAGGCAAGGCTGGCGGCAATTTCAGAAGCCCTTCTTTACGATTTGGATAAAAACACTGTTGATTTTGCAGACAATTTCGATGGAAGCCTAAAAGAACCTGTTTTTTTACCGGCAGTACTACCGAACCTTTTAATAAATGGTGCCTCGGGCATCGCTGTTGGTATGGCCACCAATATCCCTCCACATAACTTAGGCGAAATCGTCGATGCAACCATGCACTTAATTGATAAACCAGATGCTTCGGTCGAAGAACTGATGGAATTTGTTAAAGGCCCCGACTTTCCAACAGGCGCCCAAATTTATGACATCTCAGAAATCACCGCCGCCTATGCCACCGGGCGAGGTAAAATCATGATGCGCGCTAAAGCCGACATTGAAGAAACAAAAGGCGGACGTTTCCAAGTTGTAGTTACCGAAATTCCGTATCAGGTCAACAAGGCTAATCTTGTGACCCGCATCGCTGAACTTGTTAAAGAAAAAAAATTAGATGGCATTGCCGATCTTCGTGATGAATCCGACCGCAAGGGAATGCGTGTTGTTGTCGAACTTAAAAGAGATGCAAGGCCAAAATCTGTATTGAATAATCTTTACAAACATACCGCTCTGCAACAATCCTTCCCTGTTAACGTTGTCGCCCTAGTCGAAGGCACTCCTCAAACACTAACCCTCAAAATGATTCTTGAACGGTTTATTTTCCATCGCCAAAATGTCATTACCAGACGCAGTCAGTTTGAACTCGACGAAGCCAAAAAGCGGGCCCATATTTTGGAAGGTCTCAAAATTGCCGTTGACAGTATCGATGCAGTTATCGAAACCATCAAGAAAAGCCAGGATGCGGCGGCGGCCAAAGTTAACCTGATGCAAAAGTTTAAGTTAACCGAAGTCCAGGCGTTGGCAATTTTGGACATGCAGCTCAAAAGATTGGCTGCCCTTGAGCGCCAAAAGATCGAAGACGAACTGGCCATGGTTCGTGAGGAAATTGCTTATCTTGAAGACTTGCTTGCCCACCCGGAAAAAATCTTAACAGTCTCCAAAAAAGAACTTTTAAAACTTAAAGAGCGTTTTGGTGACGAAAGAAGAACCAAAGTTTACAAACAAAAAATTGGTGAGTTTTCAGAAGAAGATTTGATCTCCAACGAACCGACGATCGTTACTATTACCGTCGGTGGGTACGTTAAAAGGCAAGATATTACCTCCTTCAGAACCCAAAGACGGGGGGGTAAAGGTATCGCCGGCATCACAACTAAAGAAGAGGACACTGTCGCCCAGTTAATAGCTGCTCAAACACACGATAATCTACTTTTCTTTACCGACCGAGGGCGCGTCTTTCAGCTTAAAGTTTATGATCTTCCGGAATCCTCTAGAATTTCCAAAGGTGTAGCAATAGTAAATCTTTTGGAACTTCAGCCAAACGAAAAAGTGTTATCCATCTTAAGAGTTAAGAAACAGAAAGATGGCGACAAAAAAGGCAAATACGTTCTCATGGCCACCAAAAATGGCGTCATTAAAAAGACAAAGATTGCTGCCTATGAGTCAATCAGAAGATCAGGCATTATTGCCATTAAACTATCGGGCGGGGATTACCTTCGGTGGGCTAAACTAACAGAAGGAGACGATGTCGTCTTTCTAGTGTCTAAAAAAGGAATGTCTATTAAATTTTCCGAAAAGGATGTCCGGCCGATGGCCAGAGACACAATGGGAGTTCGCGGTATTAAAATCAAAGCTGGAGATGAGCTTATCGGCATGGATGTAATCGCTAAAGACGATGCCAAAGCAGACCTCTTGGTCATAACCGAAAAAGGTATCGGCAAAAAGACCAACATTGTCGCCTGGCCAAATCAGTTGCGAGGCGGCGTTGGCGTCAAAGCAGCTAGTTTAGCCGAAAAGACTGGCGATATCGTCAACGCTCAAATCTTAACTAAAGAAGATGAAGCATTAATTCTCACTTCGCAAAAAGGCCAAGTCATGAGAACTACACTCAAATCCGTACCTCGCTTAACCCGTGACACCCAAGGAGTCATTATCATGCGCTTATCCGGTGAAGACAAGGTTGCTGCAGCTACCGTTATTCAGAAAAAAAAGGATGAGGAAGAAATTGAAGAAGAAGTGGAAAAAACCGAAACTAGATTGCAAACTCCAAAAACCGCAAGTTTTAAAGTTGCCAAAAAACCCGTCACCAAAGTAGTTAAAAGAAAAGCATCCAAAGCTATAAAACCTAATGTGCAAAAAAAGCCTAAAGCAAAACAAACTAAAAAACCTGCTAAGAAAAAGAAATAGCATGCAATTTTGCCTGAAGTTAACCAAAAGAAGCCGTTGGCTTCTTTTTTTTGAAACCACGGTTGGCCGTGGAAGAGATCCTGACCCCACCGCGCTTCGTTTCGAAGGGCACAGCAGCGCTACTACTTTTACTGGCGGGGCCTGCCCGTCGAAGCTTCAGCGTAGACGGGAAGGAAACTGGCGACAGGACCCGCGGGTATATTTATGGATGCCAAATTAATTCTTGAGGACGGAACTGTTTTTGCAGGAAAAGCTGCCGGCTATCCTAAGTCTATTTCCGGCGAAGTTGTATTTGCAACCGGCATGACCGGCTACGATCTTTCACTAACTGACCCTTCATACACAGGCCAAATTCTTACATTTACTTATCCTTTAATTGGCAATTGGGGAGTCTCACCAAAACAATTTTGGGAATCAGAAAAAATCCAAGTCGCCGGTGTGGTAATAAGTGATTTAACAACTCACCCCAGCCACTGGCAATCGCAAAAAACTTTAAACGATTGGTTAATAGAAGAAAAAATTCCGGCAATTGTCGGCATAGACACGCGCGCCCTAACCCAAAAACTGAGGGAAAAAGGAGTAATGCTTGGCAAAATCGTGATAGGCGATCAAGACGTAAAATTCAACGATCCAAACACCAGAAACCTGGTCGCCGAAGTGTCAATAAAAAAAGTGACGGTTCACCGTCATCCTGGAGTGGCAACAACCACGATAGGATCTAGAAAAGGAAAAGATTCTATCGCGGAGTTTACCCCGAACAAAAAAGAGATCCTTCGCTCCGCTCAGGATGACAGAAATGAGAGGCTCCAGAATGACAAAGGAAAGATCCACATCGCTCTTCTCAACTGCGGTGCGAAAAACAATATTCTGCGCAATCTCCTTGCGCAAGGCGTTACGGTTTACGAACTTCCGTGGAATTTTGATCCTTTTGAAAACAATCTACCAATCGACGCTCTTGTAATTTCCAATGGCCCCGGGAATCCTAAAATAGCTAAAGAGTCAATCGCTATTATCAGAAAAGCACTGAATAGGAAACTTCCAACTTTCGGTATTTGCCTTGGCAACCAGCTCTTGGCGCTTGCTGCCGGCGGCAACACGTACAAATTAAAATTCGGCCACCGGGCGCAAAACCAGCCGACAATCCAAGTCGAAGACCCTGAGGGAACTCGAAGGGTCAACTCAAAAAGATGCTACATTACTACCCAAAATCACGGGTTTGCAGTTGATGATAAAAAATTGCCCAAAGGTTTTAAGCGCTGGTTTTACAACGCCAACGACAACACAAATGAGGGAATAATCCACGAAAAATTGCCATTTCTTGGCGTCCAATTTCATCCCGAAGCTACCCCTGGCCCCACAGACACCGCCTGGCTCTTCGACTACTTTTTGCAAAAAATAAAATGAAAAATATCATTATCGCCGGCAGTATAAACATGGACATAGTTGCCCAAATGGATAAGCACCCCGAAAATGGCGAAACAGTATTCGGCAAAAAAATATCATTTATTCCAGGTGGCAAGGGAGCAAATCAAGCAAGAGCAATATCAAGACTCGAAGGTAAAGTTGCCCTCGTCGGCAAGGTCGGCAAAGACCAATTTGGCAAAAGTCTGCTTAGGTCTTTGAATACAGACGGCATTAACACTGGCAACATCAAAATTTCTCAAAATAATACAACAGGTGTGGCTCTAATCGGGGTTGATAGACAAGCTGAAAATAGGATTATAATAGTTTCCGGCGCAAACTTCGATCTTTCCCCCAAAGATATATCAAAAATAGATCTGCAGAAGAATACGATTGCGATCTCGCAATTTGAAGTTCCGCAAAATACAATAAAAGCATTTTTCAAAAAAGCGAAAAAGGCGAAGGCGCAAACAATTCTCAATCCGTCTCCCACAGGAAAAATTCCACCCGACCTTCTTGAACTTGTTGACTACTTAATTGTCAATGAACATGAATTCGCGTACCTATCAAACACTAAAAAGCTTCAAATAGATTCAGCAAGTCTAGCCAAGAATGCAAACAGAATTGTCGCAATAGACCAAGTAATTATCACCACATTTGGGGCCAAAGGTTCAGTCGCGATTAAAGGCTCAAAAGTTATAAAAGCTCCGGGATTCAAAGTTAAAGCAGTTGACACCACTGGTGCGGGAGATAGTTTCCTCGGATCCTTCTCTCAAGCTTTAGCTGAAGGCAGGGATCTTAAAGATGCTTTAACATTTGCAAACGCTGCAGCAGCCCTAAAAGTGACAAAACTTGGTGCATCATCGATGCCGTATCGAAGCGAAGTAGACAAATTCATCCAGGACAAGATGAGACAAAAAAATCATGGATTCTAAAATCAAAAAGGTTTTGCTTCTTGGTTCCGGCGCCCTGCAAATCGGCCAAGCAGGTGAATTTGATTACTCCGGCTCGCAGGCAATCAAGGCACTCAAAGAGAAAAACATAGAGGTCGTCCTCATCAATCCCAACATCGCAACTATCCAAACATCCCAAAATTTTGCGGACAAAGTCTATTTTTTGCCAATAGACCCCCATTTTGTAGAAGAAGTGATAAAAGCCGAAAAGCCGGACGGCATACTTCTTTCCTTTGGAGGCCAAACAGCCCTAAACTGCGGGCTTACTTTAAATAAAGCAAAGATTTTGGCAAAACACGGCGTCGAGATTCTCGGAACACCAATTGCAGCAATAGAAAAAACCGAAGACAGGAATCTTTTTGCAAAAAGCCTAAAAGAAATTAGCTTATCTATTCCCAAAAGCGTGGCCGTAAACACTTTGCAAAAAGCAAAAGACGCAGCTAAACAAATCGGCTATCCGGTAATGATCCGCGGCGGCTTTTCACTAGGCGGCCAAGATTCCGGAGTTGCCAGAAACGAGATAGAGCTCGTAGAAATTGCATCTCGCGCTCTTTCAAAAGTTAAACAGATTTTAATAGAGGAATATCTCTCCGGTTGGAAGGAAATCGAATACGAAGTCGTTCGCGATAAATTTGATAACTGCATTACCGTTTGCAATATGGAAAATATTGACCCAATGGGAATCCATACGGGAGAATCCATAGTCGTTGCACCATCCCAAACCCTTAACAATTTTGAGTATCATGGCCTTCGCCAAATCGCAATCAAAGTCATTAGATATTTAGGGATAGTCGGGGAGTGCAACATCCAGTTTGCCCTGAACCCACAACCAAAATCGGGTGGTGTCGACAGAAGGGCTCCCGACAGCGCGCAGTCGACACATCAAAATCAAAATACAGTGCGAAATATCAGTCGACGAGCACTGGCGGGAGGGAAGTCGACAACAGGACCCGATTTTGACCTGCTCGATTATAGAATAATCGAGGTCAATGCCCGTTTGTCACGCTCCTCCGCACTAGCCTCAAAAGCCACAGGCTATCCCTTGGCCTACGTTGCCACCAAACTTGCACTCGGCCAAAGCTTAACTGAAATCAAAAACTCCGTTACCGGCAAGACCATTGCCTGCTTTGAACCGGCTCTAGATTATCTGGTCGTCAAAATTCCCAGATGGGATCTGGCTAAATTTGTCAAAAGCGACAGCCTTATCGGCTCCTCCATGCAATCGGTAGGCGAGGTGATGGCAATCGGGCGCAAATTCGAAGAAGCCTTACAAAAGGCTATTCGCATGCTCGATATCAACATGGAAACTCCCTTGGATGAAAAAGCTCTGCATCCCGACTACACAAAGCCAACTCCGTGGCGAATCTTCGCAATAGCACAAGCTCTTAAAAAAGGTGATACTGTTTCAAAAATCGCCAAAACTACCGCAATCGACCCATTTTTCCTTTACAAAATTAAAAATATTGCAGATTTTGAAAAAGAACTTAAAAAAGTAAAAGGCATCGATAAAAATCTGCTGATAGAAGCTAAGCAGCTCGGCTTTTCCGACAAACGACTTGCAACACTTATAAAAACAACCGAAGAGGCAATTAGAGACCTTCGCCAAAAGTTCGACCTCCATCCCGCCATCAAACAGATCGACACGTTGGCAGCAGAATACCCAGCAGAAACGAATTACCTGTACCTAACATACAACGGGTCATCTGATGATATTGATAAAAAGTCAAATGTCCCGCCAAAGACGAGGCTCGCTTCTGGCGGCAAAAGTCAAATGTCAAAAGTGATTGTTTTAGGCTCCGGTCCTTACCGCATCGGCTCATCAGTTGAATTCGACTGGTGCGCAGTAAACGCCGCTCAAACTGCTGCCAAATCGCACCTTTCGCCGATTATCATAAACTGCAATCCGGAAACAGTTTCAACCGATTACGACATGGCCGACAAACTCTATTTTGAAGAATTAACCGAAGAAACAATTGCCGAAATTTATCAAAAAGAAAAGCCAGATGGGATCATTGTCTCAATGGGAGGCCAAACACCCAATAATCTTACTCCACAACTTGCCAAATTAGGTTTAAACATTTTAGGGACAGACCCCGCATCCATCGACAGAGCAGAGGACAGAAGCAAATTTTCCGACCTTTGCGACGAGTTGAAAATTAACCAGCCTCCCTGGGCAAAACTGTCAAACATAAAAGACGCTGTAGCATTTGCCCGAAAAATCGGCTATCCGGTTTTGGTCAGACCCTCCTATGTACTCTCGGGAGCGGCCATGAATGTGGCATTTAACTCAGCTGATCTAAAAGAATACCTACAAGCCGCCTCCCAAGTTTCCAGTGAGTATCCGGTGGTCATCTCTAAGTTTTATCAGGATGCCAAAGAGTTTGAAATAGATGCGGTTGCAAAAAGTGGCCAAATTCTAACTTTTGCCATCACCGAGCACATCGAAAATGCCGGGGTACATAGCGGGGATTCCCATGTAGTTTTACCGACGCAAAAACTCAACAAAAAGACAAAAGAAGAAGTCGAAAAAGTCGCAGCAAAAATTGCCAACGAGCTTAAAATCACCGGCCCGTTTAATATCCAGT
>MFBQ01000025.1:41560-43698 GCA_001776475.1 Candidatus Curtissbacteria bacterium RIFCSPLOWO2_01_FULL_41_18
TTTCTGGCTAAAAGCAACAAAGTCTCGGTTATTGAATGTAACCTTCGCGCCTCAAGAAGTTTTCCTTTTGTCTCGAAAGTCACAGGCCAAAACTTCGCCCAAATCGCAACTAAGGCTATCCTCGGTCAACCGTCAACCGTCAACCGTCAACCGTCAACCGTCCGCAATTACGTTGCCGTCAAAGCTCCTCAATTTTCCTTCGCCCGCGTAAAAGGGTCGGACCCTGTCCTTCGTGTCGAAATGGCCTCAACCGGTGAGGTTGCTTGTTTTGGCGATGACGTCAGCGAGGCTTTTCTAAAAGCAACTCTGGCAACGGGGATGCACCTGCCCAAAAGATCAGTATTTATTTCTCTGGCGGGCGACAAAAACAAAGCTGAATTTTTAGAAAGCGCCAAAATTCTTAAGCAACTCGGCCTTAAAATCTACGCTTCAGCAGGAACGAGCAAATTTTTGAAAGAAAAGGGCATAGAAAATCATATGCTTCACAAAATCCATGAACACAAGAAACCAAACGTTTTAGATGTTCTGATGGCAAAAAAAGTAGACCTTGTCATTAACATTTTTGACCCCTACTTCAAAAAAGAATTCGACGACGACTACCAAATCCGCCGCTTCACAATCGATTTTGGCATTCCACTATTGACCAACATGCAAACCGCCAAACTCTTCGCCCGTGCCATCTCACTCAAAAAACTAGCTGACCTCAAGACCTTACCCTGGAATAGCTACGTAACCATCTGAGATTGGTTAAGTGATTACCTATTCCCCGTAGGAAAACTATGTAGGGCTTAAACAATAATTAAAACCGATAGCTTTTTGAAAATGGCGGTCTCTTGCGCTATAATAACGCCCTTATAAGTGAAGGCAAGACTTACTGCAAATTCGGAAAACCTAAGAAAGACATTCCCCGAAATTTATCAGGATCTTTTCTCGAAATCTAGTGTAGTTGCCTCCGCTCCCGGCGCCTTCTGGTGGACAGGAGAACACGGAGTTCTGGAAGGCAATCTAGCAATCCTGCAAAAAATCCCCAGAAGAGTCTACGTTGGTATTGAGCCTACAAGTGGCGGCGAGGTTAAAATAGGCAGCTTTCTGACATTCTCATCGATGGATAAAAAATTCATCTCCAGTTTTATCGAAGAACCAGTAGCTACCAAACTTCTTACATATTTAAAAGAATGGCCGGAAATCAAAATGGGGGGGATAATACTGCATATACTTTCTGAAATACCCTATGGACGTGGTATGAATTCATCTGGTGCGTTCGCTGTCGCGCTTGCCACAGCTCTTCATATCTTCTGGAAAAAACTTGATCCTGAAGAAATCAAAAAATGGAGATATTTACCCACAAATAAACTTTTAAAAAAACAGTCTTTTCATCATCTACTTAATGCCTCTTGGAAATTGGAGTCGATCTTCCATGGCGATTTAACATCGGGTGCAACTGTAATATCACCAATGATAGGAGGAGATTATCCAACCATCTGCTTTCCACCTCATCAAGACATTGACCACGCCCCAGAACACTGGCTAACTCGTTACAAACACCTTGACAACAAAAAAATTACTGCTGCACGCCTCAATGAATTTTTTAAATTTAAGTCTTTACCCAGCTGGTCTTTTGATTACGGTCTTATTTACTCAGGCGAAAGCAGGTCTACTTCTGCTATCGTTCAAACTGCCATCACCAGACGCCGAGAACTCTTTGATGTTTTGAAAAACGCTTCTCAATTAAATCTTCCCAAGCCATATTCAATGCCAAACACTCACTCCTGGTCATCATACATGGATGCATTAAAAATCAATTCCTTGGAAATTCTTCTAAACTTTAAAGAAGTGTTCGAAAAAGGGTTATCAGAAAAAGTAATGCATGATTTCTTCATTTCAATCAACAGATATCAGGATTTGTTAAATGTCGTCACTTTCCATTCAGCTGCAATTGAATCAATTGAAAATCACCTAAGACAAATAGTTTTCGATTATGGTAACGAGTATGGAATAGGAATTAAAACTACTGGTGGGGGTCTTAAAGGAAATATCCTTTTCGTTACTGCTTATCAGGGTATAAGGGATTCAGTCAATGGTATTTTAGATATGCTAAGCAAAAGACTTAATCTTAAATTTACGCTGGACTACGCAAG
>MFBQ01000026.1 GCA_001776475.1 Candidatus Curtissbacteria bacterium RIFCSPLOWO2_01_FULL_41_18
AATTATTTGCAATACAAAAAGCCTCCGCGAGCAGCTTGGAGGCTTTTAATTTTTCGCTTTGCTCAAAATTATGACATGAAAACTCAGTTGTCAACCAAGTTTTTGAGCTAATTTTGAGGCTAAAATTAAGCGGGGATTTTAGTAAAATTCGTGTACTTTTGCAAAGCTTTGGGGACAAGAATCGAGCCGTCTTTTTGTTGGTAGTTTTCCATAATAGCAAGCAGTGTCCTTTGTGCAAATACTGTAGCATCATTCATGTGAACAAACTCGGAAGCGCCATTTTTTCTTTTTACTTTAGTATTCAGACGACGCGCTTGATAATCGGTCATTAAATCCGCAGTGTGAGTTTCTCGATATTTTCCTTGGGCGGGGAACCACGCTTCTATGTCAATTTGTCGTGCATCGGGTGCCCCCATATCGCCTGTGCAAATAAGTACAATTTGATAAGGTATTCCTAAAGCTTGCATTAAGTACTCTTGGATTTTAACAATGAAATCTTGTTCTTTTACCGAATCTTGGGGTAAAGTGAAACTTTCTATTTCTAGTTTGTCAAATTGGTGAACTCTAAAAATTCCTCTTGTATCCTTGCCGTAGGAGCCTGCTTCCCTCCTAAACGAAGCTGAAAAGCCAACATATCTTATGGGAAAATCTTTCTCATCAAGCGTCTCGTTGATATGTATAGGACCAAGGGCATGTTCGGCACTTCCGATTAAATAAAGATTGTCTTTTTCAAGATAATATCTTTCTTCTTTAGGTTCCAATCGCGCCATTTGGTCAAGTACCTGAGGTTTAACCATAACCGGTGGTATAACCGGAATAAAAGGCTTAGCATTATAGCCACTGGCGATTCTTCTGATTTCCTCCTCATTGGTTAAAAGATCAAGTGCAAACTGATTAAGAGCAAATTCAAGTTGTACTAACTCCCCTTTTATATATCCGAATCTTGATCCAGCTACTTTTGAAGCGGTTTGAGTATCAATTATCTTTAGATCTTCTCCGAGATCATGGTAGTCTTTGACTTTGAAATCGTACTTTTTAGGTTTTCCCCATTTTTTTATAGATTTATTGTCGGACTCGTCTTTACCAATGGGAACGTCATCAAGTGGCATGTTGGGAACTTCGCGAATTAAGAAGTAAAATTCTTCTTGAAGTTTTTCAAGTTTATCCTCCTTATCCTTTAATTCTTTTTTTAACTCTTGACCTTTTTTCTCATCCCTTTGCTCTGCAATTTTCTTACGTTTTGAGCGAATTTGATCTACTTCTTCTATTAATTTTCGGCGTTCTTCATCTACTTTAATTAACTTCTCAACATCAACGTCGTATCCTTTTTGTTTGGATTTTTCTCTAACTAATTTTGGGTTTTGGCGGATAAATTTGATATCTAACACTATGCACCTCCTAATGTCATTCTGGCTCGCCCAGAATCTTTTATTATTTTTAGATAAAGATCTTCTAAAGAAGAATTAAAATTTTCAATCATTATTAATTTATCGATTCTATTCATATCTTTAATTTGTTTTTCTCTGATAATCGCCTGGAGCTGGCCTCCAATTACTTCGTAGTAAATAAGTTTATGCAGATGATATTTTTTTGTAAATCCATCGACCAGTTCTTTTTTATGCTCATATACTCTCCTGATTAGGTCGTTAGTAACTCCGACATATAACGTCGGCCTTGCATTTGCCATAATGTAGACGTACATTATCTTACTCATAGATTCTGGTGTCCTCGTTTCGCTCGTCCCCAGAATGACGTGGGGGGAACGGTCATTTCTTCTGCCAAGAGCGCTCCGGCTCGACTTCATCTTTTAAAATCATCTCAACGGCAATTTTGTGCCAGGGAATTTTGGTAATATGATAGACTTCCTTGAAATATTTTAGCGCGGATTTGGCAGCGGGAACACCTTTTGCCTGAGCCAAAGCGTCAAGGTTATCAGCAACTTTGCAGACGCGGGCCTCCAAAGTTTTTCTGTCCATATATTCCTCAACAAGTGAGATCATTTCTTCTCTGTTTGGCACGTCATTAACCAACCATTTTAGGCCTTCTTCCTCGACTGGACCAAATGCTCCGCCTGCCATCCCTTTAACAAAAGTGCCAACATCGCCAACTATGGTTTCTGCCATATCATGAAACAGTGCCATTTTGACAACTTTATCGACATTAATTTTTTGACCCGATGATTTCATTTCCGATGCCAGAAGATATGCAAGAATTGCAGTCGTGAAAGAGTGAGCGGCGACAGAGTCGGCCTCATTTCTTTTAAAACCAAGTGCGATAAAGCCTTGACGCGGAAGTTCTTTGGCCCACTGAAGGGTTAAAAAGACTTTGAGGATTTTTTTTAATGTTTCCTTTTTCATCTTTGCTTCACTCTAATACTCTAGAGTATTAGAGTTCAAGATCTGCTGAGTGGTTTTGCATTGCTTTTAGAGCGATAGACGCAAATTCTTCCAGAGGAATGTCGAGTTCTGATTCACAGGTTTTAATTGGATCGCGATTTGCACCGGAAGCGAAGGACTTGTCTCTAAACTTTTTCAACACTGATTCTACGGAAACTGATGCAAGTTTTTTGTCTGGTTGAACAAGTGCAGAAGCAACAATTAGACCAGTTAGCTCATCGGCAGCATAAATAGATTTAGCAATAAGAGTTTTCCTTTCGGCTTTATCACAGTGACCACGAATCGCATCAATAATTAGGGGTCTGACCCCTAATTGCTCTAGTTTCTTGACGGTTTCATCTGTATGACGATCGAGCGACTTGCCAGTTACCTCGTAATCTGCATCGTGTAAAATGCCAACGATTTCCCAATCTTCTTTAGTAAGCTCCGGTTTTTTGCCTGTTTTTTCAAAATAATCAAAAAGGGCTGCCATTGCATGTTCGCAAGCCAAGGCATGTTTTACCATGTTTGGGGAATTTTTAAGATCTTTTAAAATTTCACTCGCTTCTTTCGCTGTCATCCTCTGGCTATATTATGATAGTGTAATGTAGTGAATCATTTGGATTTTTGGCTCTCGGGCTTTAGGGTTGGAAAAAGTATGACGTCTTTGATCGACTGAGAATTTGTGAGTACCATTACCAGTCGATCGATGGAGGGGCCAATGCCGGAGGTTGGCGGCATACCATATTCCAAGGCTTCAATGAAATCCCTATCAGTTTGATGAGCTTCCTCCTCCCCCAGTCTTTCTTTCTTTCTTTCATCGGCAAATCGCAAAACCAGATCCTGCGGATCATTTAACTCACTATAATTGTTGGATGCTTCCATACCAGCAACGTAATGTTCGAATCTTTCAACGTATCTTGGGTCTTTTGATTTTTTAGCCAGTGGTGAAGTTTCTGTTGGATAGTTGTAGATGATCGTGGGTTGAATTAGGGTTTCTTCGACTTTTTGTTCAAAAACTTCTGCTAACGCCTGCCCGACGCTTTTTTCAAAAGGTTTAAGCTCAACCCCTAATTTTTTAGCTTGTTTTTGAGCTTCTTCAAATTTGGTGATTTTGCCAAAATCGACACCTGTCTCTTTTTTAACTGCTTCCACAATGGTCAATTTTTTCCAAGGAGCAGCAAAATCAATAGCCTGATCTCTATACTGCACTTTGGTTTTGCCCAAAACATTTCTGGCGACGTATTTGGTCATTTCTTCAACAAGCTGCATGTTATCGACATAATCTGCATAGGCTGCCATTGTTTCCAACATGGTGAATTCAGGATTATGTTCTCTGTCAATTCCCTCATTTCTGAAAACCCTGGCGAATTCAAAGACTTTCTCAAACCCGGCGACGATCAACCTTTTTAGATAAAGTTCGGTGGAAATTCTCATATAAAGACTGATACCAAGTGCATTGTGATAAGTTTTGAATGGACGGGCTAGTCCCCCACCATAAAGCGGCTGCAAAACTGGAGTTTCTACCTCTATATAACCGCGTTCAAGTAAAAACTGGCGATGCGCCTGAATAACCTTGGATCTTATCCCAAAAATTTTTTTAACATCATCATTTAATAAAATATCCAGATAACGCTTTCGGTACCTCTCTTCAATATCCTTAAGACCATACCAAGTTGATGGAAGCGGCCTAATTGATTTAGTAAGAAGCTTAAAATCTTCGACAAAAATTGTAATTTCCCCGGCTTTGGTTTTGTCGACTTTACCCGTAACTTCGACAAAATCGCCTATGTCGAGAAGCTCAAGTAACTGGTTTCTGGTAGCTGGTAGCTGGTTTTTTGAGAAGAATAGTTGGATTTGGCCGGATTCATCCATAAGATCGGCGAAAGTTGAGCCACCGTGGGCGCGAAGACCGATGAGGCGGCCGGCAGTCTGAACAGATTTACCGATTGATTTTAGGCATAAATCAATTGACTGTTTTTTATCGCTTTTGGCGGGGTACGGGTCAATTTTGAGTTTTCGTATTTTATCAAGCTTTTCCAGCCTAATCTTTCGCAAATTCTGCAGGGGTTCCATTGTGATTTAGAGTATACGAAAATAAGGGAATAATAAACAAGTGGAGATAATTTTAGATTGCTTCCACGAACTTTGGGGTTGTTCCCGTGTCTACATCTTGTTTCTTGGTGGGGGGTTTTCTGCGAGATCTTCTGCGTAGAAAATGGGGTATCGGCAATTCTCCCCGTCTTAATTGGCCATAGGTATTGTCGTCATAGTATTTGGCGAAAAAATTCTGTGCTTCTTTGACACCACCTTCAATTTGTATTTTTTGAACTTCTTCATCAAGTAGCAAGATAATATCGTTCATAACTGGACGTGGGTCTTCCCAGGTTAACCGTCCATCCTCAACCTTAATGCTGCCTTTTTTAAGACAGAACTTTAAAGAAGTCGAATGGGCGACGTAATACTCTTCGCGTTTACCTTCGTTATGGAAATTGGCATACTCAATAACACCATCAGCAAAGAAAGTAGCAAAAGCAAGCTCGCGCTCACGCATGGAAATGCCTGGAATTGCAAAATAGCCTTTAAGAGCTAAAAGGTCGCAATAGAGTTCTTTTATTGGAGCAGCAAATTCTTGAAGGCGACTTTCAAGGTCACTAGCTACACCTAATGCGTGAGAGGACTCGTGACCAACATGTTTTCTTAAGGAAACTGTCTTAACTAAGCTATCGGAAACGCCCATGCGTCTTGAAGAGTCTATCAGAGATCTAAAAGCAGGTAGTCTTTTATCCCTAAAATCTGTCTCAAACCTCGGTCTAAAAATGGTAAATTTTGATCCGTATTTTTGCCGCCACTCTTGTTGACAAGGTAAGCTATTGCCTGTCCAATCATAAAGGGCAGCTTGTCCACCCAACATTCTGGTATGGTCAACACGCATTCTGACCTTAGGGGCTTCTTGCCCCGTTTCTTGTTGCCACCAATTTCGGAAAGAATCTAAAAACCATTGAGCATCACGAGTTGTCTTTTCGTCAAAAACCCCAACCCAGGCTTCCCAGGCATACTTCACACCTAAGAAACGGTCTGTGTAGGTGTCATAAAGACCGATAACAATGTCAATTTTTGGTTCACCTTCTCTTTCCAGCCAGATACGGTCACTTGCTTCATAATCGCCGGTTTCAAAAGATCCAGCTTTGGCTCTTAAATATGCTTGAAATGAAATGTCCCTCTTTCTGCCTCTTCCAGCCACGTTTGCTGCTTCTCTCAAAAGTCTAGGGATATCGAGTTGCTTTAATCCATGCGAATACACTTCATGCATCGGTACGGCTTCAAGATTACCTTCGGAAGTTCTTTTGATGATAGTATAAGGAGAAAAGATCTGGGGATTATCTTCTCCCGCCTGGATTACTTCTGCTTTGGAGGCATCTTGAGGATAAAAATTAGCCCTCTCATCTTCGCTTTCCTGGAGCGCATAAAGTTCTGCAGTGCGTCTTACGGCTCTTACTAAAAGTCTTAAAATATCCCGCTCATTCCTCTCAAGGCTAGCTTCGACGTTTGGGGGCAAGGGAAAATCATGAATCCTATGCTCGGTAGTCCGAGGAATTACTTCAGGCAGCGCTTCATTAGCACCAGTTTTTTCGCTGGCTCTGCCTAGCGGAGGAAATGCTCCTCTTAGTCGTTCGATACCGATACCCATAATATGCTATTTCCAAGAAAACTCATTTTACACTTTTTTTGTGGAAAAAGCCAGTTTCAGAGGGGTTCGATTTGCGATAAGCGTTTGTCGAAGGATTTAAATTGTTCAAAAGCTAAGTACTTTGAAATGAATTCCTGAGCATCATGGTATTCCCCCTCTTCCAAGAGGCGTACAAATATTACGGCAAGGTTTTCCAGCTCAAAAAATATCTTGGCGAAATTCGGCCAAGAGATGCCCTCTTTTTCTTGCAGGGCGCCTTGTCGAAGTAAAAAATTAAAAGTAAGAGCATCACCCCTTAAATAATCTTCTCTAATATTAGTTTTTTTATTCAGTATCCATTCGGCAAAAATCCAGCAAATTATGGAGATTATAATCGCTTCTAATTCTTTTTGGTCAATAACACCTTTAAGCACAAGGTGCTTGGCGTGGGCTATACCCGAGGCAACACAGTTAGCCTCATCAATAACTGGGAATAATTCTTTTAATCTTAATCTTGAATTTTGATATCGGTGTAGTTGTTGAGCGATAGCGGTCAAAAGAACATAGTAATAGTTTCCCCTTTTTAAGAGATCGACAGAATAGCTTGCTTTGAAACTTTTTGCAAAAACTGCATTAAAAATAGGGTAGATAAGCTTTTCAAATTTGTAATCTATCGCAGAAAGATAGCCAATAATTCTTGACCCGTATCTTTGAGTCGTATCTGAATCTGATGGCAAATGCTGCCTATTAAAAAGGGCTCTTGCTAAAAACCCGGAAAAAACAAGGCAGTGCTGTACTTGCATATCCACGATAGAAGGTGGAGTAATTCTGTGGGGACGTTGTCCGGTAGTTGTGTATAGAATATCTCTTACTAATTTTGCTTTATTAGTTAAAGAACTGTCTATGATACCGACATTTGCTTGATATGCTCTTTTGATAAAGAAAAGCTTATCCAGATATCTCTCATGAGGACCAATGATGATATCAAGATTTGAGTCCTTAACTTCAAGCCAAGCAATATCCGCCTTTTGATAATTGCCGTCAACTAAAGATTTAGCCAAAACCATTAGATAATTTTTGAAACTCCTGTTTTGAGAAAGATCCGCCGCTTTTTCAAGAAGGGCGGCAATGGGCGCTATAAAAGAAGCGTATTCAATATGAAAATCTACTGCGGTGAGCTTTTGTGATTTATCTCTTTTGACGATAGTAAATGGCGATAGTATCTTGTGGTTAAGTCTAGCGGCTGACTCTATCTTTTCTCTTGAAACATCATGGGGATAGAAATTGGCACCCTTATATTTATTATTTTCCTGGCGGGCAAAAATTTTGTCGGCGTTCTTGACTGCTTCAATTAATATTGGTAGAAGCTTTTGTTCATTGGCAGTTAGCGTCTTTAAAATTTTACTCGGTATTTTAAAGGTTTTGATCGTACTCATTGATTGTTACTTTATCTGCAAAATTTTAATTTGAGTTTACGAGAATCAAGATTCATTT
>MFBQ01000027.1 GCA_001776475.1 Candidatus Curtissbacteria bacterium RIFCSPLOWO2_01_FULL_41_18
TTGGAGTTTCGAAAAGATTTGTAGCCCTTGATCTTAAATTTTGAGACCAGCTTCCCAGCGCCGAAACTACCCAATCTAAATCCCTACCACAACGCAGAATTATTCGGTAATGTCTAACTATCGTTTGTCCGTTCTCTCTGCGAACTAGATTAAAATCTTTCGATGGAATTCCGTTTTCTTTAATAACAATCTCAAACCCTTGCATATCCAATTGACTGTTTACATGTAAACCAGCCAGAGGTAAAACCTTCCTTGCAGAAGCGAATAAATATTGGTGACTTCTGTAATAAGAAAATTTTACTAAGTCTAGCAACGTCTGACGATCACGACTATCTTCAGGCGGTGATACTAATTGCTCCTCAAGCCATTTGTTAAACTCTATATGAGATTCTGGAATTCTTCCTTTACGCCTCAACTGATACTCTGCTTGATAAACCTGTTTAAGTGAAAGTCCGGAAATTCTGCTAATTTCGACTGGCCTCAAACCCGTTATAGCCAAAGGCCAGACTTTGAGCATCGTTCCCCCTTGAGATTGACTAATTCTAACCGAACGCGATGCTTCCGAAACACTACTTATATTATCAGAAACTCCTCTCTCCATAACCGTTAGTTATATCACTAAATTTCAACATCTACAACTAAATCGCTATATAGAACCCTGTATAGACTCCAATATTTTGTCGTCGATGTCAAAATTAGCACAGACTTTTTGGATGTCCAAGGCTTCAAGTTTCTGAAACACTTTCGATCTACTCCCCAAACAATACTAAGGTTCTCTTATATCTCCTAATCTCTCCGCTGCTGTTTTCGCAAGATCTGCAAAAAACTCCGTTAAAAACCTGCTATATTCAGAAACCAAATCATCTGGGTGAATGGACGCGGAAGAAAATCCAATCTCGCCTCTCTCAGTCTTACCAGCAAAGGTATATCCGGTATCGGGCCCACCCCAGGAGAGTTTCTCTCTTGAAGGAGCCACAAGTAACCTTAAATCATTCTCCCTGTGGTTGTCGAGCCTAATCCACGGTGAAAGAGTCCCGACAGTCAAAATCTTTCCTTCAACTATCAAACCCATATTTAATTCAGATTTAAATGTTAGTGTCGAAAGATCCAGATAACCTCTGCAAAAATCTACTAAGATTTGAGCTGCAATGTTCTGGCTGGCCATAAAATTTAGAGCCTCTTGAGCACTTTTAATCTCTGGTCTGGCTTGTTGTGCTTCAACAGCCATCTAAAAATTCACCCCCTCTCACGATTTTATTTGGGCAATAATTTCATCTGCAATCTCAAAATTAGCATAGACTTTTTGCACCGCTTCCAAATCTTCAAGCTTATCAATCAGTCCCAAAACCTTTTTTGCAGTCTCCGCATCGCTTACAATTTGCACGGTCGTCGGTTTTTTGAAAATTTCTGTCGAGATTACAGTTAATCCTTTTTGCACTAAAGCGTTTTTGACTTTTTCAACCTCATTTGGTCTTGTAAAAATTTCCACAAAATCTTTGGCATCCTCAACATCCTGTGCACCTACATCTGCTGCTATTTCCAAAATATCATCAAGTAATTTTCCACTCTTTTCAACAGTAATTAAACCTGCATCTTCAAACATCCAGGAGACCGCCCCGGGTGATGCAAAAGTACCGCCGGCGCGCTCGATTACCCCACGCACTTCAGGTGTTGTGCGATTTCTATTATCCGTTGCCGCTTCAATAATTAAAGCCACTTTCCCGGGCGCATAACCTTCGTACGTGACGGTTTCAAGCGCTGCTCCGCCACCTTTGCCCAAGCCCCTTTCAATTGCCCTGGCAATATTTTCTTTGGGCATGTTGGCAGCCCTTGCCTGCTCAATAGCAAGTCTCAACTTAAAATTGGAAGCCGGATCACCGCCGCCGCCCTCACGCGCCGCGATAGTTATCGCATTGCCAAGTTTTGTAAATACCTGCCCGCGTCGAATATCCGCAGCCCCCTTCTGCCGCTTAATACTGGACCATTTACTATGACCACTCATCGAAAGAATTATATTATATATTAAGAATCAAATAATCTCCATATTTTTACTTTGATCAAAATGAGTACTCAATTTTCTCAAAATTGTTTCATAATTTTCACTTATTGACTAGTTTTCACTATTATTCTAAGTTGAATGCTATGCTTGATACTGATGCTCGCAGGTGGAAGCGCGAAACTGATCTTAATATACTTTCGCAACTTGCAATAGAAGCGGCGCTTACTTCAAGTTGGGCGCAAGCAGCCAACATCAACAATAAAATATTGCAAATCTTCAAAGACAATATCGAGGCACTTAATCGTCTCGCCTTCGCCCGAACTTGTATGGGAGAAATTCTAAAGGCTCAAAAAACCTACAAGAAAGTTTTAGAGCTAGATCCATATAATCTCATTGCCAAAAAAAATCTGGAAAAAATTCAGAAACTCGAAAATAATCAAAACGGCAAGGTAACTCCTACCCAAAACCTATCCTCAGTCTTTCTCTATGAACCCGGCAAAACCAAAATTATTAATCTTCTAAACTTAGCTCCACCGGTAATACTGGCATCGCTTAATTGTGGCGACAAACTGCAGGTTTACCCTAAAAAACACAGTATCTCCATTACAATGCAGGATGGCAGCTATCTCGGGGCGCTACCGGATGATTTTTCCCACAGACTTCTTGCTTATATTGACGGAGGTAATAAATACGAAGTTTATGTTAAATTTGCCACAACCAAATCATTAACAGTTTTTATCAGGGAAATAGAAAGAGCACCTAAATTTATTAACCAGCCCTCTTTCCAGGAAAACCGCAAGTACGAACACGAAAAAGACACTGCTGCTTTTGCTTAAAACCCCAGACGCTTAACTCAAAAACTTCACTTAAGATCACTTAGCAAAAACTCCCCACTCAAATTCTGGTTTTTACCCGCTTGTTTGGTGGAAGTATCCTCATTTTCACTGGCAACTTTTTGTTGTTTTTGTAACTTATATGCCGCTAACTTACGCTCTGCCTCAGCGATAGATTGCTCACCGGCCTGATCTTGCCCTGCCTCCTGTCCCTGCTCCCAAAGAAATGGCTCCCTGCCAAAACCTTGATCCCCAGTAACATCTGGCAAAGACTCCTCCGCCGAACTTAGTCTGGCCTGCACATTGGATAAATCTGCAATTTGTGAAGGTGTTGTCTCTATCTCCTGCCTATAACCATCAGCAGATAGGCTTTTGCTACCCGAAGATGATACTTGCTTACTTTGTTCCCTTATCAAGGAAGCCAGGGCAATTATAAATGAAAAGATTAAAATCAAAATTGCGACTATTACAAAAATCATTCAAAATACTCCTTGGCAAAATCTTGGCCTAAGACCAATATGATTTGGCCATCGGAAGCATCTCCTTCAAGCGTGTCTTTTATATCACAGTTGAAAACTTTTGCCAAATAACTGGCTGTGTAAGAACTTTTATTCTTCGCCAAAATAAATGTCTTATCGTAAAACCCATCACTATTTTCAATCTCGACTACTTTCCCTCCAAGACTGCTCACAAAACTATAGGCAAGCTTACCAGCATCTGCCCTGCCGCTAGAATTTTTAATCCGGATTTTGGAATCGTCATTAACTATCCCAAAATTTTGCAAATACTTAGAAATTTCCCTGTTTAAAGAAACAACATCCGCACCTAAAACCCTTTGATTATCCGCAGTCAAGATTTCCTCTCTATGGCCTGACAAATCCACTATTGCTAAGCGTTCTACACTTAAGGCTTTTAACTGCCACCATAACTTAAACGCATCTATTCGAGTAATATTTGTATTCTTGATATCTTTTCCCCATCCTGCTGTCAATAATTCAAAAGGGGTAACAATAGATGCAAAGTCTGCAAAAAATTTTTTCGAATAACTCTCATCCATCATATTTTCGTTTTTTAACATAATATAATTATCTATTTTGGCGCCAAAAACATGTGACATCACCTTAGTAAAACTTACATCAGCATCTATCTGTTCTGAAATCACCTCGATAGGATTTTTTCTATCCCCGGTCTCGTAATTTGTGTCGGGCGCAATAGAAAGTATGCTCATTTGCCTAGAATCTGGCTGATATATAAACACAGAAGGATTGGTCGTATTAATAGCCAGCACCAAGGCAGACCTACTATCCCAGTTCGAACTTGCTATTTTACTTTTCCAGGATATACTTTTAAAAAGACCGTTAATTATTGCAAAAACTAGAGTTATCGTTATGAAGACTGAGAAAAGACTCTGCCAACTCTTTTTAACTTGATGTTTTTGCCAACCCTGCCTGGTACTTTGCGAAACAGAAGAGTATCTCCTCATAACTAAACCTCACTATAATCAGCAAAGCTTAGTCTGCCCAAAAATTTTCCTTTGACGCTTACCTCGCCAATAAGGTTACTTCCCTTTTCTCCCGATGATTTCTACTGTTGGAACCGGCTGAATTTTGACGATCTTAAAAGCCTGTTTTTGAAGCTTCTCCTTTTTGGGCTTTTTGCGATCGCCCTTATAATAACTCCCAAAATTCCCCATATGGTCTCCTTCCGACAAACATTCCCATCCTAAATCCCCTCTAAATTAATTTTATCAGTCATAATCAAACAGTACAAATAAACAGATGGGTCTTAAAAGATCTTCCTGGAAACCAGATCTTCAAAATGCTTGCTTTTCTCCTTTTTGATTTTGCCAAGATCTTGCCAATTCTCTGCCAAGATCTTTGAGATGTGCTCGCCGCCTACGGTCTCCGGCACAACAACATAATCTGCCCCAACCTCATAAATTCTTATGGCATCATGAATCCAGTAAGCGGCGGCGATAATCGGCCCTTTGTAATTTTTCTCTTTTGCAAATTTGATAAGAACCGAATTATCAACGACATCGGGATCGGTAATTATCACAAGCTTTGCGTGAGCAAATTCCAACTCCTCCAAAACCTCCGGGTCGGAAACATCACCGAAAACTGCTGTGTAACCTGTAGCCGTCAGAGTTTTAATAATCTCGGGATTAAAATCCACAACCACAATTTTTTGCTTATCGCTAACTTTGTTTTTAAGAAACTCCAGAATATCCCATCCCATTTGCTCGGCACCAATCAAAATAATATGGTCTTTTAGAATTTCTCTATTGGTCACATAGGGATCATGAGCTTTCTGAGGAAATAACTTGGCCAAATACTTATCAAGCTTTCTGTAAATTCGGCCACCATACAATATTAGATATGCAGAAACGGTTATTGTTATAATACCGACTGCGGCAACCAGCGATACAGCACTGCCTGTTACATGCCCTAGCATTCTCCCAACAGACATTAAAATCAAGGAAAACTCAGAAATTTGCGCAACTGTTACAGAAGTCAAGAAAGAAGTCCTATTTCTAAATTTCAAAGAAAGCATTATCGCAAAAACAATCAGGGGATTACCAATTAGAACAAAGGCGGAAAGTATGACCACATGCGAGACCAGTACTTTGGCAGCTCCTGTTGACAACGACGCCCCAAGTAAAATAAAAAAGATGATGATAAAAAAATCGCGAACTGGCTTGACGCGAGCAGAAATCTGAATTCTATAAGCAGATGACGCAATGGCTACTCCTGCCAAAAAGGCTCCAATAGCAATTGAAAAACCCATAAGTTCTGCCAAAGCCGAAAGTAAAAACGCCCAAGCAATTGCTGAAACAAATAACAGTTCAGTCGAATATGAGGCTAATCTAAATACATGTTTGAGCACTGTTTTGGCCATCCCATAAGCAAATCCGACTAAAAACAGCCCCTTTATAAAAATCAAAATTAGGACGGTGACTGACGGGATTTTACCTTGGCCAAATCCGGAAAGTATCATCAGTGCTAAAATCGCCACAAAATCTTGGACTAATAAATACCCAATCGCGACCTTACCATATAACGATTGCAGATCATGTTTTTCGGAAAGCAACTTGATAATAATTACTGTTGAAGAAAAGGTCAGTGCAAACGCCATGTAAAGGGCATTAATCGTAGAAAATCCCAAAGCGCTAATGA
>MFBQ01000028.1:0-191 GCA_001776475.1 Candidatus Curtissbacteria bacterium RIFCSPLOWO2_01_FULL_41_18
TTCCCAGAATTAGCATTGTAAGATCGTTTGAGCCGATTGAGACTCCATGAATGCCCACCTTTATGAACTGTTCAAGTGATATAACGTTAGCGGGTGTTTCAACCATAATGTAAAACTCAAACTGAGGATCTTCAAAAAGACCCATTTCTTCAACTATACTTTTAACTGTTTCAAGCTCTTTGGCAGTTCTC
>MFBQ01000028.1:223-1273 GCA_001776475.1 Candidatus Curtissbacteria bacterium RIFCSPLOWO2_01_FULL_41_18
ATTTTTCCTAACTCTTTTAATTGCTTCGAGTTCCAGTTTGAAAACATCAGGGTCTTTAATGTAACGAAATGCTCCACGATAACCAAGCATTGGGTTAGACTCAACCGGCTCAAATTTATCGCCCCCTTTGAGATCTTTGTATTCGTTTGATTTAAGATCAGTTGCTCTATAGATAACCGGGCGGCGACCAAAAGCTTTGCCGAAAATAGATAAACTCCTAACTAACTTTTCAATGAATTCTTCTTGGTTGCCTCTGGCGATAAATTCTTTCGGGTGTGTACCAATCTGAGCAAGTATAAATTCCGCCCTTAAAAGTCCAACCCCATCTACATTTTTTGCAGCAATTTTGGCAGCTAGATCCGGCTCGGCCAGATTAACGTACAGATGTGTAGCAGTTTTATGAGATATCTGGGTTTTTTCTTTTTGTAGATAATCTTGAGGTTTTTGGTTTTTGGCAATTTGACCCTTATAAACCAGACCTTTTGATCCATCAACTGTGACTATCATTCCCTCCTTAAGTTTTTTGGTTGCATTTTCCGTACCCACTACACAGGCTATACCCAGCTCCCTTGAGACTATAGCTGCGTGCGAAGTTCGACCTCCTCTGTCCGTAACAATAGCTACGGCCCTTTTCATTGCAGGTACAAAGTCGGGGTTTGTCATCTCGGTTACCAAAACATCGCCTTTGGCAACTTTTGAAAGTTGATTGATGTTTTTAACAATCACGACCCGTCCCGTCCCTATAACAGGAGATGCAGCAGCCCCCTGCACTATAACTTTGCTGCTCTTTGCGGGGTCATTTTTTGATAAACCTTTTTGATTCAATGTTTGGTTAGTAGTGGTGACCGGTCTGGTCTGAACAATGTAGAGTTTTTTGTTTTGGAATGCCCATTCGATATCTTGAGGGAAAAAGTAATGCTTTTCTATTTTTTTACCGATTTTGGCAAGTTCAATAATAAATTCGTCTGGTAATTTTTGGGATTTTTTGTAGGATTTTGAAACGTTTAATTCTTTGTTACCCGATTTTGTAAGCACAAGTTGTTTGTCTTG
>MFBQ01000028.1:1367-9207 GCA_001776475.1 Candidatus Curtissbacteria bacterium RIFCSPLOWO2_01_FULL_41_18
CCGAAAATAGCCTCAATGACTATTTTGTTTTTGTCGTTAGTAACCGGATCAATTGTGAACATAACCCCGCTGGTTTCCGACTGGATCATTTTTTGCACTGGAACGGCAATGCCGACTTTCAAGTGATCAAAGTTTTTTTGAGCCCTGTAAAAAACAGCCCTTGCCTCAAAAAGTGATGCCCAGGCGTCAATGATTGCTTTTTTGAGATTTTCCTTACCTCGTATATTTAAAAAAGTTGCCTGTTGACCGGCAAAGGAGGCTTGTGGAAGATCTTCGGCGGTTGCAGAAGAGCGAGCAGCAACATAGACGTCTTGTGTACCGGATAATTTTTTGTAAAAACTATAGAGCTTTTCCTGAAGATCTTTACCTAGCTTTATTTGTTTTATGAGATCTTGGCAAGCTTTAGCTTTTGACTCAAGTTGTGTGGGATTTTCAACGTCCAGGTTGTATAGAAGTGAACGAATCCTATCAAGTATGCCTGAGGCTTTAATGCAGTTAAAGTAGGCTTGTGATGTAACTATGAATCCATCCGGGACTGGTATTTTTATTTTGTAAAGCTCACCCAAATTTGCACCTTTACCACCTACGAGCCCAATGTCGTCTTTATCTACATCTGAGAACCAAACGATATCTTGCATGAAGCACTGACACTTTCGACCCAAACCATAGTTGGGGCAGTTTTTTCAATTGTATCATTTTTGGCTGGACTTGAGATACTTAAGAAGTAAGAGCGAAATTAAAGTATTTTCATCAAGGTTTGAAGTGCCGCTTTTTATCATAAAATCAAGTTTTAAAAGTGCATCGTAAAGTTTAAAAAGTGTTGTAACACTTAGCATTTTTGCTTGGGCCGAAAGCCTCTGCCATTGCCAGTCTGCTATTTGTCTACCGGTTACTCGCGATGCCATGTCTTTTTTGACATTCAGTTTCACTAACATTAAAAGGAGTATTCTGGCAGTTAAGTGCCAGATCAGGCCTTGGCTACTGCTGCCCAGTTTATTTAGAAAATCGATCGATCTTTTCGAGTTGTTTGAAATGGAGTCTAGAAAGTAAAATAGGGTTGGCGCTGGTTTGAACTCTTCAATTGCAAGACTCGGGTTTTTTTTAAAGGTACCGGTATTGATAGCCGATTTTTCCCAAAAAAAGACCGGTATATCTTTGGGAATTTTTTCCATTTGGCCAAAACTAATCTTTTTGGCTGTCAAAAAATTCTCCAAAATAATGACTTTTTTCTCACTCAGAAGGTCTTTTGCAAAAACTGAGAGGTAATAATCTTCCTGACTATTTTTATCGGCCGAAAGTCTTACTTTTTCAAATTCTGGGTAGCTTTTTAATATGTTTTGCAATTTATTATAAGAGGCGAAGACATCATCCCCGTGAAGAATATAAATCATGCTACTTTGGTAATTGGTGAATTTGTCTTCACAGGTTTTTCAGTCTTGAGGCCAAATTCGTCTCCAGATTTTGCGATATCAATATTTGCATGTTCTATCTGCATTGAGGACACAGTTTGGGTAAAAGGGGAACCGCTTTTATCCAAAAACTCTACTTTATCGCCAATCTTAAGATCTCCTTTTGTTAATTTGACCACCGCTACTTGTATTTTGTCATAATAATGGGTGACTGTCCCAACTTTTTGATTAGTTATAATAAATCACCTCCTTTTAATATCCGTATTAGTTATCCGGATCCTCTTTGAGGATCTTAGTTATTTTAACATTTGCTTGTGTTAATTTATCCTTGCATGATTTGTGCAATCTTACACCTTCTTCTAGAAGTTTGAGGCCTTCCTCCAGGTCAAGGTTAGGATCTTCAAGTTTATTAATAATTTCTTCAAGTCGATGTAGTGCTTTCGAAAAACTAAGAGTGCCCGGATCTTTTGTCATATATTACTTTAGATTTAACCGATGATTTGAAGCTACCATCAACCAATTTTACTGCAACCGTACTGCCAACGACAATAGAATCAATACTTTTGGCAATTTTACCACTGTTGTCGGCTACAATTGAATATCCTCTTTCAAGCGTATTTTTGGGAGAAAGCGCCATGAGTGTTCTCTTGGCAGATTCCAGCTTTTGGCTATTTTTTGCAATTAAGAGTTTGGTGTTCATGGCCATATCCCGGAGAACTTTTTTTAGCTTCTCGTCGGCTTGTGTTATCAGTTGCTTGTGTCTTTTTAACGATTCCTTTAGCGTGTTGAGCCTGTGAGGAATATCTTTAAAACTGGTTTTAATTCTTTGAAGTTGATAAAAATTATAGTCCAGTTTTTGAAAATTAGTCGAAAAATAATAATTTGATCTTAATTGTAGTTGCTGTTTTAAGTTTGCAAGCTTTTCTAAAAAATGGACATAGCCTTGGGTAATGATATTGGCAGCGTCAGTCGGGGTTGAAGCTCGCCTATCAGCAACCCATTCAGCCAGGGACTCATTGGTCTCGTGCCCAATAGCGACTATTGTTGGTGTTTTCATTTTAAAAATTGCTCTTGCGACCAACTCGTTGTTAAAGGCTGCAAGATCTTCAAGCGATCCTCCTCCTCTTGTAATTGCGATCACGTCGAAACCGCCTTTATCAACAAGTGGCAAAATTTCAAGAAGCTGTGGTATAGATCTTGGTCCCTGGACCCTGACATCAGCTACGTACAATTTAATAAAGGGGATTTTGTCTCGGGTATGTTTTTTAAAATCGTTCCAAGCATCAGAACCGTATGAAGTAACAACACAAACTTTTTTGGGGTAGCGGGGAATTTCCCTTTTATACTTTTGGTCAAATATCCCTTCTTTTTTGAGCCTGGCAATTGTTTCATGCAGCTTTTTGAGAATTAAGCCTTCGCCTGCCGGTTCAATTTGATGTATTCGAAATTGATATTTTCCAAGGGGCTCGTATAAGCTTAACTCTCCAAAAGCCAAAATGTATTGACCAAATGGTTCGCTTGCTAATTGAGAAATGATGTTACCGTCGATAATGCAGGGTAAAATGGCAAGATCATCTTTTAAATCTAAGTAAAAAAAATTGTAGCCGGGGTTTTTCTTTAGGGTCGATATTTCTCCCTCAACCCAAAAGACCATTTGTTCAAGAGCAAGCCTTGCAAAATAGTTAACTTCAGAAACAGAATAAATTTTTCTTGCGTCTTGTTGTCTCACAACGATTTAATATAGCATTTTAGCTTTAATTTGGGGGGTTGACAACTAATTTTTCCCGTTGTATAAATAGCTGCTTATCGCAAGATAGGCAACTTGAAAGGGCTTCTCGCAAGAGAGGCCTTTTCTTATTCTCTGCCCTAAAAGTATTTCAAGCTTTCCACGATTTGCTTCAAATCATCCTTGTACCCGTTAACGTTGTCGGTTGATTCAAGTTGCACATACGAAATTCTAAGAGGTATTTTAGCGTCGAGAACCAAATAAGTCACTTTAGTAAAACCTCTTGGAATTGTTGCTGAGCCGGTTGAGGCGGTTTCGATTTTCTTAACGATCTTGTCGGCGATTTCAACGTTTTGGGACGAGAGAACATTATAAAACTCATTAGGATTTTCATAAAACTTGACTGTATTTTCCCACTGCCAGGGAGGAATTACCTCTATTTCTATTGGCGCAAAACTATCCTCAACTAGTTTAGTGATTACAAAGGAATAAGGAGCAAAGAAACGACATTTTTGGTCATCTGAGTTATAAGTTGTAAACCAGTCACCCGGGTAGGCTAATTGATAGCCATAAACAGTATTGGCGCAAAGTTTTACATGGGATCCTATAACTTCTGGCGTTTGAGTATCAGCGTATGGTAGGGGTTTTTCTAGTGAACTATTGGTAATTTTCTGAATTGAGTTGACCTTTGATTTAAATAACTTATTTATCGGCTCGTACTTCCCCACAGAATAGAAAAGTAATCCGTAGAAAATAAGAAAAACTATTACAAAGCCTTTGGTTATTTTTCGCTTGAATACGTGAAGCGTCAACTAATCGTCCCCTAATCTCAGGATAGGGACTTGCGCTGTCTAATGTCAACAAACGTGCGCCCTATTTGTAATAACTTAGGCTGATGCGCCACTTGATCCATCGTTAGACGATGTGCCAGGCTCATTGTCTTCGACAACAGGTGGTGGCGGGGCGATTTCTTCGCCAGCTGAATTACCACCTGCTGGCGGATTTGACTCTGGCGCCGGCGTTGGAGTTTCGTTGGGCGTTGTTACATCCGGAGTCGTGGGGGTTTGAGGCTGATCTTGAGTCTGATCGCCAGCCCCCATCCCTGGTGAATCATCCGTGTTGGTAGGATCTTGACCAACTGGATTTTGGTTATCGTTAGGGTCCATCTTTAGTCTCCTTTCCTTAGTTTACATTTTAACAAATTTCGATATTGGTTTGTAAAGAGCCTAAAACATATTTTAAGAAATCACTTGCCCTGAGCATCTGAAACAGCGTCGCTCAACCTTTCTTCAAGTGAATTTTGTTTAAGGTTAACCGCTGCCAGGTAATTTAGGTTTCCTTTTAAAGCTGTTAGTTTCTCGTTTTCCAACAGCAGTTCTTGGGAGAGAACATCATTTTCCCGTTTAGCACCGATTAAGATTTGATAAGCTTCTTCAAGTCTTGTTGCAGAATCGGGACTGCGCGGCTTATCACTTGAAAGAGTGCTCAAAATATTAGTTGAGACATTGGCAAGCAATTCAAGATAGGAAACTTGAGCGTCGTAGTAAGCTTTAAAATCTTCGGGCACATTTAACTTTGAAAAATTATCAAGAGCCTTGTTGACATCGCTTTTAGTATTTTGGTAATAGTTTTTAATTTGGTCTTCCCTGCCTTCTTTCCAGAGTGATTCATCGGATATACTGGCTAAATATGGACTGGGTCCCAATGCCATATGGATATCCTTTATGAACTGGTGGTCTTTATAAATCTTGTCTAAAATATTTTCTGTTTCTTGATAAAAAGTTATAAGATCCGCATTCAAGCCGGAATAAACTTGCGGCACATTAGTTTTTTGAAGTACAGTTTTCTGAAAAGAAATATTACCTTTAACAGCTTCGATTCTTGAGAGAACTTTTTGAGTCTGGTCAAGCGAGAGAAAATAACTACTTGTTGCTTCTTGATTGTCCTTTAGTTGACTGGCCACTTGAACCTTTGTACCGGCTACTTTAAACAACGAGATAGTTTCATCAAGTGATTGCTTTGTTTTGAAAAATCCATCATTAGCAAGCTCTAAGTACTGACCTTGGGCATGTGATATTGAAATCTTTTTAGCGTAGTAGACGAAGAAAGCGGAAAAAGTGCCTGCTATGATAAGGCCGAGAATAAGCACAAGAATCAGAGATTTCTTAAGTTTGGAAGTTTTTTTATAAAGTGTCTTTTCCAAAAAATCCAGGTACTGTCTATAAGATTGAATTATCATTGGATTTGCTATTTATATTTTATTCCAGTTTGAGGTTCTTTGCCAGACAAACAGACTTGAAAAGAGGAATCCGGAAGCAAAGCCACCGGTATGAGCAAGATAAGCGATACCGCCAATGGAAGCTGTTTCAACAATAATTGAGGCAACCCCGTTAAATGCTTGAGTAAAAAACCAATAAATAAGAATAAAATTTGCCGGCAATGCGATTATTATGGGCAAGCCAAAAATTGGCACCAGAGTGTCAACTTTATTTTTAGAAAAATACCTAAGATAGGCTCCAAGAACACCGGCAATAGCACCTGAGGCGCCTATTATAGGAAGGATTGAGTTTGAAATAAACAAATATTGGACAAAACTTGCCGCAATACCGCTGAATAAGTAAAAGACAAGGTATTTGAGATGGCCCATGGCAGCTTCTACGTTATCGCCGAAAATCCAGAGAAACCACATGTTGGAGATAATGTGCAAGAATCCGGCATGTATGAAAAGTGATGTTAAAAAGGGTGTCAACATCTGGATATTGGTAAAGTCTACGTTTGCTGGTATAAGGCCATATTGGGCGATAAATGCTTCAATGTCAGGATTTATAAGTTCCTGAAAAAATACGTAGATGTTGATGGTTATTAGTGCCAGGTTGACAAACGGGAATTTATTGGAGTTTTGACTGTCACGAATTGGAAACATTGGTCAGGTTGTTGGGCCGTTAGGTTTTTAGGCTGTTGGGTTATTTTAAGATAACAACTCTTACATTACCAATCTCTAATGCTCGAAGAGCTCTTCGAGCCTGAAGTCTCTCAGAACCTGAACGGCCTGAGTAGTTCGACTTTGCTCGCTATCAATAATTTACCGAAGGGCTGTACAAAGTAGAAGGATTATTAAAGCTATTTATTTAATATTTGTGTTCTGACGATTGGAATATCTCGAGGAGCATTAATTACAAAATGTAAATTTCGAAATCCACTACCAAATTCACGTAATCCTGCCGCTATAAAAATATCTGTACCTTCTAATTGATACAATACATTATGATCAAAAAAGTGCAGCTGGCTAGCATATTCCTGACTTTCTTTGACTATCTGCGTCTCCAATACTATCTTGGGCCCTTTATATGAAAGCAGATATATCCTCAAAAAATTGCCGATCACAAAACCCTCATCAGTATCAATTTGAAGATTTAGCCCACCTATTTTCCTATCAACCTGAACAAATCTAACCTGACCCTCTTCATCAGCTCCAAAATCACTTTCTCTTTCAGTCATTTTAAGCTTTATTTATTGAGAAAAACTATAATTGACTTTTAACTAGAAGTCAAACCAAAGCTAAATTACTACCTTCTCCAATCTCAGATGGTTATCTCATTAACCCTTCGGCTGAATGCAGAACCAATCTCGAACAAGTCGTAAGGTTGACACTTCGGGTTTTATTTGGGTAGAATAGTCATATTAAATATCAAAGATCAAATATTAAAATTACATTTTAAATCTAAAAATTATTGTTCGAGTGAATCGAGAACTTCCATAATTTTGATTTTTGCATTTTAATTTTTGATTTATCTACCATGTCTTACGAAACCGAAATCGACGAGCCTATCAAAGTGTGGGTCTTTTTTGACTCTGTAGCCGATTCTTCTCACATCTTCCCTATCGCCATGAAATGGCGAAGACAACTTATTAAATTTAAAAAATAATGCCACATGAGGTGTAAATAGTAAATAGTTGTTGGCAATAGACGATAATCGATGAACCATGAACGATAAGCGGATAATTCTTCATGCCGATTTAAATAGCTTTTTTGCAACGGCCGAGCAGCAAACAAATCCAAAATTGCAAGGCAGACCGGTAGGTGTTGTTAAGGCTCGTGGCCGAACTTGCATTATTGCTGCTTCATATGAAGCTAAAAAGTACGGGGTGACAACAGGATCTCGCGTAAATGACGCTCAAAAACTTTGCCCGCAGATTGTTTTAGTACCTGCCGATTTTGCAAAGTATGAGGCAATGAGCCTACGTTTTATTAAAATTTGCGCCAATTATTCTCCACTTTGTGAAGTGTTTTCGCTGGATGAGTGTTTTATAGATGTTACCGAAACAGAAAAATTCTGGTGTAATGCTTTTAATATAGCTTTGGAGATAAAAGACAGGCTTCGCAGGGAAGTTGGTGAGTGGATGACTTGTTCTGTTGGAATTTCCCACAATAGACTTTTGGCTAAGCTTGGATCAAACCAAATAAAACTTGACGGTTTGTTCTGGATAACAGAAGACAATTTATTTAAAGTTTTAGATAAGTGCAAGTTAACCGATGTCTGCGGGCTTGGATATAGACTTTGTGCCCGTTTGGCAAAGTTGGGCATTGATAATTTTCCGGCACTCAGAGCTTGCACGTTTTCTTTTCTATATGATAACTTTGGGCCGTTTTGGTCTTATCATCTTTTTAATTTGGCAAGAGGAGTTGACAATACGCCAGTTTTAG
>MFBQ01000029.1:0-5850 GCA_001776475.1 Candidatus Curtissbacteria bacterium RIFCSPLOWO2_01_FULL_41_18
CAGGTATCAGATAATCAGCGACTCTGATGATCAAATATTCTGGTTGACTGACAGTCTGACTTTCTGATTTGGCTGAGTATTCCGAGTATCCCGAACTTCATGTTATATTTAAATTAGGCCTGCCAAGTCGATAGGCTTTGTTAGTCTACGTAGAACTTATCCTGCCTGTCCGCCTTTGGTGGAAGCCTGCCGAAGGATGCCTGTCAAAGCTGCCGAAGAAATCGATAGAGCCGCCATTGCCAAAGCCGGCGCCTGGGCTCTTGAATATGTCCTAGACCCCAAAAGAGGCGCCGGCAAAAGATTCCCCACAAAAGAAGAAGTCCACGCCCAATTTCCAGATCTTAAATTAACCTCCATAGAGCAAGTCGAGAACTGGGTCTTCCAAAAAGTCGGCTCGACTAACCTTGAGTCTATCTCGCACGATCCCCAGAAAATTGAAGAAGTCCTTAAAGAAACCAAAAAGCAGGAAGGTCAAGAACACAAAAGGGAAACAGTTTTATCTCCGGCATCTCTATCCAAAGCCGCTTCAACAACCCTTGTCTTAGAAGAAATAGACACTGTTCTTGGTAAGCACAAAAACCAGACAGCAGAAATGCTTACTGCCGACCTGACCCCACAAGTAAAATCATTTATCACCGCAATCGCCCCCAAAGGGTTATCCGCTCAACAAGTTGATCAACTAACCGCCCAAATCGCCCAAGAAGTCTCTCGTGAAACCCTGGAAAACATACCCAAGGTCGTCGATATGAGCCAAGCCCCGGATGTCATCGCCGATAGCCTAGTCAGCACCGTCCTTGTTGAGCCTGCACTAATTCCTAATCCCCAAAAACAAAATATTGGCAAACTCCTTGAAAAAGCAGCCCCATTGGCCTCTCAAATTGCCACCACCCACCAGCAAGATTTGGAAAAAGTTGCGGTTCTTTCAAACATCTCCCGCATATCCCAGCTTGAAAAACTTAGCCCACAAGTCCAAGAGGTCATCGATCTAAAAGTCAGTCAAACCCTAAAAAGCCAACACCCGCTGGCCACAAGGACCGAAACCGCTGCTCTTTCCGGCAACCTTAAATCTTATTTGCAAAGCTACGCCCAAGATTTTAAAGATGCCCTGGCCAAAGAAAGCGGTGCCCAAATTCCTTCATTTGCCCAGTTTCAAAAAGTCCAAGGGGAAGTTCATCAAAAATCATCCCGGCTGTTTAGCGAACAAGTCGCCGGTAACCTTGGCTCCCAAGCGAAGACTCTAACGTCTCGGGTTAATCTCGCTCAATTCCCCGATGAGCTGGCCGATGCCCTTAGGCTTAGACCGTTTACAAGAGATCAACTCGAAAGACTAGGTCTTGGCTCTGCCCAGCCAAAGCTAAATACTTTCACTAAAGCCGCCCCCGGCCTTGCCAACTGGGGGACCGGCATCGCTCTGGCCACAAACACTAATTTCCAGACCCAAGCGTATTGGACAGCTATGACTGCTAGCGGGCACCTCCCGCAACAGGCTAAAAAACTCGCAGCCGAAGCTAAAGGATTGGAAGCCGAACTGAAACTAAAGGGATCGCTGCCTTACCCAAAGGCTAAGAGATACAACGTAGTCCAAACCCAGCTGGGGGTCATCGCTTCCGCCGAAAAGTTCAAGGCCAAAAACCCCCGACGCTACCAAACCTTCGTCTCCTGGCACAACTCTCTGCCTTCAAGACAAAGACTTGGCTGGGTTTCGGCAACCAGCCAAGCTGTAACCGATGCCTACTTTGGCGACCAGCATCTTTTTGTACCTCGGCTGGCACTAGCCAGACACCCCAATCAGTTTTTAGCCAACCGTACTTTTGGCGCCATGGCCCACGGCTTAGGCAACTTCACCTTAGGCAATCTTTTGAGTATTAGCTTAGGCTCGTCTCGATCTGCCTTTGGTATGGGTAAAGGCCTAATCGCCAAATCTACCCCGCAGGCCATAATCGCCAGCAAAGCTGCGGGCATCATGGGACGCATAGCCAAAGTCACTGGTGGAGTGTTTTTGGGTTTTGGAATCTATTTTGCCATGCTTGGCAAAGCTGCTTTGACCGGCTTTCTGATGGGTGCTGCCATCGGCTTTGGAGTTGGTGCGGGCGCTGGCGCCGTCATCGGCTTCCAAATAGGCGTTGCCCTTGCACCCTTTACTTTTGGCCTTTCAATACCTTTCTTTACTTTGGCAGGCGCAGCTATCGGCGGCTTTGTAGGTGGTACGATCGGCGGTATAGCCGGCGGGTTGATAGGTTACGGCATGGCGGCAGGCTCGACCACAGCCGTTAGCACAGGTGTAGGCGCTGGTGTTGGAGGTACTGTCGGGACATATGTTGGAGCTACTGCAGGAGCTACAGCAGGTACGGCCGTTGGAACCGCTTTGGCTACTGTATTTCCACCATTGGCTCCTTTAATCCCTGTTTTTACATTAACGGGAATGGCTATGGGGGGTGTAATCGGTGGATATCTTGGTACGCTCATTGGCGCCGGTATCGGTTATGCAGCCGGTAAGGTTCTTTCCTCTATAACCGCTACAATCGGCGCTCCGGCGACCAGTGCAGCTGCTGGCGCCACAATCGGATTTGTCGTCGGCGGTCCTCTCGGCGCTCTTATTGGCGCCGGTATTGGTTATTTGCTGGGAGGTGGCTGGGCTCAGATTAAGGCATTTCTGACAGCTGCCCCGTCAACAAGCGCAGTAGCTTTCGGCGGCTTGATGAGCACAGCAGCCAGCGCTCTATCCTCAGTCTTTGGAGGCATAATGGCAGCTGGCGGCGGCATTCTCGGGGGTCTGGCCAGCGCTGCAGGAGGCCTTGTAGGCGCTTTAAGCTCTATTGCTATCCCCTCCGGGCTGGCTGCAATTTCCGTAGGTAGTGGCGTTTTTGGAATAATTGCCGTCGGCACGATTGTCGGCATCACCACCGCCGCCACCTTTTTTAACCCGGAAGTTGAACAACAACCTGGTGGGATCATTGCACCAGGAGATGCTTCTATCGGCAACTGGCCAACTGATGGCTGGGTAACACAAGGACCTGAAGGAAATACAAGCCATTATAGAATATCCAACCCTTCCATGGACATTGCCAATGATATCGGCACACCAGTTTATTCAACTATTAACGGGTTCGTTGACACAGTTTATTATTGCGCACCTAATAATAGCTGTGACGAAGGCCTAGGAAACTATGTCGTTTTACGTGATGCAGCAAGTACATTTACTATTTGGTATGGGCACTTGCTAGCAAATATTGCTGTTTCCGAAGGTGATGTTGTTACACCGGATACAAAATTAGGTGAAATGAATGAAACAGGTAACGTTTTCGGCAGTCACCTGCATTGGGAATTCCATAATCTTGCCCTCGCACCACCAAACATTCCAGCAGCTATTACTCCAGCAAACTGCGATACACCTGAAATTCCATGCAGCCCTCCATATGTAACCCGTGACCCGAATTTCAATGCCCGCCAGTACTGGTTCTTGCTCCACAGAAAAACCGACGTTAACGCCACTGAAACCGAAGGCCTTTATTTAGGAATCCCAGGCGATCCTAATAACAGTGAACTCCTAAAAACGTACACTGTAAACACCGGTATCCCATTTGATGATCCAACCCCACTGCCACAACTAGTTGGTATGGAATATTGGTTGATTAACGGCAGTATAACAAACCCAGGCGGAACTATGGGGCCCTATTTCATCACGCTCAATATACCGTTTGATGACGTTTCCCCTTTGTGTAACAACCCAGACCCCTTAAATCCAAATGGGTGTAATGGCCCAGTTCCTTACAATGAATGTGGCCCAGCTCGGAACCAACAATGTTACTGGACGCTCGGAGGGAATTTTGGGCTTCACGGTACAAACGGGAGCAGCAGTAGGCTTACTGACAGTGGCAGCTCGGGCTGCATAAGGCATAGCGACGCTGACATTACAGAGATATACAATACAATCCAAAGTCAAATAAATTCCGGGCAAATTCGCTATTACGTAACAGATAATTAAATGCGGCTTGCTGATCTAGCACTTACGCCAAAAAAAATATTACTCGGGCTAGCTTTTCTAGCCATAATTATAGTTCTTCTTATCGTAATCAGCCTAAAAATCATAAAACCAAAAGAGGTAATTAAACCACCTGCTGTTCCAGAACAAATTTCTTCGCCAGTTATCAATCTACCACCGCAAGTTGACAGTACACCTCTTCGCAACATCACTTTTAATCTTGGAACCCCAAATCTTCCTCACGAAGCTCCCGTCTATAAAATTTCTGGTTCCGCAATAAACCAACAACAAGCCGGAAGCATTGCCAATACTTTTTCGATTACCACATCTCCCAGAATCACAAGAGGTGCTAATGGCCACACAACATTAATTTGGCAAAATAAAAACATAAAAAAAACACTTACTATAACGCTTGAGACGGGACAAATAGAATACATACATACTGCTCAATATGCCAAACCAGATATCGGCTCAGCACCATTACCAACCATCACCGAACCCGTACAAGCAGCCAACGCCGCACAAGATTTTCTAAAAGATCACACGCTCAATAGACATGACATTTTTGTCGAAAACGCACAATTTATTAAAGGTGGAGAAGAAATTGAATATACAGATAATTTAGCCGAAGCCAGTAGTATTAAGGTTAATTATGGCAGAAAAATCCAAAATACACCAGTATATTACCAATTTGGCAATACTTCCCCGATATCGGTTTGGGTAGATAAGCTCCGAACCCCAATAAAGATCTCGTATCAATATTCAGGAATTGCCAAAGACAGTTCCAGAAATTTCACTTTGGTAAACCTAGAAGATGCAAAAACAAAACTAATTAATGGAGAGGGTGAAATTGTTAACTTCACCCCCGGTATTGACGACCCCAAAAACAACAAAAAGCTTATTTCTGCAAACTTAACAAGCGTTGAGTTTGCATATTTTGATGATGGTTCAACAGGCTACCTTCAACCAATTTTTGTTTTCAAAGGGGAAGCAACTTACGAAAATGTTGGCGAACAAGATATAGTCGTTTACCTTCCTGCAATAAAAACGTAAAAACTTAATTAACCAGTCATAAACCTTATCTTCTCAACCAACTCTTTCCCCAAAACCCTGTTTATCCCCTTTTCCAGTCCCTCAAAGCGTACTTCTACTCAAACTCCTTCCCCAGTTCAAACTCATCCCAATCTTTTGCTTTAAGAACAACCAACTTACCCATAAAACTTTTCATAGATTTGATTAACCCCCCAAAAGAACTTAGCAAAGTATCAATATCTCCTTGAGGCACCCGTAACCAGATTACACAATACAACTCATCACTGTCATAACTACAAAAATCTTCGTCGTTTGTAACCAACACCCTTTTTTCTCTTTTGGATATTACGGCAACCTGTTCATCGGATGCTGACTTTGGAACAAGCTTCACATCGACACCCTTACCATTTAAATACTTGTAAAGACTTAGGTGGACATTTTCGTCAAGTAGAAATTTGGGGGGTTGTGTTGATGATGACATAACCTTCTTTGGTCAATGAACTGGCATATTCAAGAGCGGCTTTAATATATTTTTGGTTTAAATTGGGGAATTCTTTTAATATATCTTTAGTGCTTGCGCCCGCCTTTAACATCTCCAGTATCTGCCAGACCATTATCCTCGTACCCCTGAAGGTTGGCTTGCCATGACAAATCCTTGGATCGGCTACAATGTATTGGTTAATAACTACTTTCTTCATTGGGAGTAATTATATCACGAAGCCTTAAACCTAATCTTCCCAACTATCTCTTCCCCCAACACTCTATTAATCTCCTTTTTCAGCCCGCTAGATCGCATGTAAAGCTCGGTAGAAAGTAAGCCGGGAGCAACTATGTTA
>MFBQ01000029.1:5940-11421 GCA_001776475.1 Candidatus Curtissbacteria bacterium RIFCSPLOWO2_01_FULL_41_18
CTGATAAAACCTCATGTATTCTTTGGTTCCGATAAAACCCAACTCAGAGGAAATTTTAAGAAGAGGAATTAACTCATATGTAGAACCACGGGCCATATCCAAATAGTGAGCAAATTCTTTCTTGCTCCTTGAAGAACCTTCGGCTATATTTAGAGATATTGATACTGTAGCCCTTCTTAGCTGACTAATTAGACCAAAAGTTTCATCTTTAGGAAAATTCTTTGTCAGCTTATAAATATCCAGCGCTAATTTTATAGCTTCTTGATAAACTATCAGCTTTTCAAAATTAATCATTTCCGCTCTGTCAACCGCTAACTGTCAACTGTATACTGCAAAGCACTAGCTTTGCAATCTCACCGGCATGATTATATGGAAGAAGTTGTCCTTGGCATCTTGCCCCGTGATCCTGCCCGGGTTCAAACTCTCATTCATTTCAAAAGTGATAAGCTCGTCCTCTACAACCGAAAGTATTTCCAAAAGATACCTGAAATTGAAAGCAATCTCTCCGCCCTTACCCGTTAGCCCAACTTCGCATGAAGCATCACTCGAGCCGACTTGGCTGCTAGCGGCATTGACTGTAAAAACCCCCTTTTTACCGTTTTTGTCACCCTCCAATTTTAAACGCACTATATTACCTGAATCTCTGGCAAAAATTGAGGCAATCCTAACCAGTCTTATAAAATCTTGCCGGTCAATTATTACCTTGGTGTTAAAGACGGAGGGAATAATTTTTTGCCAGTTTGGGAACTCTCCTTCTATTAATCTTGAAGTAAACTCCACCTCCACTCCTTCTTTGGCTAAATCTCCAATTCTAAAATTGACCTGATTTAATGCTTCACCAACCACCATTTTAATCTTATCCCTACTCTTTTCTGCCTGACCAGCCCCATCAATCATCCCCATATCAGCCAGTATCTTGGCCACCTCGCTCACTGCTTTGGCGGGGATTATCATTTTTAGACTTGGGACCCCTGTTGTCTTCCCAAGATTAATTTCCGCAAACCCCAATCTATAACCGTCCGTGGCCACCATCGCCAACTTATTTTTATTAATTTCACCCAAAACCCCTGTTAAAACCGGCCTTCCCTCGTCCTGAGCTGCGCTAAAGGCAACCCTTATTACGCCACGCACAAAATCTGGCGCTTCAAACTCAATTGTTATCCCCTTTTCTATTTTTGGTATTGCCGGAAATTCTTCGGGTGGCATTGTTGCAAGCCTGGCATTATATCCCTTGGTGCTTACGACTACCTCACCCCCTAGTTTTTCAAAAACTACCTCACCCTCCGGGAGCTGGGAAATAAATTCGGAAAGTGTTCTGCCTGCCACTGTTATCTCTCCTTCCGCCCCTACCTTGGTCTTTACTATCGCTCTTGTTGCTGTCTCAAGGTCTGTTGACACAACTTCCAGTTTGCTATCCTCGGCTTTAATTAAAATATTGGAAAGTATCGGAAGGTTTGTTTTGGTAAGCAAAGACTTCCCGCTGATATTCAGTGCTTTTGCAAACTCAGATTGTAAAATTGTAAACTTCATTGCGAAAAGTAGACGCTATCTAAAGGCAGAAGTACAATCTTAGTGATTATATACCGCCCCAAAAACAAAGTCTATGTCAACAACAAGCGAATAAACTAATTCTTTAGTCGCACTTTATTTTATATTTTATTAAGTAGTAGTAATATCAAGGCTGAAAACTGCATAACCAATCATTGGCTGAAGCCGAAAACTTGTTGAAATTATTGTTGACAACCTACCCAAAACTGTTGAAAACCAACAGTCACTTGTTGAAAATAGCGCCGATTCTGTAAATTTCGTCACGCACGTCTAGGTTTCTGCCCAACATCTTTTCAACCTTTCCAATTCCGTGAATTACCGTAGAATGATCTCTCCCACCAACAAGCGAGCCGATTGCGGATAACGAAAGGCCAAGATCGCGCCTCAAAAGATACATCAACAGTTGTCTTGCACCCACTATTTTAGCCCGCCTTGATGCAGAGCACAGCAAAGCCTCTTCGATTCTAAAATGCTTACAAACTGCACCTATAATTTTGCCGGGGCTAACCTTAATCTGTGCGGGCGGTTTGTTTTTAGATATGAGCTCTTTAATCGAATTCAAGTTTGATTTACCACCCGAAAGCTTCAGTTGCGCTAAGGTTGCGATTAAAACACCCTCAAGTTCTCTAGCTCCGCCTTGGCATTCACCAGCAATATAGGCAAGTATTTCTCTATCTATCTTAATGTTTTTTTGCTTACATTTGGAAACCAGTATGGCAATTTTCATCTCCAGATCAGGATAACCAATATCAGCAGTCATCCCCCCCAAAAACCTGCTAACAAGCCGCTCTTTAACTCTGGCAAGCTCACTCGGGTGGCGGTCGCTGGCAATTACGACTTGTCTGCCACTCAGGCAAAGTTCGTTAAAAGTGTGGAAAAATTCATCCTGTGTACTCTCCTTACCGGCCAAAAACTGGGCATCGTCAACCAAGAGCAGATCTACACTTCTATATTTTTGTCTGGAAAATTGTTGTGTTTTATTATTAAGCGATTCAATGTAGTCGTTCGTAAATCTTTCCGCAGTCACGTATAAAACTTTGGCATCCATGATTTTGTCACTAACCTCATTACCTATTGCCTGCAAAAGATGAGTTTTACCCACTCCGGTTGGCCCGTAAAACAGCAGCGGGTTGTAAATGCCACCAGGGTTTTCGGCGACCTTCTTAGCTGCCATATAGGCAAGATTATTTGAATAGCCGACTGTGAAATTACCCAAAGTATAATTTAGGCTTAGTGCATCAGCCCGCTTACCGTTTGTGGCGATTTTTTGGGCAACACCGGTGAAAAGTGGCCCACTTTTAGAATTAGAACCTTGTTCTTTATTTGCCACCACAAAAACTATCTCAACATCACCAAGGCTATGTTTATTTTTAGCTTCAAAAATCATAGGGGAATATCGTGTTTCTACCTGTTCTTTTAGGAAGTTATTCTTAACACCGATAATCAGCAATTTTTTGTTTCCAGCAAGTTTATAATCCAGCACAAAAGAGCCAGAAAACCAGGCTTTAAATGCCGATGGCAAAACTTGAGATTTTATACTGGAGAGAATAACTCCCCAGACCTTTTGGCCTATCTGATCCACTTACACCTCATAAATAAAGATTTAATACTAGCAAACTTTGCAGGCCTGAATTTTTTAGAAGATCGACACTGAAGAAGATCTTAAATTTAATCCAACATCCATGATTACAAAACTTATTAACAGTTGTCAACCCCGAAAGTGAATTTGTGGATAACTCCAAAATTTAGCCAATACTCAGGCTATTTATCGGCAAGATCTTGCCAACTTTGTTGATTTCTAGTAACCTATTGATCTAGGTGATTAGGGTTTTAGACCAATAACCCAAAAGCCTACTAACCTAGTCGATGCCTAAACGTACATATCAGCCTAAAAAAAGGAAAAGAGCCAGAAAACACGGTTTTTTAAGTCGCATGCTAAGGGCCGATGGCCGAAAAGTTATCAAAAGGCGAAGAATCAAGGGTAGAAAACGACTAAGCGTATAATGTCCTCTTATAAATCTAAACAAGAGAAACTGTCAAGCGAAGAATTCACTATAATTACCAAAGGTAAACTAAAGGCTTTCAAGCATGTCGTCACAATTAGTAAGAAGATTGCCCAAAAAGCGGTCGACAGAAATCGTATAAAGAGGTTAATTTTGGAATGCTTACGGCAAAGAAACGATCTTGATAACAGGTTTCAGATTATTGTTAAAAAGAACATCTCAGGTTTAAAAATGCCACAGGTCAAAGAAAAAATTGAAAAATTAATTAAAAAATTATGAACAGATTTAGCATTTTTTTAGTTCGTTTCTATTACTTGGTGTTTAGATCAAATACTGCCTCCTGTCGTTTTGAGCCGACCTGCTCCCAATATTTAATCGATGCTGCCCAAAAATACGGGATATTTATGGGCCTTGCTAAAACAACACAAAGAATATTATCATGCCACCCATTATCTAAAAGACCCTTCTATGACCCAGCCTAGATTTATAAATATCATTTATTCGCATAAATTCGGGCTGACAATTCGTATTAATTCGCGTAGAGCGACCGAAGGGAGCGTCAATGAACCCATTTGACGTTATATTAACCCAGCCAATACTCAACCTGCTGGTAATATTTTACAAGGGGTTGATCTTCTTGCACATGCCGGCAGCATTAGGTCTTTCCATAATTTTATTAACCATGGTCATCAGACTTGCTCTTTGGCCTCTAACAACAACTCAGCTTAAAAGTTCCAAAAAGATGGCCGAATTAAAGCCTCATTTGGACAGGATAAAGACAGATCATGGCCACGATAAGGTTCGTCACCAGCAAGAAATCTCCAAGCTATACAAAGAACACGGTGTTAATCCTCTCGCTGGATGTTTGCCTCTGCTTCTACAAATCCCGGTTTTCATTGCTCTCTATCAGGTTCTCTTGAGGATTGTTGATTTCGGAAATGGTGATTTCGTAACTCGTATTAATAGCCAACTTTACTTTAGCTTGCTTAACTTAAAGGAACTCCCAAGTACTAATTTTTTAGGACTCAGCTTAGCAGCAAAACCAAGCGAGTGGTCGACTGTTGGCTTTCTAATTCTACTTATACCGGTGATTACCGGCGTTTTGCAATTTGTGCAGTCAAAAATGCTCAGCCCACAGACTACTAGCACCAAAGCAGTCGTCAAAAAAGAGGGAAGTGGAGAAAAAAAGGAAAGCATGGAAGACACCATGGCCTCGATGCAGTCACAAATGACTTTAATTATGCCAGCTATGATCGCCTTTTTTTCATACGGATTTCCGGTCGGCCTTTCGCTCTATTGGAATACTTTCACTGTTATCGGGATAGTGCAACAGTACAAGATTTCAGGAACAGGTGGGCTTGATAAATATTTACCAGAAAAATGGAGGAAGAGTGGCCAATAAAAAATTAGACGAAAACTTAGTTGCCCAAAACGTCAAAGAATTGATTGAAAAACTAGGCGTTTCGGCAACAGCCGAAATATCCCGTCAAAACAGAACCTTTTTTATCGATATCGCCTCAAACGACTCACCAGTTTTAATTGGTAAGCACGGCTCAAATTTAGAAAGTTTACAATTTGTGCTGGCTGTTAGAATCAAACAGCAAACTGCCGAAGAGGATTTTGAAATTTTTTTAGATATTGACGGCTGGCGCAAACTTAGAGAGGAAAAACTGACAAAACTTGCCACCTCAATTGCCCAAAGAGTCGCCGAAAGTAGTAAGGGGGAGCCTATTTATAATCTTAAGGCCTATGAAAGGAGACTAATTCACACTATCCTTGCCGATCACCCCAAAGTTACGACTGTCTCTGAAGGCGAAGGTGAAGGCAGATACCTTATCATTAAGCCGAAGTGAGGTCAGTGGGATAGTAGGTTTGTAGGTTAGTAGGAATTTTTTAAAATAATTTCTCCCACCATCCTATCAGCCCATTA
>MFBQ01000030.1:0-5224 GCA_001776475.1 Candidatus Curtissbacteria bacterium RIFCSPLOWO2_01_FULL_41_18
AATTGATTGTTCAGCGTTTTTAGCTGAAACGCTAGCAATTTAGCTTCTTCATTGTAATCATTAAGCAGGTTTCGGAGTCCTTCGATCCTTCGACTATGCTCAGGACTCAGGACCTTTGGTCCGACCCTTCGACTTTACTCAGGATTGTAACCCGAATATTTTAGTGTTTCGAGGTTTTAATGAAGGATACCCGTCTCCCGCTCACAAAGCTAAGCTAGTTACTGGCAATGAAACTGCAACTTCAAAATAAGTCCAACCGTTTCACTTTTATAGGACATAGTATTTAACCTTAAGGTTTAGCTTTAACTCCCAAGTAAAAAGGGGTAAAATAGAGCAGATGAAACTCTATAGAATAGTAGGTTCTTTTCTTATTGGCACAACAGTAGTTTATATTCTGGTTGAAACTTTCATTGGAGTAGAACCAAAGCTGTTTCACACTGAATCTTCACAATATCCCCAAGTACCCTTAGCTGGGATTAACATAACAGCAAGTGGAACTATAGGAACAGCCACTGTTTACAGGGGCTCAGCAAACTACAGCTAGAGTTGATACCTTGGTATACTGCTTTTATGGACGAGGTAGAGATGGAATCGAAAGCTAACTCAGTGATTAAGTGGAACAAAAATGCAAAACTCATCATTTCTGATGTTGATGAAACCATTGCAGACTTATACGTTCCCGCAGAACCTGCAATGGTTGAAGAATTGTCAGCCTTACTTCAAGAAGGAAAATCATTGTTTTTTGTAACAGGTCAAAGCATAAAGAGTTTGCAGTGGCGAATTGTTTACCAAATACCAAAAGAATTAAGAAAAGGAATTTTGTTAGGCCATTGTAGTGGTGCAGAAGTATGGGGACATGACAATGAAGGAAATTTAAAAGACCAACCCTTTTATAGCGTCTATGAAACTGCAATGACGCAAGAGCAAAAGGACAAATGGCGAGATATTATTAAGCAACTTGTTAGTGAGTTTCAACTTGAAGTTTATGACACTATGCCAGTGGATGAGTTTAAGATGAAAACAGGTGATAACCCAAGAGCAGTTATGCTCGAAGACAGAGGCCCACAGATAACATTTGAAGTCGTAAACGGCTATGATTTGACTCCAGAACAAACTGCACAGCTTGAAACTGAGATACCTGAAAGTAACGGTGCCTATGATCTCAGAATCCCAATAGTTGAGAGAGCACAACAACTTCTTGATGAGGCTGAATTACCTGTAACACCCAGAATTGCTGGTGTTTTTGCGGTTGATTTAGCCGTAAAAGGAGTCAGTAAGACTACATCAGTTAGACACGTTTTAGGGGATGAAAAAGTGCTGTCTTCTATTGGGTTAACCAAAAATGACGTGGAGAATCCGCAGCATATTGAAGTTTGGGGCGACAAATTTTCAACAGTTCGAGGTGGAACTGACAGACATATTAGCGAAGCACTGCCAAAATCGGTACGTTCAGTAGATTTTAGAGAAGAAAACCCAGAAGAGTTTGAGCCTGGCTATAATATTGTTGTTTGGCAAGGAAAAAAGCACCTGCATCAAGGTTTGCTTGAATATCTAAAAGCTAGACATCATTCTTGATCTAATTTACCCAAACAACGGATTGCTGTTCAGGCGATTATTTAATACTCCTAATTGAAACGCTAGCAATTTAGCCCTTCGATAGAACTCAGGGTCTATGACCCTTCGATTACATCATTGATAGTGAGCCAAGTCGAACTACTCAGGATCTAGGACGTCCTCTGAGTTATCATTGAACGGTTAGTGTAGATTTAAAAAGAAGAGAGTATTTCTTTAACTTGGTTTTTCAGTGCAGGCACGTCCTTTTTAACAACTTCCCAAACAAGTTCCAAATCCACGCCAAAATATTCATGAATTATTTTATTCCTCATATCCGTAATATCTTGCCAAGCGACATCTTTATTTTCTTTTTTGAGGCCAGACGGTAAGTTTCGAATCGCTTCACCGATTATTTCAATTCTCCTAACAACAGCGTCCTGCATTGGTACATTTTTTAAAAAGTCCTCCTTAGCCATTCCTTTCGTATCTTTTTCAACCCAATCAATACTTTCTAAAATATGCTTGAGAAAAACTTGTGGATCCTTCTTCACAGAATTTGGAGCTGGTCTTTTTTGATGTGTTCTTTTAAAAGAGGATGCACAGAATTATAAGTTAATAGCTCAACCTTTTTTCCAAGTGCTTTTTCCAGCTTTTTTTCAAGCCTTACCAAATCAAGAAGACTATTACCTTTCGGAAGCTCGACCAAGATATCGACATCGCTATCCGTACGATAATCGCCCCTTACATATGAACCAAAAAGAGACGACTTAGTAACGCCAGCTTCTTTCAGGACTGGTATAATTTTACTCGTGACCTTTTTTAGACTTGCTGTCATATCTAAATTATATAGAATAAGCGCTTAATTTGCTAGAGAACTACCTTTCAAGTGATTATGTAGCACATCAAGCTGAAACGCCCTGCCTGCCGGCAGGCAGGTAGCAATTTTGCCCTTCGATTACATCATGATAGTGAGTTAAGTCGAACTACTCAGGATCGATGACCTCATCGGTGCAGTCATTGAACAGGCGAGCGAATCCGAGTCTAATACTTTCTCTCTATCAGGTATTCTCCATTTGAATCCCTGTTTTCAAAAAGCTACAATAATCTTTGCCCTATGTGCCACCTTAGCTCAGCTGGTAGAGCAGCGCTTTCGTAAAGCGAAGGTCCCGAGTTCGAATCTCGGAGGTGGCTCAAGGCGGCGGGCAGGTAAGGGAGAGGTTTGAGGTTCGATTCCTCTCATCGGCTCAGGTGGAATCTATCATTAAATTTAAACTATTTGCGTGAAAAGAAGTAGACTTGACAGACTGGCTAGAAGAGAAGAGAAGAGTGTTGTCAAAAGAATTGTCTTTTTATTCCTCTTTAGTCTAATTCTAATTGGTATTCTATATACGGTGGGTATCCCTACTCTTGGTAAATTCGCAGACGTACTTGATACCATTTTCAAACGCGGTGATTCAACCAGTCCTTCTGAGGTCCAAACCCCGCCTCCGCCGGTTTTGAGTGATTTACCCAAATCGACTAATCAAGACAAAATTGCGATTTCAGGATTTTCCAGCGGCAGTAGCAAGGTTGAAGTTTATCTAGATTCTGAGAAGGTGGCCGATGCGCAAGTTAATGATGGCAGATTCGAATTTAAAGACTTTAGGCTCCACGATGGCGAAAATAAAATATCTGCTAAGGCCATCAACGACACAGGCAGGGCAAGTGAGTTTTCACCGGAAGTAAAAGTAGCTTTAGATACGAATGAGCCCACGATTGAGGTAACTTCTCCTCGTGATGATCAGACGTTTTATGGGGATAACCGAATTAAAGTTGAAGGCCAAACAGAGAAGGACGATCAGGTTTTTGCCAACGGTTTTTTGGCTAATGTAGATCCTAGTGGCAATTTTGATGTTACCATACCTCTTTCTGAGGGTGAAAATAAAATTGAAGTCAAAGCTGTAGATGTTGCCGGAAACACAAAAACAGTCAGTATTAAGGTTAATTTCAGGAAGTGAATCTTCAGGCAACCCAATAACCGCTGATAAATCTGGTTGCGAAAATCGCTTGCAAAAAAAGTGAGGTTGCCCAAAGTGGCAGTTTTAAATGCGGATTTTCCTCTAATAATTGTCCCAAAATAACAAATGCTCCCAATGAGGCCAAAACATATCTTGGCATGCTGGTAAGAGTACCGGTTGACGCAGGAATTAATATAACCAGCATTGAAAATATCCAAAGTGAAGAGGAAATTTTTTTAACACCTAATATTAAAAGCGATAAAAATATAAGAGTTATTAATAAGTCCATATATTGGTCAAGCGGAGCATTAGGATTTGTAAAAATTATCCAGATGTTGGCAATAATTGTGGAAACCGGATCGTTTATGTTTCTTAGCCAAAGCGTTTGCGCACTGATAAAACCAAACGGATTGTTAAGTTTGTAAAAAAGATAAGTTAAATAAAGTAATATTCCGAAAGTACTTGGTATTAAATACAGTATTTTTTTGGAAATATTTTTTATCGTAAACGAAATTAGTGAAAAGTAATTATAGACGAGAGATGATATTAATACTGCACCCATAGATCTGGTCAACGATGCAAATATTATTGCAATGGCCGCTTGCAGTATTTTCCTTCGATGCATAAAGAAAAACACCAGAGCGGCGAGCAATAAAAATAGCCCTTCCGAATAATAAGCGACAGCAAAAAAAGTTGTCGGGAAACATAAAAAAGTAATGACGGAATTGGCAGCAATGTTTTTTGAATATTTTTCTTTCAAAAACTTGTAAAAGATTATTAAAAATAAAAGGAACGATATGTTTGAGATCAAAAGTCCGGTGAGCAAAAGGTTTGAAAAAATAACATTTAAAAATTTAATTAAAAAGGGATAGAGCGGAAAAAAGGCATAATCGGATAAAAACAAATATCCTCTTTTGGCAATATTATAATAATATCCTCCATCCCACTGGGCCCACGAAAGCCAGTAGTTAAAAGGTTTGGTAAAAGTTGGTGCCCCCAAACCACCATTCGCTTGGAGAGGAAAGGCTAAACTACCCAGATAGCTAACCAACAGTAGACCAAGACGCCAAAAGATAAACAGTTTAATTATTTTGGACATGATTTATGCCTACAATAAACCAGATCAATAACATTATCTGTGGGAAGAAAAATGAATTTACAAATTGGGAATGGACAAGAATGGCCAAAATTGATGAAAATGAGGCGAGCTTTAGATAATTCGTCTTGAGGTTATGAAACGAAAATTGGAGGATGGAAAATATTAAAAGGGAAAAAAAGGATAAGCCGAAAATACCGGTTGTTGCTGCAACGAGCAGAATACTTGAATCAGTGCCTGAACCTGAATGCCCTCCTTGAGGATTATCGTATGCAAAATTGCCTTGCTTACTTTGCGCAAATCTATAGGTATTAAATCCGGTACCAAACAAAAAATTATTTTTAAATATAGTCAGTGCTTTTTGCCAGCTTTCGACTCTTGCTTGCGCCGTTTCATCTAGGGTTGCAGCACCCACAATTCTTTCTCTGATATGGGCACTAACTAATACTGATGTCAGAAAAAATAAAAGGGTGAGAATGATTAATTTGGGAGCTTTGGCAACACCGATAACGAACATAACCGTGATAAGCGCAAGATAAGAACTTCTGGAATATGTAAAAACCAAAGCGAAAAGAAG
>MFBQ01000030.1:5278-27392 GCA_001776475.1 Candidatus Curtissbacteria bacterium RIFCSPLOWO2_01_FULL_41_18
TGAGAAAGCAAGAAAAATTGCAAAGGCGATACCTGCAAAATTAGGATCCAGAAAAGTTGAAACAATTCTCTCCTGATGAGGATCCCAACCGTAAGCAACTAAAAATGATAAGTCAGGTAGAATTAATAATTGTAAAAAACCAAGAGAAGAAAAAACAACCGCTAAAAGCAGTAGAAAATTAATCCAATTGCCGATTTGATTTTTTTTTATTATATTGTAGACAACAACACTAATAAAAAAATAGGCAACAAATCTAAACAGAAAAAAAGAAGCAGTGATTATTTGAGAAAAAGAAAAAAAATTAGCTGCCAAAATTGTTGAGGTGAGAGCAGCTAACGAAAACATCATTCCATAAAAAAAAGTTTTTTTAGGAAGTCTAATGATGCTTTTTAACAAAATAGCATATAATAAGAACAGAATGTCCGTCACAATGACTAAAATATCTGTGAGAGTAATCGCACCAGCGGTAGACGCTAGTGGAAACCTAATCAATTGGCCTATAATGATTGAAAAAAGCGTAGTAATCAAAAAAAGTTTGACTATGTTCATCTGTGGGCAACAGAGGATTCGAACCTCTGACCTCTACGGTGTGATCGTAGCGCTCTAACCAGCTGAGCTAGTTGCCCTTTTACTGCCTTAATTGTGGCAATTTTAACATATAATAAATCAATCTGTTTTTCTGCTAAAATGTTAAAACCTGCCTATTATAAGTTTCGAAGATAATATGAGCATTCGTGAAGTGGTTTTTTTGACCCTGAAAGAGTTCTTTCAGACAGCAATAATTTCACTGGCAATTTTTTTATTTGTCTACTTATTTTTGGTTCAGCCTCATAGAGTTCAAGGATTATCAATGGTCCCTACTTTTGAAAGTGGTGAATTATTGTTAACAGAAAAACTGTCATATAGACTTTATAGGCCTCAAAGGGGTGATGTCATAGTGTTTGAAGCACCTGTTTCAAGAAATGCTGATTTTATAAAACGGATAATTGGGCTTCCAGGGGAAACTGTTAAAATCGAGGATGGATCGATTTATATCAATGGCCAAAAACTTGAAGAAAATTATACATCTTCCCCTACTCAAGGTAATGAAACAGTAACGGTGGGCAGCAATGAGTACTTTGTGCTTGGAGATAACCGCTCAGCCTCTTCAGATTCTAGATCTTTCGGAACCATAAAAAAGCGGACAATTCGAGGCAAGGCCTGGTTAGTTTATTGGCCAATATTTAAATCAGCGAGTTCTTTCGGGGCTCGAATTATTTCAAGCGTTAACTATCACATCTCTTATTAGTTTTATAAGCACAGATGTGTCATCTTGTCTGCCGCGACCTATAACGTGAATTTTGCCTTCAATTCTAGATTGACTAATTTTCACCTTAACCTTTAAATTATCACTGCTTAATTTCTCCGAAAGTTCTTTTTGATACTTGTCCAGCTCATCACTAACAAATCTTTGGGAAAGTTTTTGTTGTTTGGGTACGATGTTTTCTCTAGATTTTAATTTTCTGGCCAACTCCTCAGCACCTCTAACAGACAAATTCTTTGACAAAACCTCTTTATAGGCTTCAACTACAAGATGAGGGTCTTCAAGAGAAGCCAGAGCTCTGACGTGACCCTCTGTCGTGGCACCAGATGCAAGTGCATCTTTTAAAAGATCCGGTACTGTTAAAAGTCTTAGGGTGTTGGAAACATAGGGAGCGCTTTTGGCGATTTTGACTGAAATCTCGCTTGTGGAAAGACCAAATTCATCAATAAGTCTTTTAAAGGCTTGGGCCCGTTCAAGAGGATTAAGGTCGATTCTCTGAACATTTTCAATAATGGCCATCTCCAGCATTCCCTGAGGTGTTGTTTCTTTAATAATGACAGGGGCTTTTGTTAAGCCGGCAATTTTAGCAGCTCGCCATCGGCGCTCACCGGCAATGATTTGGTAACCTGCAGGGGTCTTGGCAACCACTAAAGGTTCGAGAATGCCATGTTCTCTTATCGAATCAACCAATTCAACTAGGGAATCAGCAGTAATTAAGCCTCTCGGTTGGAGAGGGTTGGGCTGGAGCATGTCGATGTCTATTTCGAAGGTTTGATTCTCTTCCACTTGTTGAATTAATTTAAATAACGTCTATAACGGTTTTACCAAGCTTCCTACGAAATGTAACTGTACCTTTGCGTATGGCAAAAATGGTATGGTCTCTGCCCAGTTGGGTACCATTTCCTGGATAAAACTTGGTTCCCCTTTGTCTTACAACAATACTGCCAGGTGTAGCCACTTGACTACCATAAATCTTGACACCTAGTCTACGACCTGCCGAATCACGATTTTTTTTGGTTGTACCGCCACCCTTTTTGTGTGCCATTTTTAAAAAATTTCTTTAAATTCTAGAATAATTTTCTATTTTTAAAAATATCAGGAAGCTCAGCTCAGAATTCTTTGATTCTGAGCAAGCAGGGCTGATATATTAAAACGATTCTACATGCATTTTCACGGACTGTCAATGTCCACTTCTTTGTAGTTTGATATATTCTGATTGTATTTTATATTTTCATATTACTCTGAACTTTAAAAACAAGCAGTCTATCTTGGGGGAGATTTATCAGAATTTAGATCTTGGATTATATCAGGTGCTAAGTCACTCTGAATACCGTAAAAACTCATAAAAGATGATAATTTCCCGACTAATTCTCTAGGCGTTGGCTCTCGCATCAAAACAACAACTGTCATTTTTCCTTCTATCTCCACCAAGAGTACTTTCCTATTTCTTCCGACAAGATCTTCACAGCATTTAACGTACGCTATTAAGGCTTGATCATGATCAGTGAAACTGTAAGCTAAACACTCATGGGGTTTTGGCGTAAATTCTATTATTTTCCTATCGGCGGGCATCAAATATTGTAGTTTAAACGCTTATTTTCTCAATTAAAATCTTGGTCTTTTGTTGCCTATGCCCTCTAGTTCTAAGATATCTGGATTTAGATTTAAACTTAACCACACGAATTTTTTTATCCTTGAAGTTTTCCAAAATTTTGGCTTTTACCTTGATATTGGCAACAAGTGGTTTCCCAATCTTCAACGTGCCATTCTTTTTAACCAAAAGCACTTCGTTAAGTTGAATCGTGTCTTTGCCTGCTGCGTCTATTTTTTCAACAGCTAACTTCTCGCCTTCTGCTACTTTATATTGCTTACCGCCTGTTTTAATTATTGCCCAGTTGCTCATAGTCGCAAAATTGTACCATTAAATATAGTACCTATCAAATCAGTTGTATCTAATGATAGAAAAAGCAACACCTAGTAAAAATAAAGTCGAAATTAACGATGAGCCGCCATAGGAAACCAAAGGTAAAGTAATTCCGGTAACAGGTAAGAGGCCCATATTCATAGCGATACTTACAGAAAACTGAAGCAGAAAAAATGAAACTGTTCCTGCAATTATTAATTGTGCAAACCTATTTTTCTCTCTTGCGACTGTTAAAAGTCTGATAATTAGCCAAGTGTATAGAATCAACAAAAGAGTAGCTCCAACAAAACCTAATTGCTCAGCAATTGAGGCAAAAATAAAATCGCTTTCTGATTCTGGAAGGAAATTAAGTTGGGATTGGGAGCCTCGTCCTAAGCCTCTACCCCAAAAATTACCTGTACCCACAGCGATTTTTGACTGGATGAGATTGTATCCTGTGCCTAGCGGGTCAGTATTAGGATTAAAAAAGCTAATAAGTCTGTCTTTTTGGTAAGGAGCTAAAAGTTCGAAAAAAAATGTGACCAGCAACGTGGACAGAAAAAGAAGGGCGAGCAAGTGTTTAAAACGAAACCCAGCAACTTGCGAAATTCCTAGCCAAATTGCGAAAAAAGCAAGAGTATTACCGATATCGGGTTGGACGAAAATTAGAATTATTGCTGGAAGAATGATTAAAAAACTGAGGACTAGATTTTTTACTTCTTTAGCACTTCTTTGATTATAAAAATTAGCTAGTATTAAAATACCAGCAGCTTTGGCAAGTTCGGCCGGTTGAAACCTGAATATGCCCAAATCTATCCAGCGGACTGAGCCACGTACCGGGTGAGCAATTAAAAGTAGTAAAAAAAGCGCCGCAATCGCTCCAATGTAAAAATAGGTTGACAAATTTCGCCAATTCTTGTAGTCAAATCGCGAAAAAATCCCAAAAATTACTAAACCAAGCACCCAAAAGACAAGCTGATTTAAGGCTAGATTTTTATTGATGGAAAAAATTATTAACAGGGAAATAGCACCTATTGCTAAAATTTGTGCCAAGAGTAGCCAATCCCACCGTGATCTCATCTGGATCTGACAATTTTAAGTTCTCGAGCCTTTATCAAAGATTTTGCAAGTGTTTCGCGTTTTATCTGATCTTCGTACTCTTTTGGCCATTGGGGAAGCTCAACCGTTACTTTTTCTGCTAAATCACATTCAGCTCCTTTTCGCGCCTGCTGAATTTGACGAATTATTTCTCTGGCTTCGCCCTCTAGTTTGAGAGAGGGTGTAATTTTTGTATCGAGTTTGACAGAAATTGATTTATCTTTTTTTATTTCAATTTTTTTGACGTTAACCTCGTCTGCAATAATCTGGGCAAGATCACTTGAAAGGGAGGCGTGTGCAGTGGCAGTTAGTAACTGTAACGGCTGACGCACTTTTATGCCTGCTTCCTTCCTTTTGGCATGCGCTTTTTCTACTATATCTCTTGCTATCGCCATTGCTTCTTCCAATTTTTGGTCGATAAGTTTTTTATTAGCATCAGGGAAATTATCGAGATGAACAGATTCCTTACCGGTTAAACTTAAATACATTTGCTCGGCAATAAAAGGAATAAACGGAGCAATAATTTTGCTCAGATGTACTAGAACTAAATAGAGAGTGGGTAAAGCTTCTACAATTCTATCCCTGCTCCTTCTGACGTACCAAGTGGAGAGGTCATTTACGACAAAGTTTTCAATGTTGCCCGAGGCTGTCATTGCGTCATAATTTGAAAGAGCTGTTGTGACTGAGTCGATAGTTGAGTTCAGCCGTGAGAGAATCCAACGGTCAAGGATATAATCTGTCATTCTGGCTTGTCCAGAATCTGTAGGTTGCCAATTATTAAGATTTGCATAAGTAGTCAAAAATGAATAAACATTCCAAAGAATTAGATAAAACCTTCTGCGTACTTCATCAGCCTTGTGATAGCCAAAAAGCAAATTGTTGGCAGGATTTTGGGTGAGGTATAGCCAACGCATAACATCCACACCAATTTTATTTGCCGCCTCGTTAAATTCGATGGCGTTGCCCTTACTTTTGTGCATTTCCTGACCTTTTTCATCCAAAAGAGTGGCAAATCCTAAAACTGTTTTAAAAGCGGCTGCATTTTTTAAAACTGTAGACATAGCAATTAGGGAATAAAACCAATTTTTAAATTGGCCGGGGAAAGATTCAGTTATAAAATCCGCTGGAAACCAATCAGCAGGCATGGTTGAATTTGGCACTATGCCAGCATCCAGCCAGACGTTGCCGACATCGGCAATCCTTGAAATTATCTGGCCGCAGTTTGAGCATTTTATTTTAACTTCGTCGATTTGAGGTCTGTGAGGACTTTTGCCTTCAAACTGCTGCCAGCCTTCAACTGCTTTCTCTTTGAGCTCCTGTTTACCGCCAATTACTTCAAAGTTGCCGCATTTATCGCATTCCCAGATAGGCAGGGCAAGTCCCCAATAGCGCTTTTTGGAAATCAACCAATCGTGCATGTTGGCAAGCCAGTCGAGCTCTCGTTCAAGGCCAAATTTAGGGATCCAATTAATTTTCTTAGCAATAGAGATCATTTGTCGTCTTAATGTTTTCGACTTGTCACTCGAAGCCTTTGGCAAAGGGTGATCCATTGCTATATACCATTCGTCGACAACACGCCAAACGAGTTCTGTTTTACAACGCCAACAAGTCGGATATCGATGCTTGTAATCTTCAACTTTAAATAAAGCGGCTTTTTCTTCCAGCTTTTTAATAATCAGTCCAGGATTTTCTTTAGCGTTCTTTCCGGATAAATCACCGAAGCCTTCTATATAATTTGCACTTTCATCAATTGAGGCGACAACAGACAACCCCTCATCCTTGGCAAGTTTAAAATCCTCCTCACCCGCTCCCGGGGCAATATGAACGAGCCCTGTTCCCTCCTGAGCCATTACTAGATCTTTAGCTGCAACAACTTTATGCTTAACTCCTTTTAGGGCAGGCAGTTCATCAAAAATTCCCTGATACTTGATTCCTACTAAATTTTTCCCCTTGAACTGCTTCTTGGACTTTACTTTAATTCCAAATGCCTTTGCACAAGTAATTTCAAGAATCAATTTTTCCCCATCTATTTCGAAAAGGCCATAGTTAAGATCAGGATTAGCAGCAATAGCGACATTAGAAAGTAGAGTCCATGGTGTAGTGGTCCAAACGAGCAGATGTTTATCGGAACCAACAAGTTTGTATTTAACAAAAACCGCTTTATGGATAATTTCTTGATACTCTTCGGTTAAAATCTCATGCTGGGAGATAGCAGTTCCGCAGCGGGGACACCATGGAACAGAGTCTCTTCCCTTATATAAGTAGCCTTTTTGATGGCAAACTTTTAGAAAATTCCAAATTGCATAGTTATTTTCGTCAGATGATGTGTGGTAAGAATTTTCCCAGTCCATAAAATAACCCAGCCGCTTGCTCTGCTCAGTTTGAATCTGGGCGTATTTTTTTACCCGTTCTTTACATTTTTCGACAAATTTATCGATGCCGTATTTTTCTATATCCTTTTTGTTTTTAAAACCAAGCTCTTTTTCAACTTCAACTTCTATCCATAAACCCTGCTCGTCAAAACCATTTTGAAAACGCTGGGCATAACCGCGCATATTGTAAAATCTTTGCCAAAGATCTTTGTAAGTTCTGCCCCAAGCGTGATGGACACCCATTGGGTTATTAGCTGTAATTGGGCCATCTAGAAAAGAGAAGCGTTTTTTGTTCTTTGAATTTTTGTTGAGATATTTTTCGACGATTCCTTTTTTGTACCAATGATCCAAAAGGTCTTTTTCCATTTGTACAAAATCTTGTTTTGGATCGACAGGTTTAAATCTTAGTCTTGTCATAGACAAGCCTAATTATTGCAAAGTCGGAAGATAGGTTCAAGGATTTACAGGCCTGGAAGCAAGTATTACTTGTTGATGTTCTCTAGAATGAACGTCTATTTTGCGAGATAAACACATGTAGAAATTAACCCTACCATCATCATCTATAGAATCACAGGCGATTTCACCAAATTCGCCAACTTCAATAATTCCATTTTTATATCTTATCTCTTGTAAATCGATTTTTGCCAAAACTGTCTGCTCTTTTGTCTTGCTGAAAACAACCTTTGCCATTTGGTTAGCTTGGGAAACTGATTCAACTTTTATTGAAATGTTGTTGATCATTCGAGTATCACCGGCTTTTACCATAACGTGGAAGACTGGTCTATCTTCTTGCGAATTATTCCATCTTTCAAAAGGGGCTCCAGTTGCTCTAAGAGCAAACTGCCTTCGCCGCCTAAAAATTTTTTCCGCTAATATTCGCTCTAACATCTTGAGACAAGCAGCTGAAAAAAGCGTAACTTAATATCTGTGTGAAAATCAAGTGGGAAAATTTATTTAAGGAGATTTTGTCTGAAGAATTCGGTTAATTGATTGTGCGCATCTTGCATGAAAGGTCCCCGCATTACATGACCGGCATCGTGAATTATTGCTAGTCTTTTTTCTCCGCCCAAGGATTCCAGAAGTTTTTCGCTCTGTGAAATGGGTACATCATTATCTGCACTTCCGTGAATTATTAAAACCGGGCATGTGATGTTTTTTGCCTGCTTGTAAATATTTATATCTGCTATTTGAGACGCAAAATCTCTTGAGCGGTTTTCGTTTCCCTTTAAACTTAGCGCCTCTACATAATCTGAGACGGGCGCTTTTAAATCAAGAGCTAGTAATCTTCTTGCCTGATGCATACATTAGCGATATGAACCCTCCGTAGCTTGAACCGTAGAGAGCAAATTTTTCTTTACCCAAATTTCTTACTGCAGAGCTTAAATCGTCTAATCCTGCGTTTGGCGTACATTGATCAAGATTGCCTTCGGACTGACCGCAGCCAGTGAAATCGAATCGGTAAACATTAAAGCCGCTTGTAATTAGCTTTTGAGCTAAATCTGAAGTTGATTCGCTATCTTTTGATGATCCAAAACCATGACACATAACAACAGCCGGAGAGTTTCTGTTTCTTCCCTCAAAAATTGCCAAAAGGTTTAACCCCCGTGAGTTTTTGAAACTTCTTTTTTCTCTAAACATAATTTTTCGAAAATCATCACAATCTATGATATGTCAGAAAATGTGATGAAATTAGATTCCGAAATATCTCCGATAAGCCATTTCATTTTCAAGACTGCCGACTTTCAGGATTTGAACTTCGTTGCCGATTCCAAATAATAATCTTAGATATTCAATTTCATCTTCACACTTAAAGGGAGTAAGATAAACACTCCTTTGGAGCTTTAAGAACTTGAGTTTGTTTAACATAGTCCTAAACATTTCGCTATGTGCCCTTTTTGTATTAGCTACATCATAAATAATTAGGCGCCACTTGCCATCCCAGCTTGATTCATCAAGTGCCATTTCATCTATTTTATATCTTAACAGCTTTTGTTTACCTTTCTGGGTAATTTTAATTATCGGGATGCTCTTTTCTTCTTTGATTTCTACTAACTTGGAACTTTGCATCCTTTTTACCACTTGTCTAAGTCTCCACAAATTGAACTTTTCCCACTCTTTTTGTCTTTTGTTTCTGTTGGCTTCTTTTGCTGCGTTAATAAAAGGTTTTGCCACCATTGGTAATCCTGGAAAAATAATACTTGCGGCTAGAAATGCCCCTGCCCCGAGTAGTATTAAAACTTCTTTTGTCTTTGGATCAATCTTGACTTGATTGGTAATCTTCACAAGAAGAATAATATCACATTTTATGATATGTCATGGATTGTGATGTTTATGCTATGGGATTATGTGTCAGTGTGTTTAAACACCGGAGATTGAAAGTAAAACTATACCAATTAGGGTTACTATTATGCCGAAGATTTGCTGACGGGTGATTGGGTCTTTAAAAATTAGATAGGCAAGCAATACAAAAATCGTCGGGTAAGAACCGGCAATTGGTGCGACTATTGACGTAAAACCTTTTTCAATTGCCAAATTAAAACTTAAAGCTCCAACTCCTAATAAGAATGCGTTTGCAAATAAGGGATAAAAAGACCCTTTAAAATTAAATTTACTTAATTTAATTTCTCTCAATTTAATAAAGAACCATATTCCAGGTAAGGAAGTCAAAACTGAAATATAGCCGGGCCAAAACCAGCCAATCTGCTGTACAGGAATCTTAATGAAAGTAAAATATATTCCCCAACAAATCATTGCAATGAATGCAAAAAGAACTCCCTGCTAAGGAAAACGTTTTTATTTTTGAAGTCTTTAAAACTAACTGTCGACAAAATCAAACCCAAGAATATTATTAAAATCGATACAAACTGTTGAGATGATATAGTCTCGCCAAGAAAAATAATTGATAGGATAAAAACAACAGAAGCAAAAGAAGCTGCAATAGTACCAACCAATGGTGCATTCTCAATTCTCAAAGCCTCATTGAAGGCAATAAAACCTACAAGTAAAAGAACTCCTAGACCAATATTCAAAGTTATCAACGAAAGATTTAAATTAGAAAGTAGTGGACAGGCAAAAGGAATATAGAGTGCAAAAATAAAAACTCTAAAAATATAGCTCCAGAAGGTTGTTGAGTAACTACCTAGCTTTCTAGTAGCAAAAGTTCCGAAAATATCGCCAGTGCCCCAAGCAAAATAGGAAATAAGAGCAAAAAATATTGCCTGCGTTGGTTAATTCTAGCAAAATTTTGCTTTTGGAGATAAAATCACAAAAGTATGAAGCTGGAAGAATTCGAAAAATTGACAGCTGAGGCAATTGAAAGTTTGCCAGATTACTTTAAGCAGAAACTCGACAATGTCCAGGTGGTTGTGGAAATGTGGCCAAGTGCGGAGATTGCCAAAGGAAGACTTTTGCTGGGTTTATATCAAGGAATCCCCAAGCCTAAGCGCGGCATGAGTTACACAATGGTTTTGCCAGACAAAATCACAGTTTTTATGGGCCCAATAGAGTTAATTTCCAAAGGTGACGAGCAAGTGATGAAAAATCTGGTGATTGATACGGTAAAGCACGAGATTGCCCATCACTTTGGAATTTCTGATGCCAGACTTCGCGAAATTCAAAATTAAGTTACCGGAAGTGTCAATAATCAAACTGAAAATTCGTTTTTGTCTGGAAGGCCGTTTGTTGGTATGACAGCGCCGGCATAATTGAGACCAGCACCGAAAGTGACTCCAAGTATTATATTCCCTCTTTTAACCTTTCCCTGTTCCCAGGCTTCTCTTACCCCAACGGGTACAGTAGCCGCAGATGTGTTTCCATACCTATCTATATTTACAAAAACTTTGTTCTCTGAAATACCTAATTTTTTCCCAACAGCTCTTATAATTTCTAGGTTTGCTTGATGAGGTATAAAAAGATCGATGTCTCCAAACGTAAGTTTTGCTTTGGCAAGCACGCTTTCTGCGATTTCGCACATACAGCTTATTGCTACCTCTTTGACAACTTCTCCATTCATTACTATGCAGTCAAGATTATTTTGTAAAACTTCTTCATCGACCCGTTTTCTACTGCCTCCAGCCGGTACATAAAGATCATATAAATATTCCGGTTTGATTCCGTAGTCAAATGTGAACTTTGGGTAAGACGTGTCAACATTAACCAAATCCATGACAAATGCACCTGAGGCGTCTCCGAATAATAAATATGTTTCTGGCACCTTAGGATTAATTCCTTTACTAGCTGGCTCGGCTGCAACGCAAATTTGAGGATTGCCATACCCCTCAGGACTCGTCATACTTTCATACACTACTCTTAGCCCATGGATAAAACCAGGACATGCGCCAGAAACATCCATTGTTGCAAGTTTCTTGTTACCTCCTAATTCGTTCGCTATGATTGTCCCGGTTGGTACACCAAGATAGTCGGGAAGGCCGGTTGCAACAATCATCACTTTGACGTCCCTAATTGTTATTCCTGCCATTTCCATAGCTTGTTTGACAGCAATGGTCCCTAAATGAGAGGCTCCTTCCCCTTCTAGCAACCAACCTCTTTCATTAATTCCCACCCTTCTCATCAATCTCGCAAACACGGCAGCAGGTGTGGGTCGCTCTGAATCTTTTGATGCTTGGGCAAGATTTTGCGCTGCTTGTTCCCTTGTAATGTTTAGAGGACCTCGGCTTTTTCCCAGTCCTGTAATTTCTACACGTCTTTCGGTTGACATAGCTTGCGGGATTTTAACATTTGGCGGCGGTAAGAGTAAATATATGGCTAAATTAGAGCTTTGAAAAAACGCCTTTGTAATAAGAAAAGGCGCCCTACTAAGGCTACAACTAAAGCTAAAGAGCCAGTTGCAAAAAGAGCAGAAGTTCGCTGGGCGATTGTGCCCAGAAGCACATTGCTAATAGACATCATGCCGACGCCCAAAATTTAATGGCTTATGCCCTGACGTTTTTCATTGACTGGATACAGTAAGGTTTTGGGTGTGGCTGGAGCTGACCAAATCAAGACTTGTTCTTGATAGTGTCTTAAAAATTACCCCTTGTTAACGGTAAAATCAATAACAATTCCGGCGATAACTACAATAATACCGAGAGTAACTGCTTGCACTGCAAGGCTTGAAAAAAGACCAACGAGCAATAGACCAATGCCAATACCTGTCAATATGTGGGTAAGCGCATGAGGCGTCGTACACGCCTTTATTTTCGCCTCCATAGACGATGCCATTTTCTATATCACCTCCCTTACCACTAAACTCTATCCCTAAGGAACATTTATTGTCAAGCTATCAGCTTGACCTAATCTGGACAAGCTGGAAATAGTTGCCATCGGGATCTTTAAGAGTGGCAATCAGACCATAACCCTCGATGTGATAAATATCCTGATGTTTTTCGACATCAAGTTTATCGAGTCTAGCAACCTCTTTTTCGATATCGTCAACCTCTAGATTGAACATAACTCTTGCCGGTTCTTGGTTCTTACCCTTAATTTCGGAATGATCAAGTATGTACAAGCTTGCACCTTTAAGACCAAACTCAAATCCTTTTTCGCCTTTATCGCCGATTTCCATTTCGGACGATTGCTTAAGACCAACTTTTTCTCGATAGAAGTCTGCGAGTTTTTTAGCGTCTTCTGATGAAAGTAAAACTGCTTCAAGTGCTCTAATCATTTTTCTCACCTCCCTCCGGGCCAGACCTCCGGTTCTTGAGAACCTCTGGTTCGGAGAAGGCCCTCGCTCCGAGTCGGAGACTGCTCTGCATCGGAGACTGGGCCGGCGGCCATCCTAATGTTTATCAAATGTAGAACCTTCTTTCTAACCACAATCGACAGGTAATAGTCAAGACTAGAATTTACTATGAGATCTGATTTATAATCTGGAGTTTTTTTGTTTAACGTATTTGGCGAAGGAATGTGGGGATTCGTTAGGCGCGCAGTCCTGAGTTTACCGAAGGACGAGCACCTCAGAAATCGTTAGATTTCTAGAAACATCTACCCTATTTAGGTTCAAATTAACAGTTACTCCCTAAGAACAGCTTTTACCATTCTTACCTTAAGTCGCCAAAAGGTAAATTTAGAATACTCAGTTATGTTGAGAATTGCAATACGTTGGGGTGATTCATCCAAGTGATACAATCAAATAAGTGAAACTCCCGCATCGAAATAATGTTTTAATTTCAAGAGAAAAATTGGTGCAATATATACTTTCGGAAACCCATGCTCTAGGGAGATTCAAAGCAAAATTTTTCCAAAGTCTTGGTTTTAACAAGACAAACGTTCATCTTTTTGAAGAATCTTTACGAACCATTGCAAAGTTTAAAGATGTAAAGGATGTAATTTCATCACCTTATGGCACGAAGTATGTCTTAGATGGTCGAGTTAAAACACCAACTGGGAAAATTGTAAAACTTCGTACAGTTCGGATTATCGAAAAAGGACAAAATCGACCTCGCTTCGTTACCACATATCCTGTATAATATGTGGAGAGGAGATAACGTATGTTTGATGAACTAGATACGGTTGTACTCGCAACTGACATTAAAAAATATGGTCTTAAACAAGGCGATATAGGGACTGTCGTGCATACTTATAGTGACAAGAAGGCGGTTAAGGCTGAGTTTTTAACTGCAGAAGGAGAAACTGTTGCTGTGCTTACACTTAAACCCAATGACATTCGCCCGATTGCAAAAGACGAAATTCTCCACGTGCGAGGATTTACTTCTTTTGCTTTAAACTAATTACTATAGAATTCTAACTTGCTGGGAAAGAATGTTGTCTTTAATGCGGGATTTGAGAGTACTAAATTCACCTAAATCAACTTTTTTGCCAAGAACCTTTTCAAGTTCCTGTTTTAGACCAATAAACTCAAAAGGTCCTTTGCCTCTTGGGAAATCAACTAAAATATCGATATCGCTGTCTTTCCTAGTCTCTCCACGAACATAAGATCCGAAGATTGAGGAATGGGTTACCCCCGCCTCTTTCAAAATCGGCACAACTTTATCTTTAATCACGTCTATATCAGATTTCATATGATTGAATTATATATAAGCCTGACACATTGTGTCATCTGATATATGTCGCTCTGCGATCTGCAGAGGAAGACATATCAAAAAAGTAAAATGGCCGAATTATTACTATCGGATCTGACTTAGAAATGTGGGGATTCCTAAGTCAGGTGCTTCTTTCAGGTTCAAATTAACAAACACTCCCAAAGAACAGATTACTCCATTCTTTGGTCATCAAAAGGTAGATTAAGAATAACCAATGCGGGGATAAATATCAACTAATTTAATAAGATACTGAGGCTTTTTTAAACGCAGCGTCAATTTTATCTGCAAAACCCTCAACGTCAGCGCAAACTGCGTAGCGGATATATGGATTGAAGTGAACTCCGACAATACCTGTTTTCTCAATCATGGTGAAGTTGAAGTGTCGAGCATCCCTCATTTCTTCTCTAAAAGCAGTTCTTGGCGATTTCCATAATGTAAAAAAACCTGCTCCTGGTTCAACTGCTGGTTGCATTCCATTTGCTGTGAGAATTTGTCCGAGAATACGTAATCTTCGCTCATAAATTTGCCTATTGGCTTCAATTCCCTCCCTATCGTTTTCTACGGAATGAAGTGCCCCTGCTGCCATCGGTGCCGCAAAACCACTGTCTGTATTGCCTTTGATAGTCCCTATATCCTTAACAAAATCAGGAGAACCAACAATTGCTCCAACGCGCCAACCAGTACCATTACCAATTAGCTTAGATGCTGAAAATGCTTCCGCCCATGAAAGCCTTGAAAACATAATTGCGCTTTCCGCTAAAGCTCTGCTGTCTTGGTTGTGGCTTAACGCAATGTAGGCTGCATCGTTGAAAAGTCTTATGTTGTGATCCTGCGCGTATTGGCAAAGTTCAGCGAGCCATTTGTATGTTGCTATTTGGCCAGTTGGATTGTGCGGATAATTCATCATTACCAAATCTGTTCCAGGTGGTAAATCAGAAGGTGAGAATCGAAAAGCATTCTCAGGATTAAGAGGAACTTCATAAACGTTTTGTTTTAGGTAGGTTGCAGCCCAGTCCCTGGGCGTTGGGTATCCAGGTTTGGTGGTAGTGGCAATAGACAGGGGTTTTTCAGCCGCCCCGCTTGCAAGGGGGATCAAACCAAGCATAGGCTTAATTCCAGGTATAGGAAGATAGTCGACGTTTTCTCCAGGAGGAACTCTTAGGTGAGCCCTAACGAATCTTTTAGCAAAATCGCGCACACCTGGACTTCCATTATCTTGATACTCATGCATTGACTCGCTTTCGCTCAGTACAGCTTCGGATGCAGCCCTTCTCGCGCTTTCAAGCGCTGGCCCTTGCGGTTGCCCGATAGATAGTCTAATAAGTTCAATTCCTCTCGATTCCGCCTCTGTACTTACTGCTTTAATTGATTGAAACAGATTAACGCCACCTTCGGGTAATCTCGAAACTGGAAGTGGTCTCTCTATCATATATTTTTCAAACAAAAAGCTGTCCTTGGACAGCTCGTGGAGGAAAGTATAGTTAAACTACCAGCTAACGTCAAGTGCGAAGTGATTTTCAATAAAAATTTGCTAAGAACTTGAACAATGGGTATAATCGCAAACTATGTCAGGCGAAAGAATAGTAAGACCTGCCACTCCTGAGGAAACTGCCAAAGAAACATCTCTGCCCTTCAGTCGGGAACAAATAGAAACGATAGCTCAAGAATATCCAACACCATTTTATATTTATGACGAGGGAGCTATACGTCAAAACGCCAGAAATTTCCTGGAAACATTTTCCTGGGCTCCAGAATTTCGTAACTTCTTCGCTGTAAAGGCGCTACCAAATCCCCATATTTTGTCAATTCTTAAAGATGAAGGCTTTGGAGCTGATTGTTCATCTATGGTGGAACTTGAAATGGCTAGAAGGGTGGGACTTTCTGGTGAAGAAATTATGTTTACATCAAATAATACACCTGCTGACCAATTCGCTTTGGCAAAAAAGCTAGGAGCAATTATCAACCTTGATGATATTACACACTTGGATTTCCTTGAAAAACAAGTCGGTATTCCCTCCACCTTGTCATTCAGATACAATCCAGGCCCCTTAAGAGAAGGCAACGCCATAATCGGTAAGCCAGAGGAAGCAAAGTATGGTTTAACAAGAACACAACTATTTGAAGGTTACATGCGGGCAAAGGAAAAAGAGGTCCAAAGGTTTGGTTTACACACGATGATTGTATCAAACGAAAGGAATCCTGAGTATTTTGCCGAAACTGCAAGAATGTTGTTTGAGTTAGTCGGAGAGTTGGACGACAAAGTCGGAGTTAGAATTGCATTTATAAATTTGGGTGGCGGTGTCGGTGTACCTCATCGGCCTGAACATGAACCTGTTGATGTGAAACAAATCTCTACGCAAGTGCAAAAAGACTATCAGACAATGATTGTTGCCAAAGGTTTGGATCCCCTACAAATAACAATGGAGTGCGGGCGCTATATTACGGGGCCGTACGGGTACTTCATTGCAAGAGTGAGACACATAACAGAAAAATATCGTGATTATGTTGGCGTAGATGGCAGCATCACTAGCCTACCTCGAATTGCTATGTATGGTGCTTACCATCACCTAACCGTTTTGGGGAAAGAGGGAGCGTCGAGGGAAATGGTTTATGACGTGACAGGATCCTTGTGCGAAAATAACGACAAATTCGTGACTCAACGAGAATTACCGAAAATTGATCCCAATGACCTTGTTGTAGTCCATGAAGGCGGCGCTCACGCTATTGCAATGGCAAACGAATACAACGGGCAGTTGTTACCTAAAGAACTTTTATTGAAACCTGATGGTTCTGTTTTGCAAATCAGAAGAGAGAGAACTATGGACGACTACTTCAGCATAATTGTGAATTTTCCTGGTTTTGGAAAATAAAAAATGCGTCGCACAATCAATAAAGTGCGACGTTGATATTCTAGCCTCGGATTAGCTTCAAAATTAAAAATATCGAAAAATTGTCAATTTCGGCATTTAGCCCTTCGATAAACTCAGGTTTTTCAACCTCAACTACTCTACTAGATTTATCCTGTAGTTTTCTTTTCAGATAGAAATAGTGATTTCTTCTTTTTTTCTGTTGAATAATACTTTATCGCACTTGTCGAAGAAGCCGCTTTGTCCCAAAAGCGGAATTTGTTGTTGGTAACTAAAATAAGCATTAGTTTCAATTTTATGGCCCTCGATAAAAACTCCGATACCTTCGTGGAAAAAACTTTCTATTTCAATATTTCCTATTCCTCTTACTGTTCTTTTTTCTCCTTTTTTAACATTAATATTCAATAAATCTCCAAGATATCCTGGGAATAGATTGTGATCAGCACCAGAGTCAATGAGAAACCAAAAGGATAAAGGATTACTCTTCTTAAAGTTAATGGCAAGATTAATAATCGGTTTTGGAACATAAATATTCTTTCCCTTTTTATCCCTTTGTAGGAGAGGGGTGTAATAAAATTTGTATGTTTTCATTTAAGGGAAATATGGCTCTAGCGGAGGAACTGCCATAAAAGAGACTTTCTTGCTATCGACCTTTTTGTAGACTTCATCAAGACTCTTCCCGTGGGCAACTATTTTTGTCTTATTTTTATCCAGAGCTACCCACTGGTTCGCATATTTTTCTAACCCTTTAATTGGTTTTTGTTTCATATGAATTTATTATACTCTAAAATGTCTAATAGGTTCTGGGTAATAGGTTCTGGGTGTTTTATCTAATTTGCCGCAAAAAAGTGGGGATGTCGAATTCCTCTTCATCAATTCGGCCATCAGTGGGTGGAGTTTGATCGTCTTCTGCAAGTTCCTTTGTTTCATAGTCCTGCCCAACAGTCATTTGGGCGTAGCGCCTTCTAGTATCATCAAAGCCGGTGGCAATAACAGTAACTTTAACTTGATCAACCAGTTTTTCGTCAATAGCAGCGCCGAAGATGATTTGGGCATCTGGATCAGCTTGGGCGGTAATAACTTTGGCAGCTTCATCGACTTCATTCATAGTCATATCAGAACCGCCTGTGATATTGAACAAAATTCCGCGCGCTCCATCAATTGAGGTGTCCAAAAGCGGTGAGGCAATAGCACTTCTGGCTGCCACCGCTGCTCGATTTTCACCAGTACCTGTGCCAACACCCATCAAAGTTGAGCCTGCACTGGTCATGATTGCTTTAACGTCGGCAAAATCGACATTAATTAGACCGGGCATAACAATGATATCCGAAATCCCTTGTACACCCTGGGAAAGTATTGAATCAGCAAGTTTAAAAGCTTCAAGCAATGAAACATTTTTATCGACAACTTCTAAAAGTTTTTGATTTGGAATAACAATTAAAGTATCGACTTTGTCCCTGAGGTCTTCGATGCCTTCATCGGCAACAACCATCCTTCTGGTTCCTTCGAAGCCGAAAGGTTTGGTGATAACGGCAACAGTTAAAATGCCTAGTTTTCTAGCCAAGTCAGCAATAATTGGACCGCCTCCTGTTCCGGTACCGCCTCCTGCTCCATAAGTTAAAAAGACCATGTCGGCGCCAGCAATGACATCTTTAATACGCTCGAGAGATTCTTCAGCGGCCTTTTTGCCGATTGCAGGATCTGCTCCAGCACCAAGTCCTTTAGTCAAACCATCGCCAATTTGAACCTTAGTTTGAGCGTGTGATGCCAGTAGATGTTGTTGGTCGGTATTAACTGCAACAAAATCAACACCTTGGATTTGGGACTGAGTGATCATGGAATTTAAAGCATTAGTGCCGCCTCCACCAATACCGAGGACTTTGATCTTAGCAAACCTATTGACGTCGGGTTTAATTAACATTGCCTGTGTTTCTGAGGCCTGCCTGTTGATCTTCGATCCTGAGGATCTCAGACCCGAATGAGCAGACAGGTTTAAAAGCTAGGGCACAATTTAACACAAGAGGGCATCTCTTTGCAAGGCTTTATGGGAGAACCGATTTAAGTAGATTAATACCTTTTATGACAATACCTTTTATTTCTATTCTACCAACAAGAGGTAATCTGATATTTTCTTGCTGGAAAGAAGCACCGTAGATAACCAGACCAAGACTAGCCGCATAGGCTGGGGAGGCTATGTCATCTATAAGACCAGTGGCACCTTGAGGCATACCAAGTCTTGTAGGCATACCTAGTTCTTGCTTAGCAATCTCGGTTATTTGGGTTGTAGCAGCTCCTCCACCAGTTAAAACAACACCTGATGGTGTTAATGCTCCAAAGCCCGATTTTTGAATTTCAATTTTGACCATATTTAAAATTTCTCGAACTCTCGGTTTAATTATGCCGTCAGCAAGAGTCTTTTTAGAAACAGACCGTAAATCCTCCTCGATTCCAAGACTTAAAACATCAAGTTCATCTGTGGCTTTTCCTTTTTGCGCTTCATTATTTTCTTGAGGTTCGACTGCAATTTTGGGAGGTTTGGAAAGTGATAATTTAATTTTTTCTGCAGAATCGAGTGAAATGCGCAGCCCAATTGCTAAATCGTTAGTAACGTTTCTTGCACCGATTGGCAAAACCGCACAGTGAGCCGGAGCACCGTCGACAAAAATACAAACGTTGGTTGTGCCACCGCCAAAATCTACCAAAATAACGCCCAATTCCCGCTCTGTATCAGTCAGTACCGAATAAGCTGATGCCAGGCCAGAAAAAACCATGCCTTCGACATCAACACCGACTTGACTAATACACTTGGCAATATTACGAAGAGCAGTTGTGGCACCGGTGATAATGTGAGTATCTACCTCAAGTCTTACACCTGTCATGCCAATTGGATCCTTAATGCCGCCTTGGGAATCGACAACGAAGTATCTGGGAATAACATGAATAATTTCTCTGGAGGAAGGCATTGATATGGCTCTAGCAGCTTCAACTACCCGATTGACATCTTCTATTGTTATTTCTCCCTCTGGGTTGGCAACGGCAACAACACCCTTAGAGTTTTGGGATTCGATATGAGTACCATCAACCGAGACAAAAGCAGTTCCAACTGAGTATCCGGCCATTCTTTCGGCTGCCTCAAGAGATTGAGTTATACTGGCAACGGCTTCATCAATATCAACAACTTGGCCTTTTCTTAGACCTTTGGCGCCAACTGAAGAGACACCGATAACATTTACTTTGGAATCTTCCTCGCAAGTTGCAATAATCGTTGTAACCTTAGTCGATCCGACATCGATACCAACAACTACCTTGTCTTTAGACATTATTTCTCCCAAGACTACAAGCTTGACTAAATTTGAACATTTGACTAACTGGACAAATTGGCAAAATCTGGGTTGCTTACCTGTAAATAATAACCGGATTGTCAAAACGTAAGTCGATTTTGGCAATTTTTGCAGCATCTATTTTAGACCTAGCCAAGACGGACTGTAAAGAGTCAAGCTGGACATCGACGTCTTTTGAGGAAGAAAAGATTGCCACGATATTATAATTGCCGTAAACTGCAACATCACCCAGATCCAGTATTCTAATATTTTGAGGAACAAAATCTGATTTTAAAAGGCTTGCGGCAACTTGAAGTGCAAAAAGAACTTTTTCATCGACTATTTTGCTTGCCACTTGAACATTTTGATCATATGACAGAAAAATGGTGGGAATTTGAGATTTTTGTGGAGCTTGGATTAGCAAACCGTCTTTGGTTGCAGCTAAATTTGTACCTTCGATTCTGGCAACTGGTTGTTTGGTAACAACATCGAAATTAAGTTTGGATGGTAAAACTTTTTGGATACGTGCGTTATCGATACAAGGAAATTCTGCTTTAAGGTCTAAGGATAATTTTTCTCGATTGAGAAAAAAGATATTTTTCCCAAAAACGCTGAATTTGTCCAATTGGCTGCTTTCGTTTAGGCAAGATTGTTCTTTGGTAAAAGCTGCGCTTTTGATTTTAAAAATCGGAGAAAATAAGACAATGTAAACAATGGCGACAATAGCCACCACGGCGACTGAAACTCGTACCATACTTTAAGTATAACGTGAATTAGGGCTTAACTCGAGGTTTAATCTTTGCTTGCAGACACATAGATGAAGTTACTTGTCCTGAGCGAAGTCGAAGGAGAACTTTTTGGGTTCAAAGTCAATTTATCTAAAGATTTTGTTCCGCCTGATGGAAAATGTCAGAAACCTATTATGCAACGATTTGATTGATGACAAAACGCAGAAATCTCATTGTTTCTGGGAGAGTTGAATCATGATCTACTTCTTCATTACGCCATTCCTGTCTCCAAATAAGAGCATTCTCTATTAGAGATGACCACTCTGGCAATTCTTTCTTTGCCCATTCAGCAGCTTCTCTTTTTGAAACAATATCTGCATTTCTATATTCATAGAGAGACCTACACAATGTAAGTATCGAATAGGCTTGATATTTTCTTGGTCGCATTATTTCAGTATGTGTCATCCATTCTTCCCATTCTTTTGTTAAATCTTTTACAGCTTTTTTGAGTTCCTCTTTTGAAATGGGGTCGATGATGGTTTCTGCCGGAGGACCAAATAGTGTAATTCCTTTTTCTCTCAGCACATACCTGTTGATTATCCAATCTTTTCCAACCGTTCTGGTATGAAGAGGTTCACCAGGACTAATAAGCCCTTGCCTATCATTAGGGTTATATCTTCTTAATTTTTCTAATGAGATATAACCCACTTCTATCCTATCTGCCCATGTTTTATTTTCAGCAGCTATTTCTTCATGCATCTTTTTAAGTTTTTCAAGTTCTTCTGTATCTAAATCTGAAGAAGTTGCAGCTACTAAATCAATATCGCTAATTTCATAATCGAAATCTCCTATAACAAGGGCGCCAAACATATACATTCCAATAAGTTTCTCTCCTAAAACTTTGTGATGTTTTAGAAGCAAAAGATTTATTAGTTGATCAACTTCTGAATAATGTTTAGGTTTTACAGAGTATTTCCGTTTTGCCATAAGAAGATTATATCAAGAAAGTGAGGCTAAAAGTAGCATCTCCGCCTGATGGACGGTGTTACTTGTCCTGAGCGAAGTCGAAGGAGAACTTTTTGGGTTTAATCCTCAATCAATTTTAGGACTTCTGAGGCTAGGGCTTTGCTAGCGCTTTTTGGGAGGGTTTGAGAGAAGGTTTGAGCGTTCTTTTGGAATTTGGGTAAAGATTTAAAAACATAATCGATTTTTTGTTTAAGGATTTGAGGAGTCAAATCTTTTTGATTAAGGATTATTGCCGAGCCTGCCTTTTCTAAAATCTTGGCGTTGGCTTCTTGCTCGCTTGATGCGGCATACGGCAAAGGAATCAAAATGGCAACTTTGCCAAGAATCGCCAAGTCCCAAACAGTGTTAGCCCCAGAGCGAGCGACAACAAGGTCGGACCTCGCAAATACCGGGCCGATGTTGTCTGTACCAAGATAATCAACGGCTAAATAGTTTTGCCGTTTGACTTTGCGCGCTT
>MFBQ01000031.1 GCA_001776475.1 Candidatus Curtissbacteria bacterium RIFCSPLOWO2_01_FULL_41_18
CACAAAAAATTGTTAAAGACAATATTGATAAGCTCAAAGGCTATAACGTTGGTAACGGAGCAGCATTGGTAGTAAAGCCTCAAACAGGGGAGATACTAGCAATGGTCGGCTCCAAAGACTTCTTTGACAGGGAAAATGACGGCAACGTCAATGTTACGGTTGCACTAAGGCAGCCCGGTTCCTCCATCAAGCCGATTAACTATGCCACGGCTTTCGAAAGGAAATTAATTACTCCGGCAACGATTATTATGGACGTGCCAACTACTTTTTCCGGCGGGCCAAGACCATACAGACCTGTTAACTACGACGGTAGGTTTCATGGACCAGTGCCGGTAAGATTTGCGCTTGGTAATTCATATAATATCCCAGCCGTTAAGGTGCTGGCTTTAAATAGTGTTAGCGAAATGATTAAGATGGCACGCGCGATGGGAATAACCACATTTGAAGATGAGAGCCGCTATGGACTTTCGCTAACATTAGGTGGCGGCGAGGTTAAGATGACCGAAATGGCGCAGGCTTTCGGAGTCTTTGCCAACGGGGGTGACCGTGTCTATTTAACTCCAATTTTAAAGGTTGAGGACTCTAAAGGAGGGGTGCTTGAGGAGTTTAAACTAAAACAGGGCAAAAGAGTTTTATCTTCTCAAACTGCATTTTTGATTTCGTCTATCCTTTCAGACAATGCTGCACGCTCCGCCGCGTTTGGTTCCAGCAGTCTTTTAAATATTAAGGGTAAAACAGTAGCTGTAAAAACCGGGACAACGGATGATAAGCGCGACAATTGGACCCTTGGTTATACACCAAGTTATTTGGTGGCCGTTTGGGTGGGCAATAATAATAACAAGCCGATGAATCCGTTTATTACTTCCGGTATTACGGGGGCGGCTCCAATTTGGAACGAAATTATGACCTATGTTTTGCGCAATAAAGTTAATGAAGCGCTCAAAGTACCCAGTGGTATTGCGAGCAAAGAGATTTGCTCAACAACAGGGGGGGTCAAAAATGAGGCTTGCAACAATCGCTTTGAATATTTTATTGCCGGGACCGAGCCAAAAGACGATACATTTAAAAGAACGAAGGTTTGGGTAGATAAGACTTCTGGACAAGTAGTAGAGCCAGGTTCACCAAATGCTGATGAGCGGGAAGAGGTAATTCTTACGGATCCATATTCCAAAAAACAATTCTGTGCTTCTTGCCCAAGGCCTGGGCCGTCACCTTCGCCAGCACCTGGCGGATAAAATTCCAATTTCCAAATCACAAAATCACAAACTCCAAATACTTAGTATTTTTTGAATTGATCTTATTTGCTATAGCGTCAGGTGACAGGATAGTAGACCTTGGCGAGATTGAACCTCTTACCACAATCAGAAATTGCAGAAAATTGAACGATCGTTTAATATTTTGCAATATTTTTTGTGATCTATCTCTATTGATCTCTATATTGAGGAAACTTAATCGAGGAATTTGCTTGCGGTGTTTGTCCTGCTTGTCCCGAAGTTAACTGAGAGGAGTTTAACGAAGGAAGACTTGTCGAATCCGCCTGATGTGCTTGTGCTGGGTCTATTGAACTATCGGCGATGGAATTGACGTTGGGCTGTTTTTGACATTTCTGACAAGGTCGGAGTTTAGATAAAGTACTAAGGCAACAAAAAACATAATAAGAGCTAAGATAATGATTACAGGAGGAACTAAATAACCTCTCTTCACACCTTTATCATTTCACCTTTTGCCAATTTGGGCAAATTGGTGAGAAAATATGGCTTAATATGAAAAGATTATATATAACTACAGCTATTCCTTACGTCAATGCTAGCCCGCATGTGGGCTTTGCGCTGGAAGCGGTGCAGGCAGATTGCTTGGCGAGATTTTTTAGAGCAAGCGGTTATGACGTTTTTTTTGCATCGGGTACAGATGAGAACTCTCTGAAAAATGTGCAGGCTGCAGAAACAGAAGGAATTTCAACCCAAAAGTTGGTAGACAAATATGCAAAACAGTTTTTTGATCTCAGAGATGCGCTTAACTTAACTTACGATGTTTTCAATAGAACAAGCAGCAAGCATCATTTTAAAGGCGCCCAAAAGCTTTGGAATCAGTGCAGAAAGGAAGACATTTATAAGAAAAAGTATCGTGGGCTGTATTGTATTGGCTGCGAAGTGTTTTACAAGCCAGATGAGATTATTGATAACAGATGTCCTGATGGTCATAACACTATCGAGGAAGTTGAGGAGGAAAATTATTTTTTTAGACTTTCTAATTACGCGGATTTTCTCTATAAACTGATTGAGAAGGATAAATTAAAGATTATTCCCCAAACACGTAAGAACGAGGTGCTTTCTTTCATAAAACAGGGTCTTGAGGATTTCTCGATCTCGAGATCGTATGCACGAGCGAGAGGTTGGGGTGTACCGGTCCCCTCCTTCGCCGAAGCTTCGGAAGATAAGCAGGTGATGTATGTTTGGTTTGATGCGCTCGCGACTTATTTGACGGCTTTGGGTTATCCTAGTGATGGTCTTTATAAAAAATATTGGAGTAATAATCCAAACAGATTACACATTATCGGCAAAGGAATTATCAGATTCCATGCGGTTTATTGGCCGGCGATGCTAGCTTCAGCTGGAATTTCCTTGCCAACTGCTGAATTTGTGCATGGCTATATCACAGTTGAGGGACAAAAAATTTCCAAATCGATAGGAAACACTATTGACCCGTTTGCCCTGGTTAAAAAATATGGGGTTGGTCCCGTTCGCTACTATTTGCTGCGGGAAATTCCAGCTTGGGGCGATGGTGATTTTTCGGAAAGTCGATTTCGCGAGCTTTACAATGGGGAACTGGCTAATGGGCTGGGCAATTTGACTGCACGGGTCGCCAGACTTTGCTCTGATACAAACTTGAGTTTGCCGCAGAAGAAGAATTTTAAATTTAAAAAAGCAGTTTCCGATAATTTGAAAATTTACCGATTTGACCAGGCCTTGATTGCGCTTTGGGACGATGTTTCTGCTCTGGATCGAAAAATTAATGATGAGAAACCATGGGAACTTGAGGGAGCAAAACTCAAGAAAGTAATCACGCCAATCGCGCAGGAAATCCGCGAAATTGCTTTTAATTTATCGCCGTTTTTACCAACGACTTCAGAAAAAATTTTAAGTCAATTTACGGGAAAAATTTCAGCCGAAAAACCATTGTTTCCGAGGATTTAAAAGGCCTCACCTTGTTAATAACCAAAAACCAATTATGAATAGGATAGCTCTAATTACATTATTTCGTTTGATATTTTCAGCGGAAAAATTTTTCTTACGCTCGTACCTCATAGATAACCACCAGATGAATGAAGTAAGAGCACCAAAATATAGAATTCTCGTGTTCTTCGAAAGCAAAAATTCTTTAAAAGCACTTGCGGATTCATTTGGTGCAATAAGAAAAGAAACTACTATTCCATAGACTGAATAGAGAATTATCAAAAGGAAAAAAATAATCGCTAAGATCAAAATTGGTTTTTTAAAAATCGCCATATTTACGTAAAGATACAAATAAAATATATCATAAAGTGAATAAGAACGTGGCATTAGTTGATTCTCACGCTCATTTGGATCATGTTGATGATTTAGAGGGCGTGCTTGCGCGGGCGAAAGATGCGGGTGTTTCCAAAATCGTGACCATTGGTACGTCAGTTGAGTCAAGCAAAAGAGCGATTGAAATTGCCCAACAATACTCAACAAATGACCTCCAAATTTTTGCCACCTGCGGACTGCATCCTAAGGATGCCGCTTCGGATGTTCATCAAAACCTACTACATTACGATAATGTATTAGAGTCTATTGTTCTATCCTCGGACAAGATTGTAGCCATCGGGGAGTGTGGACTGGATTATTATTTAGGATCTGGGGGTCAGGGTTTAGGAACTAGTGAGAATGATAAGAAGTTTCAAGGGGAATTGTTCGGGGGACAGATTGAGTTGGCGGCGGAGCTTAATTTACCGCTTGTTGTGCATTGCAGAAATGGATGGGGTGAAATCTTTGATTTAATATCAAATATCAAAAATCAAAGATCAAAGACTAGGGGAGTTTTTCATTCATGGACTGGGGATTGGGATGCAGCAAAGAAAGCGTTTGATCTTGGCTTTTACATTTCTTTTTCTGGAATCGTAACATTCAAAAACGCATCAGAAATCCAAGAAGTTGCCAAAAAAGCTCCAATTGACCGGATTTTGGTAGAGACGGATTCACCTTTTTTGACGCCGGAACCGCATCGGCGCGTGATTAATGAGCCCGCAAATGTTAAAATAATAGCTCAATTTATCGCCCAACTTCGCAACCAGCCTTTTGATAAAATAGCAGAAGCAACAACAAGAAATGCAGAAAGCATTTTTAGAATAAAATCGATGTAGGTCATTGCGAGTGTTTAGCGAAGCAATCTCAATACAAAAATATAGATTGCCACTCCGCCAAAGGCGGATCGCAATGGCAAATTAGATGATGAAAAAATTTATAGAGAAATACGACAAGCAGGTTCATAGGTTCCTGGAGATACTACCTGGGACTTTTTCGTGGACTTTGATACTATTCCCCTTTTGGGGTTCGTTTTGGATCCCCCACTATGTGGCCTACTACATAATTCTTTTCGATATTCTCTGGTTTTATAAATCAGGGGCGCTGGCGGCAACTTCACTGATGTCTCATTTAAAACTGAATGCTGCCAAGCGCTACGACTGGCTGGCGGATGCCAAAAAACTGCCTAACTTTGGCAAAGTTCATCACTTAGTAGTTGTGCCAACTTATCTTGAGCCAATTCACACAATTGATCGAGGTTTAGAGTCTGTCGCCAAGCAGGATTTTGGCAAAGATCAGATTTCGGTTTGTCTGGCTTTTGAGCAAAGAGAGGGCAAGAGTGCGCGCGAAAAAGCCAAAATCTTGAAAGAAAAGTACAAGGGGAAGTTCGCTAACTTATTTATCACATACCATCCGGATATTCCCCAAGAAGTTAAAGGCAAGTCTTCTAACCAAGCATACGCCGGCAAATATGCCAAAAAGATGCTTGTTGATAAGCAGAGGCGCGACATAAACTTTATCACGGTAACTTCCAAAGATGCCGATGGGATTTTGTATGAGAAATATCTTTCTTGTCTAACTTATAAATTCTTGACAAACGATAACCGTCATCTTTTGTTCTGGCAGCCGATTGTGCTTTTTTATACCAATATTTGGCAGGTGCCAGCACCTATTCGGGTGATGAGCACCTTTTCTTCGGTTTGGCAGACAGGCCTAAATTCTAGAACTGATCGGCTGGTTAACTATTCGATGTATTCAACGTCGCTTGCGCTTCTTGATGATGTAGGCTATTGGGACGTAGATGTTATTCCAGAAGATTACCGCATATTCTTTAAAAGCTATTTTGCCAAAGACGGCAAAGTGGAAGTTGAGCCGATTTTTTTGCCGGTTTTTGCCGATGCTGCCCAGTCGACGACTTACTTTAAATCATTAGTCAACCTATATGAGCAGGAAAAACGCTGGGCCTGGGGGGTTTCCGATGATGCCTACTTTATTAAAAAGTGGTTAACCCATACCCATATTCCGTTTTGGAAAAGGACAGTCC
>MFBQ01000032.1 GCA_001776475.1 Candidatus Curtissbacteria bacterium RIFCSPLOWO2_01_FULL_41_18
AGAAACTCGCCCAAATTATTTCAGCACCAATTGCCCAAAGCGGGATTTTGATGATCCCCTCTTTTGCCATTGAAAAGACACAAGAACTGCTTCATGACATTGAGGACTTTTGCAGCGTTCAAAATTGCCAGAAACCGACGTTTTTTTTAGATAGCCCCTTGGCTTTTAAAGTTACTGAGGTCTTTAGAAAATACTCGGATTATTTGAATCTGAAAATCCGTGAATTTCACAAAGACGGGGATTTCTTTGGACTTGAAAGGTTAAAAATTACCTCATCGGTTGAAGAGTCTAAAGCTATTGACCAAGCGCCTAACCCCAAGGTGATTATCGCAGGCTCCGGCATGATGAATGGTGGCAGAATCTTGCACCATATGAAAAAATATCTGGGGGACACGCGAAATACACTCTTAATTGTCGGGTATCAATCCACCGGAACTTTAGGCAGAAGAATTTTTGAAGGAGAAAAAGAAGTCAATATACATGGTCAGAAAGTTTTGATTAATGCTCAGATTAAGACTATTGGATCTTATAGTGCTCACGCCGATTTGCCACAAATTATTAATTGGCTTTCTAAAACAGGAAGTCTTAAGAAAGTATTTGTTGTCCATGGTGAAAGTGATCAAGCAGTAGCACTTTCGAAGTCAATTGAACAAAGTTTAAAAATAGCAACGACAATCCCCCAGCAGGGACAGGATTACAATTTAAACTAAAATTGAAATATATGGCAGTTATCGTACCGGGAATATTAACAAGTAGTGAGGAAGAATATCACAGGCGACTACTGGCTGCTGAGCACGTAGCGGATTTAATTCAAATAGATGTAGTGGATGGTAAATTTGCGCCAAATACAACTGTCGGGGCAGACGTCATAAAGAAATATCAAACATTTCGCAGTTTGGAAATACAGTTAATGGTTGTCTATCCCGAAAATTACATTGACGATTTGGCTCCACTTGACTGGGTCATGCGTATCATTGTGCCTTTTGAAATTGATGCAGACGTTGCCGGCGTAATCTACCATATCAAAAGGCAGGGTAAACAAGCGGGTCTTTCGCTTAACCCGACCACGCCGATTAAGGCTGCCATCCACTATTTCGATGACATCGACCTGCTACTTTTAATGACAGGTAAACCGGGATTTTCAGGACAAAAACTTGGCCACGATACTTACGAGAGGATTTCTGAGGTGAAGAAATTAGCTCACGATTTGCCACTGGAAATTGATATCGGTGTTAATTTTGATAATGCGGCAAAACTGGCGCAAGTCGGGGCGAATTTTTTAGTGGTGTCCTCAGCCCTCTACAATGCAACCAACTTTAGGGTGGCTTATGAGAAACTTGCTAAGCTTGCTGGAAACGCCACATAATTAAGTGAATGGATAAATCTGCCTTAACAAATGCAATCGATGTTCCAAAAATTGAAAGAATAACCTTTTTAGGCTATGCAGACGCTAAAGCGGCCGATGATCCGTTTAAGGCAGCCTATGAAGTCGCAAGACTGTGTGCTAAGGCGGGATACGTAATAGTCAATGGCGCCGGGCCCGGAATCATGAAGGCCTCAACGCTAGGAGCGCAAAGTGCTGGCGGTAGCACAATCGGCGTAACTTTTTACCCCATAGATACCCCGTTTTTTGAGGGGAGAGACGAATCTAATAAAGTTGATCAGCTTATTGTCGAAAAAAATTATCTTGAAAGGACATTAAAGCTTCTGGGTTTGGGACAAGTTTTTGTGATCTTTAATGGCGGTACCGGAACAATCTCTGAATTCGGCATGGCTTGGGGTTTGGCGCGCATGCATTTCGGCCATCATAAACCTCTAATTTTATACGGCGATTTTTGGCAGGAAATTATATTCGCTTTCACGCGCGGCATGTACATAAGATCTGAGGAGAGACAGGTCTACAAAATTGTCACTAAACCTGATCAGGTTATTGACGCAATAGACGAATTCAAGACATTGATAAAAAAACAATTTCATAATCATGTAAATCCCGTTTTTTCTATATGAGTAGTCAGAAAATTTTTGATGTGATAGCAGTAGGTGATTCTACGGTTGATACGTTTATTAAAATTCATGATGCATCTTTGGAGTGTGATATTAATCATGAAGATTGCAGAATTTGTGTAAAATATGGTGAAAAAATTCCGGTGGATTCTATAGCCTATGGTGTTGCCGGCAATGCTGCCAACGTTGTAGTCGGTTGTTCATTGCTTGGTTTAAAAACGGCGATTTACACTCACACAGGTCACGACTGGCAAGGCGAAATTATCATAAAAAATTTTTCCGAAAAAGGTGTCAGCGAAGATTTTGTAGTATTAGAAAAGGGGAAAAGTTCCAACCTCTCGGTGGTCCTAACGTTTCGGGGCGAGCGGACAATCTTTGTGTACCACCAACCCTGGCATTACAGGCTGCCAAAACTTCCGGTTTGCAAGTGGTTATATTTTACTTCAGTTTCTGCGTCTTTTCGCGATTCTGATCTTATTAATGAGGTCTGCCACTTTATCGATCAAACCAGAGCCAGACTAGCTTTTGGCCCCGGTACATATCAGCTTAAAGTAGGCATTAAGAAATATCCTAAATTGCTTGAGAGGTGCGATTTGATGATTGTGAATTTCGAGGAAGCAAAAGATATTCTAGGTATCGAGAAGACAGAAAGGATTGATGTGAAGGATTTACTCTCAAAGATGCTGCTTTTAGGGCCGGAAATAATCGTCGTCACGAATGGTGAGGAAGGATCGTACGCCTCTGACGGCAAGAAGTATTTAAAAGTCGGTATTTTCCCCACAAAGCTAGTTGAAAGGACTGGCGCCGGTGATGCTTATGCAAGCGGTTTTATTTCGGCATTTGCCTATAACCAAAGTTTGGAGGAAGCGATGGTTTGGGGGACAATTAATGCCTCTCGCGTAATTTCTGAGATAGGCGCGCAAAAAGGACTTTTGACAAAAGAGAGTCTTGAAAGGCATAGAAAGGTGGTTGCAGAACTGGCTGCAAAAAATTTTTAGATTGCTCTATATAAAAAATTCAGATGCCCAGTATCTATATAACAGGTAAGATTGCCCAAAGTGGAATAACACTTCTTGAAAGTCGCGGCTTTGAGATTAATGTAAATACCTCAGAAGTTGATTTAAACAGTGCGCAACTGAAAGAAATTTTTTCTAAATACGATGCGGTAGTGACAATGATCAATAATAAAATTGACAAAGAAATTCTTTCTAGCGCTTCAAAAAACCTCAAGATTATCGCCAATTATGCAGTTGGCTATGACAACATAGACATATCGGCAGCTTCCCAAAAAAACATCGTTGTTTGTAATACCCCCGGGGTTGCTAGCGAGTCTGTCGCTGAATACACATTTGCCCTCATAACTAGCCTAAATAAGCATCTTTTTGCAGCTGACCAATTTGTAAGGACTGGTAAGTTCACCAAGTTTGACCCCGATCTTTTTTTATCAAAACAACTTTGGGGACAAACAATTGGCATAATTGGCCTGGGTAGAATAGGTACTTTTGTCGGGCAGATCGCCTATGGCGGTTTTCGAATGAAGGTTCTCTATTTTGATGTCAAACCAGCTGAAGATTTCGAACTTTTATGCGAGGCAAAATTTAGTGACGTTGAAACTATTTTAAAAGAATCCGATGTTGTAACTCTTCATGTTCCTTTAACCGGCAAAACTAAACATTTAATTAGTAAAAATGAATTTAAAATGATGAGAAAATCAGCGATTCTAGTAAATACCTGCCGGGGCCCAGTTGTAGATGAGGAGGCGCTTGTCTGGGCACTTTCTGAAAACGAAATCGCCGGTTGTGGTCTTGACGTTTTTGAACATGAACCTCAGATTTCAAAAGAGTTGATGACTAAAGAAAATGTAATTTTGACTCCTCATACGGCTTCAGCAACATATGAAACACGCGAAAAAATGTCGGCAATTACGGCCCAAAATATCATCGATGTCTTTGGTGGAAAAGAGCCTTTTGGTTTAGTTATAGAGTGATATTTTTAATTAATCTAAGTGAAGATGTTTTACTAGAAAGATCGACAGAGACAACATCTATTCTTTCAAGCTGTGGTAGATTTTTTCTTCTTGCGCGGTAGAATTTTACTGCCCTTTCTAGAAATCTTAGTTTTTGGGCGGTGACCGATTCTTCCGGCGTACCAAAATAATTGCTGCTTCTGGTTTTGACCTCTACATAAACTAGAGTTTGTCCGTCTTTGGCGATGATGTCAATTTCCCCTCCCCTGATTCTGAAATTTCGCTCAATTATTTTGTAGCCTAATTTTGAAAGATACCGGCAAGCTAAGTCTTCCCCATACTTTCCTTTAGTAACGGTTGTCATGAGACTAAAAAGCTGAGATTATAGCTGGTTCTGTGAATTTTGCAAAATCCATTTTTCTTAATGGTTTTTTGATGAAGCGTGGTCCCGTAACCTTTGTGCTTTTCAAAACCGTACCGAGGGTATTTTTGGGAAAGTGCCTCCATGAGATCATCCCTGTAAACTTTGGCAACGATTGAAGCTGCCGCAATGGAAGCTGATTTAATATCGCCATGTTTTATGGCAAGCTGCTTGGTTTTTGAAAAATACTTTATGTGAAAAGCGTCAATTAAGCAATAAGTTGGCTTGGGATTAAAGCTTGCGACGATTTTTCTAAAGGCCAGTTGGGTAGCTTTACCGATACCAACTTCGTTTATTTTTTCAACCGGTATTTCAACGATGTTTATGGAAACTGCAGTTTTTCTGATAAGGGCAGCAAGCCTTTTTCTCTCCTTTTTGCTTACCTGTTTCGAATCCGCAAGTTTTGCAGGAATTGTAAAATTTTTAGGGAAAATTACGCCTGCTGCCACTAAGGGTCCTGCCCAAGAACCGCGGCCAACCTCATCGATTCCAGCAACGAGCTTGTGGCCTTTTTCCCAAAGAGCTTTTTCCAAATCAAGATCCGCAAGAATCATCTATTTTTTGCGAAGGTAATATAGTTTGGAGCGCCTTACGTTACCTTTCTTAACAACAACTATTTTCTCTATCATTGGAGAATCTGCTGGGAAGATCCTTTCGATGGCAACACTGGCCGTAGATTTTTTTCTGACAGTAAAGGTTTGGCTGTTCTTTCTGCCTTTTTGCGAAATGACAACTCCCTCAAAAGGGGTTGCATGAATCTTGCTGTCCCCAGGATCTTTGGTGTAGACCCTAATTATGTCTCCGGTATTAAAGGTAGCTGATTTCATTTCTGGCGTGTGTAGGTTGCGATTATAGAGAATTTTTGAACAAAAGTAAATTAGCTGCCTATATGACAACCTAAATTTTCAAGTTTTCTTGCGAGCTCAGATGTTTTTTGAATACCAAATGGAATGGGAATTTTGCGGCTTGCACTTTCGTTTCCCGGTAAAACAAGACAGGTTGAAATATCCCCTGGACTTGATTTAAGAGCCTCATAAACTTTAGAAAGTAAGGTTCTGTCGGCAGTTCTGGGGATAACTACTTCAAAAATCTCACTTTCTGTTTCTTGCCTTTCCAGTTCTTTTTCCAGAAGGCTAATTTTTTCGGCGATTAAAATTGGCGTTTCCTCTCCAATTTCTAATTTGCCCCAAACGACAATGATTTGATCTGCAGAAAGA
>MFBQ01000033.1:0-3727 GCA_001776475.1 Candidatus Curtissbacteria bacterium RIFCSPLOWO2_01_FULL_41_18
ATAGTTGCAACCAAAAGTACGGTTGTAACCGATTTTGGTGGTAATAAGACTTACTATTTAGAAAATGTGAATAAACTTTTAGGGATAGATGGAGTCGAAGGTATAAAAACTGGCCAAACAGAAGGTTCCTTAGAAAATCTTATAACTAAAACCACCAGAAACGGTAATTCAATAATTGTTGTTATTCTTGGTTCCCGTGACCGCTTTGGCGAGACCGAACAATTGATTGATTGGGTGTTTAATAACTATCAATGGGTAAATACTACTGAACCCACAAGTCGCTGACTGCGCCCACATAAGCGGCCAGTCCATTGTCACTTTCAAAAATGTAGACTGGCATAAGAAATGATTGAAATTTGTTGGTCTGCAAATATCCTAGCCTCACATTTCTTATAGTAAAAACCTTTCCATCAATTTTTTTATTAAACACCCCCCTGCCATTTTTTAGGTCTTCAAATGCCGCCGATGCATTTTTAAGTGGATACGTTGCGAATTTATGTTTTTGGATATCTATCGGGGAATAATTAGCTGCTACTATTTTTTGATCGGCTGCAAGCGCCCGGACACTAGGATTTGCGGCATTTAAATAAATTACCGCCAAGCTATCAATTTCTGCCCGATTAAATATTATCTGCACTAGATTTGCATCTGAGAGCGATGCGGTCTCCACCAATTTACCCGCATCGACTTTATAATATGTAGATGTAATTTTATCTTGGGGAAAATCTTTTTCCGATATTCCAAAAATTCTAAAAAAATCAATGGCCCGTCTTTTAGCATCCTCTTGGGATTTTGGTCTTGTTGCAATAATTTCCTGTTGGCTGGCAAAATCACTTTGTAGTTCGAAATTGCCGGTAGCGGTTTCCATAACTAGTACTCTGTTTTTGTCTTTAGGATCAACGAATTTAGCCTTACCTTCTATGACTCCAACCGATTGATCGTCAAAACCTGCATTTTTAGCTTTTTGCTGGGCCTGATCCAAAACGCCAAAGGCAAACCTAGGCCCTCTAACCGTAAATACTTTTGCCGTCGTCGCAAGGTTTGGTATATTACCACTTATTGTTTGAACATTAAAGATAGTACTAGGTGCATATGTTATTCCGCTAGATAAATCAAGCTTAGGTAATTTGCCGAAAGCGACCGTGGTTGGAGCAGGCGGTGGCGGAAAAATTGAATTTATTAAGTTTTTGCCAAAATTAATTACGATAAAAAACACGATAATTGCTAAACCCGCCAAGATAATTTTGGTAAATGTCCTTCTGAAAAATGTTGAAGCCGAAGTCAATGTGGCCATTATTTTTTAATTTATCACATCTTTGATACAATTTTACCATGAAAGAAGTCGAAGACCCTGAGCGAGGTCGAAAGGTTCGAGTTCGTTATGCGCCATCTCCAACGGGCGTTCCCCATATCGGCAATATAAGAACCGCACTTTTTAATTATCTATTTGCAAAAAAGGAAAATGGCAATTTTATTTTAAGAATCGAGGACACGGATCGCAGGCGATCAACAATTGAACATGTCGATAAAATTAAAGAAAGTTTAGAAGTTTTAGGCCTAAATTGGGATAGTGAGTATCTTCAATCTCAAAGACTTGCTATCTACCGCCAGCATCTTGAAATTCTTGCAAAAAAGAGACTTACATACCAAGAGGAGGGGGCATGGCGATTTAAGGCAAACACTGACAAAAATCAAATTAGCTGGAATGATCTGGTGCATGGCCAGGTTGGTTTCCCCGCCAAAATCATTGAAGATTTCATAATCATCAAGTCCGATGGTTTCCCAACTTACCATTTAGCCTCAGTTGTTGATGATCACGAAATGAAGATAACTCATGTGATGCGCGGCGATGAATGGATCTCCTCAACCCCCAAACACCTGCTTTTATACCAAGCCTTTGGCTGGCAGCCGCCCTCATTTGCTCACTTGCCTCCGATTTTGGGCCCCAGTCATAAAAAACTCTCTAAGCGCGACGGAGCAAAGTCGGTCTTGGAATATATTGATGAAGGATATTTGCCCCAGGCACTAATCAATTTTCTGGCCCTTTTAGGCTGGGCACCCAAGGGCGATCAAGAAATTTTTGCACTTGCCGATCTGATCCACGAATTCTCTGTCACGCGCATTAACAAAAACAGCCCAATTTTTAATATTGAGAAACTTAATTGGTTTAATAAAAAATACTTACAAAAGCTTTCCACCGAAGAATTGGTAGAGAAAATTAAAAAATTCCCAGGCACCACCTTGAAGATGTCGGGTAATGAAAAGCGTTTGACAAACGTCATTTCTTTAGTCCGTGACCGCTTGGTCACTTTAGCCGACTTTGATCAAGTCGCCTCGATTTTCTTTACAAAAGGCAAGCTTGAACCACCTTCAAAATCTAAAATTCAAAATGCCAAAAAAGCAATCCTTTCAGTAGGTACTTGGGACGAGCAGTCGATAACCCAAAGACTTAACAATTGGATTACGGTTAATAAACTTGACCCCGCCGATTTTAAAAATACCCTAAGATTGGCGGTTTTTGCAGACAATACACCACCTATTTATCAGAGTTTGGCGGTTCTTACCAAAGAAGAAGTAATTGTCAGAATTAATGACGCCGTCAAAAAAGCGAAATAGTATTGTTGCCGTTTTTGCCCATCCAGACGATGAGGCCTTTGGACCGGCAGGTACCATTGCCAAGTTTTCCCAAACTCATGATGTTTATGTGCTTTGCGCAACTCGAGGGGAGGCGGGAGGCAACCATAAGCGCCTTGCCGAGATCCGCTCTTACGAACTTTTAAAATCCGCCAAAATTCTTGGGGTCAGGGGCGTTTACTTTTTAGGATTTGTTGACGGCACCCTTTCCAACTCTCTTTATCACCGCTTAGCTTCAAAAATAGAACAAAAACTCAAGCTTTTCAAACCCCAGACTTTAATCACCTTTGAACCTAGAGGTGTCTCTGGCCACATTGATCATGTCGCCGTCTCGATGGTTACAACATACGTCTTCTATAAATTACCATTTGTCAAAACCTTACTCTATTATTGTATTACCGCAAGGTCCAGAAAAATAATTAAAGATTACTTCATTTATTTTCCGCCGGGTTATAAAAGAAGCGAAATTGATAAAGTTGTCGATATCAGTGATATTTGGGAGAAAAAAGTGGCGGCAATGGCCTGCCACAAGTCTCAAATTAAAGACGCCAGACGGATTATCGAGCGACTTGAGTCCTTTCCAAAAGAAGAGTACTTTCTCACCGTGACTAAGAAATAGATGCAGCTTTTTAACTCTTATACAGAGAAAAAAGAAACCCTTGATCTTTCCCAAAAAATCGGCATTTATGTTTGCGGAATTACGCCTTATGACACGACGCACTTGGGGCATGCTTTTACCCTCCTTATTTATGATGTTTTAGTCAGATACTTAAGATTCTTGGGCGCAGACGTTATTTACGTTCAGAACGTCACCGATGTTGACGATGATATTTTAATCAAAGCCAAGTCACTTGGTATCAGCTGGAGGAGACTGGGAAATGTCGAAACAAAAAAACACCTAAATAATATGGATGCTCTCAATGTCCTGCGACCTGACTATTTTCCAATGGCAACAGGATACGTCACTCCAATGATACAAATCATTGGACTACTTCTAAACAAGGGTTTTGCATACGAGAAAAATGGTAGTGTCTATTTTGAAGTTAAAAAAGACAAGAAATTTGGCAAGCTTTCAAAACTAGGCTATCGGGCG
>MFBQ01000033.1:3869-5801 GCA_001776475.1 Candidatus Curtissbacteria bacterium RIFCSPLOWO2_01_FULL_41_18
AATGCTCGGCAATGAGCCTCAAATATTTGGGACCGACTATTACCATCCACGGCGGAGGAGAAGATTTAATTTTTCCCCATCATGAGGTCGAAATTGGCATAAGCGAAAATTACACAGGTCAAAAATTCGTCAAAATTTGGATGCACACCGCCATGGTCTACTGTCAAGGGAAGAAAATGAGCAAATCCCTGGGTAATATGGTTTTTGTTCATGATCTTTTGAAAAAATATGACCCTAATACAATTAGAATTTACTTGCTTTCCCATCACTATGCGAAGTCATGGAATTATGATGAGGGAAAGATAAGAAAAATGAAAAAAATTGCTGAAGTTTCCAAAAAAACATCAAAAAGGACGACTCTGGAAAATTGGGAAGTTAAAAAGCTTTTGCCGGCATTTTTCAACGCTTTGGACGATAATTTTAATATTCCAGAGGCCATTAAGGTTCTCGTTAATCTAACTGGATCCAAAAACCCCAGAGTCGGCGAAATAATAAATAAATGTGGTCAAATCCTCGGCTTAACTTTTTAAACTTTCCCTCTTAAATGTTTGAAGAATTCTACTTGCTGCAGTCTTCTAAAGCGAAGCAACCCTTTTTTTTCTTAACCCTATTGATTTTGCAACTTGCTATTGAAAAATTCAAGACTCCGAGAAGCTGCCAACTTCCAGCTTCCCGACAAGTTATGATCAGCGCCAGAGTATTTAAAATAGGTGACTTCTTTTTCTAATTTGCCAAGCTCATCAAATAACTGATTTGACCAGCGTAAGGGTACCGATTCATCAGCTTCTCCCTGATGCAATTGAATTGGAGCATTAATCTTCTGTAAATAATTGGTCAGCGAGTAAAGCTGGGCGTCATAATCCTTTTCAAAATCAGCAACAACTTTTCGAAGCTTCTTGCCATGATCGTCAAAATCATCAGTATAGTAGAGGGTAGAATAAGGGAAGGGTTTGGAAACAGGCGCCCAAAGAACTGTTGGGAAATTTTTGCCGGTTGTCTCCAAAACAGTCAGGGCAATTTGGCCACCATTGCTGTGTCCCCAAATGGCGATTTTTTGGGTTTTAGCACGCGCGGCCAAATTGTTCGCGGCCAGTGTTTCGTTTAAGTTGGTGGTTGACTCAAGAAGTGTTAGGGCTGTTATGTAAGTTTGAAAGCGCTCCTCAATTGGACTGGCCGAAGGATCATCGGACTGGCCGTACCCCAAAAAATCAGGGGCCAGAGTTATAAAATCGTTTTGGGCAAAAAACTCACCGACTCGTTGGCTACCTACACCGGTTTGATAATTTTCGCGATCGACATAGCCACGAAATAAAATGACAACCGGATAAGTACCTGGGGTATTGGGGACATTGGCCAGGCCACTGATCTTTTTGCCCTCGACTTCAAAAAAGAAAAGATGAGATTTAAAATTTTGATTTTCGCCTAAACTCTCACCAAATGTAATTTTGCTTGGCAAAAATTTTGTCTTGGCAAGATTTTCATAGGTATATTTATCAAGTGGTTTTTCAGCTGGTTTTGCCAAGTTTTTTGTGGTTGGGATTTGGAATTCGAAGTTTGACTTTTGGCCAAGTCGGAAAAAAAGTCCAGCAACCGCCACAATTGCCACAAAAAATAGAAGAATTTTCATCGAGGTTTCCCAATTATACCAAGGGAGAGAATAGCTGAGCGTACCGGTGTAGAACCTTTCGATCATTATAACTCTGTCTCATCTCCAGGCTAAATGTTTACACTGAGTGAAGTCGAAGTGAGACAAATGAGACATTCTAAAAAGAAAGATCAGATAACCTTACGTATTTGACAAATCTTACAAATTATTATATCGTATGTGTAAGATGAAAAACATAGTTTCAATTGATGAATTCAGAACTAATTTAGCCCAGTTAATCGGCAAGGTCATGTACGCAAAAGATCAAGTAATAATTAAAAAATACA
>MFBQ01000034.1:0-2013 GCA_001776475.1 Candidatus Curtissbacteria bacterium RIFCSPLOWO2_01_FULL_41_18
CGAAAATGTAGTAGCTGCTTGTCTTAAATATCAAAGAGGATTGATATTTATCTCCACCAGTTTTGTCTTCGATGGTACAGCTGGTCCATACGCCGAAGATTCACCTTTCGGTCCTGATCTTGAAAAAGTTTCTTGGTACGGCATAACTAAAATTGAAGCTGAAAATATTATTAAAAGCCAATTATCCCAATACTTGATTATAAGAATCGCTTATCCTTATAGGGCGGGATTTGAAGGCAAGGACGATTTTGCCAAACGAATCCTCAGGAATTATCACCAGGGGTCGCTTCCACCCATGTTTTTTAATCAGGCTCTAACGCCCACTTTTGTTGATGATCTTGCACCCGCAATAAAACTTTTGATAACAGAGAATCAATCCCAAATCTTTCATCTTGCCAGTCCTCAGATAACAACACCGTACGAATTTGCCCTTTATTTAATTGAAGTTTTTGGGGGTGACGCGCGCGCTGTGCAAAAAGGGTCAATCGTCGATTTTCTAAAAAGATCTGGTGCCACGCCAAGGACTGTTAATGGGGCCCTATCAGTTAAACGAATCAGCAGGCTCGGATTTCATCCAACCGGCTGGCGGCAAGGAATCAAAATTATTCACGGGCAATCAGGTGGAAGATTGATTTAATATTTAGTTTAAAGCTAAAATAGCTAAAATTACCATGACATTAACAGTTATCGGTGCCGGTTATGTCGGCCTTGTTACAGCAGCTGTATTTTCAGAGCTTGGGAACAAAGTTTATTGCGTTGATATATCGAAAGAAAGAATAGAAAGTCTCAGAAGGGGTAAGGTGCCATTTTTTGAACCCTACCTTACAGAATATATTACAAAAAACACTAAAGCAGGTAAACTGTCTTTCACCACAAAATATTCGGATACTGTGCCGAGATCTCAAGCTGTTTTCATCTGTGTTGGCACACCCCCCAAAGAAAATGGGGAGGCAGATCTTTCTTATCTTTTTTCCGCAGTCGAAGAAACCGCAAAGAATCTCTCCGGCTATACTTTAATTGCCATCAAAAGTACCATCCCCATCGGTTTTGAAGATGACCTGGAAGGAACCGTTAAAAAGTATGCAAAGGCTAAGTTTGAATTTGCCGCCTCACCGGAATTTTTAAGAGAAGGTTCGGCAATTGAGGATACACTTCATCCCGACAGAATAATCATCGGTACTAAAAGCAAGAAGGCTCAGAAAATTTTGTTGGAACTTCACGCACCCATTTCCGGTGAAAGGATTATTTGCGACATCCGCTCTGCCCAACTTGTAAAGTATGCCTCAAATGCACTGCTGGCGACCAAAGTTTCTTTCGCCAATGCTATTGCCACCCTTTGCGAAAAGACCGGCGCTGATGTTGAAAAAGTTTTAAAAGGGGTAGGTAGCGACAGGCGAATCGGCCATGCTTTTCTTCAGCCGGGTGTTGGTTACGGCGGCTCATGTCTGCCTAAAGATGTCCTGGCGTTCATTGCTATTGGTAAGCATTTCGGCTACGATTTTCAACTCCTAAGGGCGGTCGATCAAATTAACCAAGACCAAATTGAATTGTTTATTAATAAAGTCAAAAGGGCGCTAAATGCCGCCTCAAAAAACGCTTATTCTCTTAAAGGGAAAAGAATTGCGGTTTTAGGTCTTGCTTTTAAGCCCAGTACCGACGATATGAGAGACGCCCCATCTGTAAAAATCATCAATCAGCTTCTAGGTCTTGGGGCGCAGGTGACCGTGTATGACCCGCAAGCCATCCAGAATGCCAAAAAAATCCTGCCCAAAGAAGTTCTTTATGCAAAAGACGAGTATCAGGCCGTCGGCGGCAAGGACGCGATGTTAATTGTTACCGAGTGGCCGCAATTTAGCCAAATGGACATGACAAGAGCCAAAAAATTATTAAAAAGACCAATAATTATTGACGGGCGCAATATCTTCAAAAAAGAAAAGCTTAAAGAACTAGGTTTTGTATATAGTGGATTTGGTAGATGAAAAAAGCTCTAATTACAGGTATCGCCGGATTTGC
>MFBQ01000034.1:2054-7651 GCA_001776475.1 Candidatus Curtissbacteria bacterium RIFCSPLOWO2_01_FULL_41_18
CTGTTTACGGTCTTTTTCACCCGGAGCATACAACAACAAATGTCGATGAGATCAGAAGCAGAATAAATTTAATACCCTGCAATCTTCTCAAAAAACGCGACCTTGAAAAAACAATCTTGAACATTGATCCCGATTACGTTTTTAATTTAGCCGCCTACTCTTCTCCCGCCCAAAGCTTTAAGTCTCCGGCAAAAACTATCCAAAACAATATTAACACCCAGTTAAATCTACTAGAATCACTGGTTAAATTAAGATCTAAGGCAAAAATCCTGATAGTTGGCTCTTCCGACGAGTATGGTCAGCCCAAAAATCTTATTTCACTTGATGAAAAAACGCCACTGGCACCAATTTCCCCGTATGCCGTATCTAAGGTTGCTCAGGATCTTTTAGGATACCAGTTTTTTGTTAGCGAAAAACTCCGTATTATAAGAGTCAGGCCTTTCAATCACATAGGTCCCGGACAATCAAAAGCTTTTGTCATACCTTCGTTTGCTGGACAAATCGCGAGCCTTGAAAAAAAGGGTGGAGGCACTATTAAGGTGGGCAATCTTGAAACTTGGCGGGACTTCACAGACGTTAGGGACATGGTCAGGGCATACATTCTCGCTTTAGAAAAAGGCAAACCGGGCGAAGTCTACAATATAGGTTCAGGGAAACCTGTACGAATTGCAGATATCTTGGAAAAACTAATTTCATTGTCAAATGTTAGAATTAAAATTCAACAAGATAAAGAGCTTTTGCGTCCGGTCGAGATTGAAAAAATTTATTGCGACTTTTCTAAATTTAATAAACAAACTGGCTGGAAACCTCAAATTCCCATCTCCAAAACACTTTCTGATACAATTGAATACGAAAGAAATATTTTAGGCCAAAAATTGAATTAATTTTTATGGCACAAAAAAGGGCACTTATTACGGGAATTACGGGCCAGGACGGTTCATATTTAGCCGAGTTTTTGCTGACCAAAAATTATAAGGTGTTTGGTCTAACCCGTAGAACCTCAACCCCGAATTATGAACGTATTAAACATATTGAGGACAAGATTGAGCTAATTCCCGGTGATCTTTTGGACCAACAATCAATAACCAGCGCTGTCGCTTATTCCAAGCCTGATGAAATATATAATTTAGCTGCCCAAAGCTTTGTGGCCACCTCCTGGTCTCAACCGGTTTTAACCGGAGAGTTTACAGCCCTTGGCGTAACCCGCGTGCTTGAGGCAGTTCGTCAAATTAAACCTCAAGCAAAGTTTTACCAGGCATCTTCCTCAGAAATGTTTGGCATGGTTCGCGAAAACCCTCAAAACGAAAGTACACCGTTTCATCCGCGTAGCCCCTATGGTGTTGCTAAGGTCTATGGACACTGGATCGCTATTAATTACCGAGAGTCATACAATCTTTTTATTGTTTCTGGAATTCTTTTTAACCACGAGTCCCCAAGACGTGGCTTGGAATTTGTAACTAGAAAAATATCCCACACTGTTGCCAAAATTCATTTAAAACAGGCAGACCGTATCGTCCTTGGCAATCTTGATGCCAAGCGCGACTGGGGGTTTGCCGGGGATTACGTCAAGGCAATGTGGCTTATGCTTCAACAAGACGGGCCCGATGATTATGTCATTGCCACAGGCCAAAATCATTCAGTTGCCGATTTTGTAGAGGAAGCCTTCGGGGTTATAGGTGTCAAAAATTGGAAAAAATACATACACGTGTCAAAACAACTGTTTAGGCCGGCAGAAGTCGATTTTTTAATTGGTGACTCGTCAAAAGCCAGAAAAGTTTTAGGATGGAGACCCACCGTTGGGTTTACGCAACTTGTCAGAATGATGGTCGAAAATGATATTAAGCTCCTCAGGGCAAATTCTAAATGAGACTTGTTGTTACAATCCCCACGTACAACGAAAAGGAAAACATCGAAGAAATTATTAAAAAAGTACTGGCTCAAAGCAAAAAAATACCAGATGTTGATCTGCATGTTTTAGTTTCAGACAGCCATTCCCCGGACGGTACCGCCGAAATTGTTAAAAGAATTTCCAAGACTAATCCGAAGGTTCATTATCTAGATGTCAAAGAAAGAGGACTTGGTATTGGCCTAGTTAAAGGTCATCGCTATGCTACTGATAAATTTAAGGCTGATATTTTAGCGCAGATGGATGGGGACCTTTCTCACGACCCATCAACTCTACCTGTTATGCTTGATTTTATCGAAAAAGGATATGACTTAATCATTGGATCAAGGCTTATGCGAGGCGGAAGAAACTTACTTGGCTGGCACAGGAGACTCTTTACTAGGGGCTCGGCTCTTTACTGCAAGATCAGCTGGGGCACATTTGGTATTGGCGAATATACTAATTCTTATAGAATGTTTACAAAAAAACTTTTTGAAAAAATTGATTTTAGAAAAATTCCCTGGAAATCAAAAACTTATATAATTCAGCCCGCATTTTTATATGGCGCGCTTGCAACTGGAGCTAAAGTTAAGGAAGTTCCTATAACATTCGAAGATCGCAAAAAAGGTTATTCAAAGGCCCAAATTGTCTCATATACCTTGGATGTTCTGAAATTTGGCATCAAAGTTCGTCTCAAAAGATCTAAGACATTCGTTAAATTTTTAACCGTGGGGTCAGTGAGCTATTTATTAAATGCAGTTGCTCTGAGTTTGTTAAATAGGGGAGAGGTTTATGTATTCCCTCTTTTGAAGGGACCCATTCTGTCTTTTATTCCTACAATTGATTCTGCTTCTCACTTCCTTTTTCTAACTTTAGACAGACTTTTTGTTTCGTCATTAATCTCAATTGAGCTTTCAATCATTCTTAATTTCGTACTCCATGAAAACTGGACGTTTAAACACAGATCTCACCAGGGTTTAATTACTGCCAGATTTTTAAAATTTAACGCTACCTCATTTGGAAGCCCATTAATTCAATTGGCCAGCATTTTAATTTTCGCCCGAGTGTTTAACATTCATGAACAAATTGGTCTTGCCCTCGGAGTCGTTATTGGCCTTTTTGTTAATTATTTTCTTAATCTATTGATAGTTTGGAAGGAGCATCCCGCAAACATCAGTTCTCTTGCCGAAAACATAAATCCCAAGATAGAATAGGTTACTATAGTTTGTAGGTTCCAATGCCCATTTCCCAAAAAACTCTCCAGCAGGTTTTGTTAGCCGTTGTTATTTTAACCGCAATCTTTTTTCGTTTTTGGCATATAAGAGATTATGTTGTTTTTTTGGGAGACGAAGGAAGAGACATGATTATTATGAGAAACATTTTTATCGAAAAACACCTGCCTTTCCTGGGCCCGAGTGCCTCTGTTGGCGGTTTTTATCTTGGTCCAATCTATTATTGGATGGCCGCACCATTCTTACTGCTTTGGCATTTAGATCCAGTTGGCCCTGCGTATTTAGTTGCCATACTAGGCGTTGCTACTGTACTTCTTTTATACAAATTTATAAACGAAGCCTTAGGTTTTTGGCCTGCAATACTAGCAAGTTCCCTCTACGGCATCGCGCCACTTATTATCAGATATTCACGTTCTTCATGGAATCCCAACCCCTTGCCGTTTTTCTCGCTTCTTTTGATTTACTTTATTTATCTGGGTATTAAAAAGAAAAGATATATCTACTTTTTGTTAGCTGGAGCTTCTTTTGGTATAGCAGTCCAGCTGCATTATTTGGCAGCCATTCTTTTTTTAATCTCGGCAATTATTGTTTGTGTTAATACTAACTTTAAGAACTGGCCAAAAATTGCCTTTTTAGCAACAATTGGATTTTTAATTACCTTCTCGCCTTTCCTTATTTTCGAAATCCGCCATAATTTCCCCAACATAAGAACAATACTGGAATTTACTACGCGTGGAACCACCATTGGTTACAAAACCACGCATTTCGTTTGGCTAGTTTCAAATACGGGCAATATTTTACTTGAGGAAATAAGTCTTCTTAGAGGCACGTTATTGACCAAATTAGTTTTTTGGATTTTATCAGCTGGTAGTATTTTGGGACTCATCCTTTATCGGAAAGATGCCCAAAGAAAATTAATTTTCACTATCGGTATTGTCTGGTTTCTGGGTGGTATTTTAATCTTGCGCTCCTACACAGGTCAGATTTACGACTATTATTTTGGGTTTATGTTTCCTGCAGCGTTTTTGGTCGTGGCCCTTGTTATTTTTATAATGTGGCGCAAATCAGTAACCAGATTGGCAGCCCTTGCCTTTATCGCGGCTGCTCTAGCGCTTTTTGCCTCAAACGGATTTTATAAGACACCCCCAAATCGTCTTATTGATCAAACAGAAAATATTGCCAATTTTGTCATTGAAAAGTCCCAAAACCAACCATACAATTTTGCTTTAGTCTCAAGCAGCAACTCAGATCATGCGTACAGATATTTTTTAGAAATTAAAAATCGCAGTCCCAAGCAGCTTGAGGAAATAGTTACCGATCAGCTGATTGTTGTTTGCGAGTCAGAAGTATGCGCGCCACTGGGGAATCCTCTTTGGGAAATAGCAGGATTTGGTAGGGCTGAAATCGCCAACGAGTGGCAGCTTCCCCAATATGGATTTAAAGTTTTGCGCCTAACCCACTGGCCGGGTGCCCCATCTCCAGCCGGCAAACCCGCCGTCAAAGGCGGTTAATTTGAATGAGTTAAATATTGGTATATAATCACTTTAATGAATCTCAAGCACATTATCTCCGCAAGCCAATTCGATAAAGACACTCTTAGGCAAATTTTCTCCCTAACAGATGAAATAAAGGAAGGCAATTACGAAAGTCGTGCGCTAGATGGCAAAATTATGGCAACACTTTTCTATCAACCATCAACCAGAACAAGGCTGTCATTTGAATCGTCAATGCTCAAACTTGGAGGAGCAGTAATTACGACCGAAAACGCGGCAGAATTTTCTTCAGCTATAAAAGGTGAAACGCTGGAAGATACAGTTAGAGTAGTTAATTTTTACGCAGACGTAATTATTATCCGGCATCCGGAAAGTGGTGCGACAAATTTAGCAAGTCGTTATTCAAAAGTTCCCATAATTAATGCCGGAGATGGGGTGGGAGAACACCCGACACAAGCTCTAATGGATATTTACACCATTTTTAATAAGCTGAGATCAACAGATTTTACAATAGCAATTTGTGGTGACCACGCAAATTACCGGCCGCACCATTCACTGTCATACTTATTATCACTTTACCCGAAAGTAAAAATCATTTATGTTTCACCAAAAATGCTTTCAATGCCTGGCAAGTTGAGACAACATTTGAAACAGAAAAAAATTCAGTTTAAAGAAACAGAAAATTTTTATGACAGTATTTCAAAAGCTGACGTAATTTACCAGGGCAGGATCCCGAAAGAATACTTGGGCAAGGATTACAAAAGGCATGTGGGTAAATATATTCTGGATAAAAAAGGACTTAAACTTATCAAAAAAAGCGCGATAATTATGCATCCTTTACCCCGGGTTAACGAGATTACTTCGGATGTCGATAAAGATCCGAGAGCGATTTATTTCGAAGAAGCACAAAATGGTCTTTTTATTAGAATGGCTTTGCTTCTTTATATCTTTGACAAAGTCATCTTAAAGTATCAGCGAATTAGTTTA
>MFBQ01000035.1 GCA_001776475.1 Candidatus Curtissbacteria bacterium RIFCSPLOWO2_01_FULL_41_18
TGTGAAAAGATTTTAACTAAAAATATCAAAGGATATCACCAAGCTTGGTAAATTCATATCTGGCATTTCAGACCGCTTGCTTGCCAGAAAAATTACAAGAAAAATGAGGTCGATTGAATAGTCTAATTTTTGTCCGGGTTCCTATAATTTTTCTTACTTACAAGATTTAAGTTGCTATTAAAATTAGCTGCTAAAAGTATGAGAAAGTATTCTATGGGGTGTTTATCCGGGGCCGCAAATATCAAAAAAAAGTTTTCGATTCCCCAAATTTGTTGAGTTCCTTAAATTAATTTCTAATTGTAGTGAAAAATTAAATCAACAGTCTACTCAAAGCTATGGAAAGAATTAGTGATCTAATAACAGATAATAAGTTACTTAATGATAGGTATATTCAAGGCTGACGAGAATACAGATTTCTGTTAAAATCTAACAAATTAGCAGTTAGGAGCTTTAAGGTGATAAGGATGGTTCAAATGCTAGAAGGTTTATTATAATAGGATATTTATATTCGCTTGCAGAAAACTGCGACTTAAAAGTCGCAATTGTAGCCGGGGTGTTATTCGTTTTTTGATAGCAGTAAACTGTGTGAAAAAAAGCGAGAATATTTTCATGAAAGTAATTTTTACGCACATTCATCCGTTTTTATTCTATGTATAAGACGTATCACTATACTGTATTAATATATTTAAGTAATATATAGTATATCAAATTTACTTGATGTAAATTTACCTAAAGCAAATCCTTATTAAAACTGCTAAAATTGTTTAAAAGACTTTTGATATGCAAGATTATCCTTTCAAAATTGAACGTAAGTGGCAGGAAGCCTGGACTAGCGGGAAGCTATTTTCCCCTGATTTGGTCAAGGCGAGGACACCATTTTATAACCTGATGATGTTCCCGTATCCTTCGGCTGAGGGGCTTCATGTTGGCAACATGTATGCCTTCACGGGGTCAGATATATACGGAAGATTCAAAAGGATGCAGGGCTTTGACGTTTTTGAGCCAATCGGGCTTGACGGTTTTGGAATCCACAGCGAAAACTACGCCATAAAAGTTGGCAGGCACCCAAGGCAGCAAGCCAGAATTTCCCAAAAGAATTTCTACAGACAGTTGTATGCCACCGGTAATGCCTATGACTGGACAAGGACTTTGGCGACTTACGATCCCGCCTATTACAAGTGGACTCAGTGGATTTTTATTCAACTCTTTAAGAAGGGCTTGGCATATCGGGCGCGCGCGCCGGTAAACTTTTGTCCCTTTGATAAGACTGTGCTTGCTGATGAGCAGGTGGTAGACGGCAGATGCGAGAGCTGCGGCTCGCAAGTGGAAAAGCGCGACCTTGAGCAATGGTTTTTTAGAATTACGGATTATGCGGAAAGACTTCTCAAAAATCTTGAAAAGCTGGATTGGTCCAAGCGCGTTAAGATTGCCCAGAGGCAATGGATAGGCAAAAAAGAGGGAATTACCATTGGGTATCAGGTAGCAGGTAGCAGGTTACAGGTTGGGTGCTGGACATCTAGGCCGGATACGAACTTCGGGGCAACATTTGTGGTTTTGGCGCCGGAGCACGAGTTAGTATCAGAGATACTAAATATCAAATATCAAATATCAAATATCAAATTGAAGGAGGTTAAGAGTTATGTCAAGCGAGCGAAGAAAAAAACGGAGCAAGAGCGAATAGCAGAAGGCAGGGATAAGACAGGTGTGTTTACCGGCTTATATGCTGTCAATAACCTCAATGGTGAAAAATTGCCTATTTGGGTTTCCGATTTTGTATTGATGGAGTTTGGTACTGGAGCAGTGGTTGCTGTTCCCGGTCATGATAGGCGTGATTTTGAGTTTGCTCAAAAGTTTGGCTTGCCGATAAAGCGGGTAGTCGTCGGCAAGGATGGCGATGATTCGCCGATAACTAAAATCGATCAGGTCCAGGAAGAAGAGGGCACGATGGTTAACTCAGATTTTTTGAATGGTTTAGATACTCATAAAGCCACAGTAAAAATCATGGATTATCTTGAGGAAAAAGGCTGGGGTAAGCGAAAAACAACCTACCATCTTCGCGACTGGTTGATTTCCAGACAGCGTTATTGGGGACCGCCGATTCCAGTAATTTACTGCGTAAATTGCTGGAAAGTGAAAAGTGAAAAGTTAAAAGTTAAAAGTGAGGAGGGCAGGGATTTTGCTATGATTGACGGCAAGGAGCATGCGATTATTCCTGTACCCGAAAAAGACTTGCCAGTTATCTTGCCCGATGTTAAGGATTGGAAACCTAGAAGCGGTGCAAGGGGACCCCTTGCACAGGTTGAAAGTTTTGTCAAAACTCTCTGCCCTGAGTGCGGCACTGCCGCACGAAGGGAAACGGACGTTTCGGACACGTTTTTGGACAGTGCTTGGTACTACCTCGGATATTTAATCCTCGGAAATCAAAAATCAAAAATCAATCCTTCGACTACGCTCAGGATTGATGGTGAGCAAAGTCGAACCATCAAAAATCAAAAATTTAGAAATTGGGAATTAGAATTTAGAAATTCCCTCGCCAGGCGAGGGCAGTGGCTTCCCGTTGATATGTATATCGGCGGTGCTGAACATTCGGTTCTGCACCTTTTATACAGTCGATTTTTGACGATGGCCTTTTACGATTTAGGGCTAGTTTCATTTGAGGAGCCGTTCCGCAAGTTTCGGGCGCATGGGCTTTTAATTGCCCAAGGTGCCAAGATGAGTAAATCGAAGGGTAATATTGTCAGTCCGGATGATTATATTGCCAAATACGGAGCGGATGCACTGCGCTGTTACCTGATGTTTTGCGGACGCTTTCAGCAAGGAGGGGACTTTTCCGATGCAGGGATTGCCGGAATGCATAGATTTTTGAAAAGAGTTTGGAATTTGGTTATTGGGCAGTTAGGTTATTGGGCAGTTAGGTCAGCACCTAAAAACCTACTAACCCAAGAGCCCATTAGCCTACACATGATGCACAAAACTATTAGGCGAGTTACAGAAGACATTGAGAGTCTTGATTATAACACCGCTATTGCAGCCCTAATGGAGTGGCTGAACTTTTTGGAACAAAAAGTTAATATCAAATATCAAATATCAAATATCAAATATGATCAGAAACGCCCAAGCGATATTAGTTTAGAACCTCTAGGTCGAGAAGAGACAGAAACATATCTTAAGCTTCTGGCTCCTTTTGCACCGCATATTACTGAAGAACTTTGGAGCAGGCTATCAGGCAATTGGGCCAGTAGGCCTTCGGCTCTGAGGCTCAGGCTCGAAGAGCAATCAGGTAAGACTAGACCCAAAAACCTAAGAGCCCAAAGACCTAATGACCGGATCGATTTCCAATCGATCCACACCCAGCCGTGGCCAAAATATGATCCAAAGCTCGTTGAGAGTAAAAAAATCACCTTGGTTGTTCAAGTCGACGGCAAGCTGCGTGATAGACTTGAGGCTAAAAAAGGTTTGGGCGAGAAGGATGCCTGCAAGCTAGCCTTAAGTTCGCAAAAAATTAAGAAATATCTGGCGGGCGCAAATTATAAAGTTGTTTACATCAAGGACAGGTTGATCAATTTTGTACTGAAATTTTAATCGCGCCAATTGCCTAATAATTGGCATTTGGAAGTGTTAAACTGGAATCAATATGCCAACTGCCGGATATCTGGCACTTATCGCTTTTCTGACCTTTTGCTTTTTAAGTCCCTTTTTTCCAGCTTATACAGTTTATGGTCAGACTTTGCCCACAAGCGGACAAGTAGCGGTTAATATTCAGGTCGCAGACAGCCAAATTGCCGCCGGTGACATTGTCTCGGTGACAAAAGAGGGTTTGGCGCGCACAAGTTCTGAATATGACATTCTTATGTATGGGGTAGTCGCGTCCGACCCGGTACTTTCGGTGGCGCAAAGAGATGCCAATACCAGGCCGATTGTTTCTTCAGGACAAACCCAAGTTCGCTTCAGTGCCAAAAACGGTGCGGTCGAAATAGGCGATTTTATTACGTCATCTGACGAACCCGGTGTCGGCCAGAAGGCAACAAAGCCCGGATATGTTCTGGGCAAAGCACTGGAGGGCTACGGTGATACTACCAAAACGGCTTTGGTGTCAATTACCGTTGAGCGTGGTTTTTATCAGGGAAATTTACCGGCAGCAGGGCCTCTGTCTGTAGTTAGCGCTTTGGCACTAGCTATTGCCGATCCCTCGAGATCCGGTCAGCTTTTCCGCTACGTTCTTTCCGCAATTGTGGGTATTATGACCATTTTGATAGCCGCTTTCTCTTTTATTAAATTTGTCAACACGGGTCTTGAGGCAATCGGCAGGAACCCTTTGGCCAAAAAGACAATTGTCGGCGGTATGATTTTATCCGGCACGCTCGTTTTTATTTTTTCTTCTTTAGGGATAGCAGTTGCCTGGGCTATAATGAGACTGGGCAAATAAGAATTGGTTTTTCAAAATGATGGCACAAACAGGTGATTTTATACTGCTTTTTATAGTCGCATTATATTTTCTGGTGTTACTGCTTTTGATGCTTGTTATTCTTTTTGAAGTCAGCAAGCTGGTTCAAAAAGACAAAGAGGCTAAAACTGTGGGCGATCAGGCCAGGGTTTTTGGGAAACTGGACGGGAGAGTCGAAATACTTTTTGAGCAGATTGCCAGTGGTTTGAGCCACAACTTTGAAAGACAGGTTGAAAGACAGCTGGCAAAATATGCCCAAGAGGCGGAAAACTCAACGAGGGGGATCGCCAAGTTTGTCGAAGATCAGCAAAAAGTCATTGCCCGTGAAAGCCAATTTCTGGTGGCCAGTGCCTTTTCGCGAACTCAAAAAGAGCTTGAGCAGTATAAAAAAGACGGACTTGCCAAAATAGACGAGGACCTAAACCAGATAGTTCTGGAGGCAGCCAGAGACGTTTTGGGTCGTTCAATCAGTCTTAGCGAACACGAGGAATTGGTGCGCAGCGCACTTGAAAAAGCCAAGAAAAAAAGATTCTTCTCATGAGATCCCAGTTTGACGATTCCGCATTAGTAATTTTTGCAAACATAGTTAACGATACCCAAGGTGTTTCCTACCTGATTGACCAATTGGAGAGCCTTAAGCGGTTTCTTTTTAAAGATAAGGAGGGAACAATTTCTAAAAAAA
>MFBQ01000036.1:0-1814 GCA_001776475.1 Candidatus Curtissbacteria bacterium RIFCSPLOWO2_01_FULL_41_18
TTTATAGACGATTTTTTAGAAATTTGTTGAAAAATCCAATTTTTTAAAAACTGACAAATTTTTAGAAAATTAGGCCAATTTTTCCGAAAATTTATTTTAATTTTTTAGACTCATAATTAGTTATTTTCCGAAAATCTCTTGTTAAAAAATTTTGGTTAAATTATGGGTTATTTAGCTTTAGTTTTTAAAAAATCTATGGATAATTTTTTAGGTAAATAAAGTGTACAAGAAGGCTGTTTTGGGTGTCGTATCTGTTTAAGGTTAAAATCCTGTAGTAAAATAAATTTGTGATAGTTTTATATCTTTGGGTAAATATCAGACTACCTTGTTGGGGCAATTGTCAAATTATTTAAAACAACTTACAATTAGGATAACTCACCAATGGCCAAATACGTTCCGGATATCACAACTAATAGATGGGTAATTGTGGCTGAGGGTCGTTCTAAACGGCCCACGGATGCTAAGTCTGCTGGTGGCACTGTCAATAAGGTCTGTGTTTTTTGCCCGGGTTTTGAAAAAATCCCCGGAGAAGAGCTCTTTCGAGTTGGCAAAGGTGCACCGTATGAGCCTGGTTGGCAAGTGAGAGTAATAAAAAACAAGTATCCCATCACTGATTTTCATGAGGTCATAATTCACTCACCGGATGACCAAAAGGATATTGACCAGCTGCCTCTTTCGCAAGTGAAGCTGATTCTTGAGGTCTACCGCGCGCGATATAACGTCAACTTACCTAACGGTCATGCAATTATTTTTAACAATGTCGGTGAAGTTGCCGGAGCTTCGATAAACCATCCGCATTCCCAGTTAGTAGTCGTGCCAAAGCAGATAACCTTGGACACGTTGCAGCTGGAACCGATTGTCAACACTATATTTGAAAGTAGTAAATTTGTAGTTTTTTGCCCTAATTTTAGCCAATGGCCATTTGAGGTTTGGATTACGCCAAAGAAAAGGAATCAACTTTTTGGGCAAATTTCCGACGAAGAGATTACCGATCTGGCAGCGGTACTTCAAAATATACTAAGACGGCTAATTTACCACCTTGGCGGCGGGTCTCATTTTCATCCCGGCGTGCCGATGGTAACTTTTAAGGAAGGCCCTGCATACAATTTTTATATCCATCACGGCCAAGATTGGTATATCAGAATTGTGCCCAGGCTTATTCACCGGGCCGGATTTGAACTGGGGACAGGTCTTTCGGTCAATATCATCGACCCTGTCGATGCAGCTGAAGTTTTAAGAGAGGAAAAGGTAGAAGAGAAGTGAAAGTTAACGAAGCCATATTTCGCGACTATGATATCCGGGGGATTGTGGGAGAGGATATCGATGAAAAGTTCGCGTACTGCTTTGGTCAGGCATTTGGCACGTATTTGGTTCGAAAAGGCGCAAGAGAGGCTCTGGTGGGCTTTGATGCACGCGAAAGTAGCCAGTCTTATTACGATGAATGCATCAAAGGAATACTCACAGCTGGTGTTAATGTTTTGAGGATAGGAATGGTAACTTCGCCGATGATGTATTGGGCGAGAAAGTATTACAAAATTGATGGGGGGCTCAGTATAACAGCTTCTCACAATCCGCCTGAATTTAACGGCTTTAAACCTGCATCTGGAGGTGGCGCTTTGTTCGGGGAAGAAATCCAAAAACTGAAACGTTTGATGATTGATGAAGATTTTGTAAAAGGGCAAGGTGAGGTTAGTGAACGGGAAATATTTAATGAGTATAAGAATGATATTGCCTCTAAGGTTAAACTGAGCCGCAAGCTAAAAGTTATAGTTGACTGTGGCAACTCTACAGGCGGGCCATATGCACCAAAAGTA
>MFBQ01000036.1:1835-2055 GCA_001776475.1 Candidatus Curtissbacteria bacterium RIFCSPLOWO2_01_FULL_41_18
GTTGAGGAGCTTTTTTGCGATATTGATTTTGCCCAGCCAAACCATCCGCCAAATCCGCAGGACCCAAGAGCTTATCTTCAGATTGTCAGGATGACTAAAAACGGAAATTATGATTGCGGTCTGGTTTTTGATGGAGACGCCGACAGATTAGGTGTAGTTGATAATAAGGGGAATATTGTCTGGGGTGACCAAATTACTGCTTTGTGTGCCAGGAAAATTC
>MFBQ01000036.1:2103-11492 GCA_001776475.1 Candidatus Curtissbacteria bacterium RIFCSPLOWO2_01_FULL_41_18
AAAGTGCTACAGACGATGTGCAAAATCACGGTGGCAAAGTTAAATTAATCAGAGTCGGGCACTCTTATATTGAGGAGGCTTTAAGACGGGAAAAGGCAGAGCTTGCCGGGGAGATTTCCGGCCACATATTTTTTGCCGACAGATGGTACGGTTTTGACGATGCAATTTATGCGGCCTGCAGATTTTTGGAATATGTAGCCGAGAGCGCGAAAACCGTAGAGGAATTAGTTGATTCGCTGCCCAAGTACGTTTCCGCGCCGCTGACGCGGATATTTGCCCCTGATGAACGCAAGTTTGAGATTGTGGAGGAGCTCAAGGGCTATTTTAAGAACTTATCCCTTAGTCATTCCCGCCCCTCTCCTGTCATTCCCACGAAAGCGGGAATCGGGTTAAACTCCGGTGGGAATCTGAAAATGTTGACAATTGATGGGGTGAGGTTGGAGTGGAAAGATGGCTGGGCTGTCGTACGAGCAAGCAATACTCAGCCTCAACTGACTTTGCGTGCGGAAGCCACCAGCGAGGCTAGACTCGAGGAAATCAAGAATATTGTTGAAGAAGCTCTTGAGCCTTACAAAAAGGAAGGGGTAAAGGTTGAATGGGGAAAGGTGTAGCTTACAGGATTCAGCAGTCAGGGTTCAGGATACTAAAACCTAAAACCTATAAGCTGATTACTATTCGGAATTGAGTAATTTAAGTACTTGGGTATGAAGTAATCCATTGGTTGCGACAAAAGATCCGGAAGTTAAAGAAAATTTTCCAGAAAAATCTGTAAATTTGCCACCAGCTTCTTCCGTTAAAAGACTGGGTGCAGCAAAATCCCAGAGCAGACCGTGTCCACAAATATAAGCGTCGACTTTTCCTTGAAGCAAATAACTTAAACTAAATGAAGCGTTATTCATGGACGAATAAGTTTTTTGGCAAATATCTACAAGATTTTGGACTTTATTTAATCTGGCAAAATGTTTGAGATTGTAATAGGAAATATATGCTTCATCAAGATTTTTAACCCCGGAAACTTTTGTTCTCTTTCCGTTATAAAATGTACCTTTATCTTTTTGAGCATGAAATAATTCGTCTTGAATTGGGTAATAGCACACGCCAATTATGGGTTTATTGTTCTCCATTACTGCGACTAAAACGCACCACTGAGGAATGCCTCGAATGAATGATCTTGTTCCGTCGATGGGGTCGATTACCCACTGATATTTACTTTTTTTGTGATCGGAGCCAGACTCTTCACCGATTATTTCGTGATCGGGAAAATTTTTGATCAGAATTTTTCTAATTAGCTTTTCAGTTTCAATATCAGCACGCGTGACTGGGGACTTGTCGGCTTTGTAACTGACCTTCGGCTGTGTTTTGAAATATTTGAGCGCGAGTTTTCCGCCGCGCTTAGCAGCATCAATAGCTACATCCAGCATGTTAAGGATTCTCCTTTACATCCATATCAATTGCTAGTTCCTCGATGGAAATTTGCTCTTTGGAGTATTGTTCTACGAAACTTTGATAGGAGAATACGTCTTTTAATGACGTTTTTTGGGCAGTTTTGAAAAAAGAGAGAATTGTGTTTGAATTGTGCCATGATGTTTTTCTTATTCCGAGGTAATCAGCATAGCTAGAGTAGGCTAGGTGCAAAGGAGAATCCTTTGCATAAGGATTTAAGTGGATATAGCGTGATAAATGAAGGAGTTGATTATCGTTTTCGACCAATACAGCCTTATAAGGTCCTTGGAAAAGTGAACCGACACGATCATAACGTTTGTTGAAATAAACAGAATATTTAGTTAATAGTGATCTCATAAAGAATTCTATCGTTCTGCTTTTCTTCTGCTTTACTAAAAGATGAAAGTGGTTTGGCATGAGGCAGTAGGCAAGCAGTTCCAGTTTCTGATGATAATTATTTAGTGGTCGACGGGGAGTTTTAAATATGGTGTTATTAATTTTTACAGTTTGACCTTTGGTTTTGTCTGGTGGACTTAAGTAAAGTTTTAGATAATGTAGAAAAACCCTGTAGTCTTGTTTGTCTTGGAAGATTGTTCGTTTTTCTACGCCGCGGTTATAAATGTGGTAGAAGCCGTTTTCGATATAGGATTTGATGGCATTTTTACCTGGCATTTTAAAAGTATACCATATGCAAAGGAGAATCCTTTGCAAGTCATAAAAATTTTAAGAGGGGATTCCTTCAGTGGTTGATTTCTGGACTGCGCCCAAAAGCCATAAAACGGCTTCCTTTTTGTAGCGGCGGTCGCCGCGGGAGTTGATGCGGATTGCCGGCAGTTTGCCGCGTTTACCCCATCGTTTGACGGTTAAAGGGGCAACGCGCAAGATTTTGGCAACTTCTTTAACAGTTAATAAATCCGGCCATTCGTCACCTAGAGACATGATACCTCCTTGAAATTAGTTGGATAGTTGAGTGGTTGGATAGTTGGGTAGTTGGATGGTAATTTTCTATTGCGAAGTCTAACATTCTACTTATTGAGGGAATCATTTTCGGACTTCAATATATCACTCGCATATAGGCTGGTCAAGTGGGCAAAACCGAGCGTTTTTTGCTTTTTCGGTTTAAAAGTGCTATATACTGGTGCACGATGGCACAGGAAAGGGATTTCAGTCTTGCCAGCCCAAAAGTTCATCCGGAAAATAATACCGATTCTCCACTTATTCATTTAAAAAAAACAATTAAAAATAAAATTGCAATTCCTGCAACGTTGGCTCTAGGAGCTATTGCCATAATGGCAGGTAGGGGAGAAATGCAAAATATTGATGCTTCTGGTGATAGCAGTGTTTCTGTAACTCGGGATTTAATATCTAATTCTGGCGAATTTAATCGACCTTTAGGGGATGTCGATTGCAGTGACAATGTAAATAGTATCGATGCTGAACTAATTTTGCAAAGAGATGCCGGCCTAGTTGACAGTCTTGCATGTGAAGATGCAGCAGATGTAAATGGCGATCATCTACTTAATGCCATTGACGCTGCGTTAATATTGCAATTTGATGCGGGATTAATTGATGAATTTCCGGCTGTTAAACCAACTGCAACCAATACTCCAACCAGAACAGCAACCAGAACTCCGACTCGTACTCCAACTCGAACCCCGACAAACACACCTACTGAAACTCCGACAAGAACACCGACCAATACTCCAACTCGAACTCCAACACCCACGCCGACTTATACGTCAACACCAACGCGTACCCCGACAGCTACGCGTACGCCAACGCCAACTTTTACAGAAACCAGAACTCCAACGGAAACGTCAACTAGAACGCCTACTCGCACACCCACTCCAACTCGAACCCCAACTCGTACTCCAACAGAAACCCTGACACTTACACCAACTCGTACATCCACACCAACCCGAACTCCAATTAATACACCGACGCCTAAGCCACCACTGGAAATTTGTAATTCGGGGAGATTTATTAATCCTGTTGAAGGGCAACGAATTCCGACGAGCGTAGATGTTGAGGTTCAACTTGCCAATAATGAAAATTGGGATTTTGGATGTCGAAATTCAATAAGTGAATTTATAGATGCGGATGTTGTTTTAATTGATACATATGGGAATAGATTTGTGTGGGACTTGTATTGTGGAGAATATTATCCATATTATGCTTATGATCAATCAACTTGTGTAAGAGAAGATGTACTTCTCATTGATTTTTCTGGGGCACAGTGGGGAATGGAACTTCAAGTTTATGGAGATATCGTTGATGAAATTGGCGTAAAGATTGAGTAATTTATGAACGAACGATTTAGGCCAAATACATTTGAAAGATTAGAGCAAGGGTCGCAAGCAAGAGCTGCGCAAATAGAAGCTTTTCAGGAGTCATTTGCTCCCGATAATCCAGAAGTATCAATAGCAAAATCTCACGAAAAGGCAGCAATAATGGCAGTTGTTCCATTACTTTTAGTTATGTTATCAGCTGCATGCGGTGGTGGAGAAGCAGAACCGACACTGACAGCCACGAAGACAAATACTGAAACACCTACACAAACTAGTACTGCTACAGCAACTTTTACAGAAATACCAACCAGAACATCAACACCTACACCTACTGAAACTCCAAAGTTGCAAATTCCTACAATCGAAATTCTTGATGATACATTTACTGGAAGTGAACTTTTAGCAACAGGCTTGATTAGACCAGAAGCTATTGTTGTAAATCCTATTAATGGTTCAGTTTATTTCGTAATGCAATCAACTAGTAGTAATGAAGAATATGTTGCTACTATAGAAGGTAATGAAGTAGTTTACAAATTTCCAGGGACTGGTGATCCATGGGGGGGATACCATGTAACAAAAATTGCGTTTAATACAAGAGGTGAACTTTTTGTTTATTCCCAAACTTGGATAGATGGTTATATTCGGGTTTATGATGCTAAAACCCAAGAAAAAATTATTGAAATTGAAAATCCTTTTCCTGAAAGCCTTCAAAATTACCAGCAAGTAAGAAGCGTAGCTGGTAATCCAGTTGATAACAAATTTTACATGTCGGTTTGGACAGATGGCCCAATAATTTCTTTTGACCCCCACACAGGGGAATTTGTGAGACATACACCAGAAAATATTGTTGATAGGTTAAATATGTGTATTGATTCTTTAGAAGACATGTATTTAGGTGATTTTTGGGTTTGGGATGAGTATCTTGACTATCTTCCGGCAGGTGAAGTTGGTCAAAAGTTTGAATTTGTAAATCTACGCGAAGTTGTTGAAGGCCTTGTTGGTGATTATGAGGTTTTTCCCATTCATGGACTAGCATGTGATAATTCACAGAATAGAATACTTGTCAGTGGTTATGCATATTCTGAGGGTGTAGATTCATCCCCAGTAATAATTTTATCTGTTGATCCAAAAACACATATTGTTTCACCTATTGCAGTTTTAACTTCTGATACTAGTATGAGTTTTAAGGGGATGGATGTTGATAGCAAAGGAAATATTTATTTTATAACCCATGATGGTACGTACCAAAATTATGGGAACAATGGAAACTTATTTAAGTTAGTAAAAAATTAAAAATATTGATCAACAACTGTGGGTTTTAGCTTTAACTGTTCTTAAACAAAAACCTGATTTGGAACAGTTTCTGCCTGAGAAAATTGTCGTTCCCGGCAATCTAAAATCAATAGTGGAAAGGGGTGAATGAATTCAACTATGGAACGTCTAAGGTATTTGCATGCTGCCAGCCGGGCAATAAGTCGGAGAATAATTGTTTTAGCGGCAACGGTTGGGGTAACAGAAGAGTATTTGGCACAAAGAAAGGGAATCGTTGAGGCATCTGAATTGGAATGAGTTAATTTTTTGCCGAGAAACGAAGCTTTAACTTTAAGGGGCTGGGTAGCCGGTGGTATAAAAAGAGAGATGGAGGTTGTAAAGAAAACCGCCAAAATTAGGCTTGCCAAAGGTGCAGCCACAAGAGTTGCGAAAAAAATTGTAGGAATTTAATTTATTCCAAGCGAGAAACACCTAGCGTTTATGTCTTCGACCGTGAGACTCAGACCGAATCGGCCAGGATGGGAGGGATTCTTGCGCCTGTCGCCTCCAATTGACGATATGACGTTTTTTGTTTTTTGACAAACAGTTTTTGACAAACAGAATCAGATTTGGTAGTATAATGTTGATCACGATGAGAGGACTACCAAAGGGTTTTGTCCCGAGGGAATGCCTCTCTTTTTTAAGCCTCAACTTTTCCTCGAAACAAATTGATATTCACAATAAAGTAGCCAAATCTTCTTAGAAGTGAAGAGTATTTTGAATTCGGAACGATTATTTTTCTTAACTTGTTCTTCTTTACCAAATAATCTGCAAGGCAATAAAAATCTCCATCGCCGGAAACTATAATCGCTTTGTCGTAATTGGGAAATTCAATCATTGTATAAAGTACAAGTTCTGCATCCACATTGCCTTTAACTTTAGCCTTTTTATGTTTGCTTGATTTTAAGATAGGTTTGAAAATTATGTTGTAACCCGAGTTTTTAAGATAATTATAGAGTTTTTTATTTGTTGGTATGTAGCCTATGAACAGAAACGCTTTCTTAACATGATATTTTTCCTTTAGGAATATTCGAAATTTACCAAAATCAAGGTTCCAGTCTTGGCTTTTAACACCTAAATTTAGGTTTTGACTGTCAATAAATGCGTAAATGGTTAAATGTTCGCCTTTTGATGTTTTGTCCGTTTTCATATCCGTAAATTCTAGCATATAAGGTGTTACAAACGTTGCATAAAGTTATTTTGACTTTGAACCTCAAAAGCCATATAATGGGCGCTCCTTTTAAACAATAATTGTGCCAGAAAGAGAAGTGCAAACTCCTATTGTCCCGGACAAATTTAGCTGCTTGAGACAAAGCAGTCGAGCAAGACTTAGGCAAATTAATGCTGCTTTTGGTATTGTTAGTGCAGTTGATACGAAAGATGCAAGCAGTAGGCGATATAAAAGAGCAGGCGCTGCGGCTGCCATTTCTTTATTTTTAATATTACTTTCTGCTGCTTGTTCAAAAGAAGCTGATATTGGCCAAGGTCACGAGCGAGAAATACCGACAGCTACATTGATATCCGAAATTCTTCAGCCAGAGATTTTGAAGGTTACACCGACAGCTGCCAAGCGTCAAGAAGCATTACCTGCAAGCAGCACATCAGGTTTAGAAGTGCCGGAAGGAACAAGGGTAATCTGGAGTAGTTGTGCTTCTGACGGAACTTGTTACCCATTCAACTTCTATTGGCCGCCAACCAATGAGACAGTAATGCTCTCGGGCGAACCTCAGCTCAAAGTTCAACATGAATTCTGTCATGCTCACCAGCATTGGTCGATAAACGGAGGTGAGCCACTGGAACCTTCTGATTACGATTTAGAATCTTGGTACGTGACTAGTGAAGGCCAAAGTTTCAGCACAGCTGTTGCTGGTCTTTCTTGGCCTTGGTCGCATAGCCTTCAAAACGGATTGGAAGATTTTGCCTGGACTTGCGCGTATTGGTATCTGGATCCATCGTTTCTTAAAGAGGTGAGCCCCGAGCGCTACGAATGGGCTGCCGAAAATCTAGAATAAATTAATTCTCTAGCAGGATTTTACTTTAGCTCGACCTTAGCCCCAGCAGCTTCCAGCTTCGTCTTAGCCTCATTGGCATTTTCCTTATTTGCTCCTTCCAAAACCGGTTTTGGTGCAGCGTCTACCAAATCTTTTGCTTCTTTAAGACCCAAAGTTGGCACTATTTCGCGAACTGCTTTAATAACGGAAATTTTGTTGGCGCCGCCGTCTGCCAAAATTACGTTGAAACTGGTTTGTTCGCTTGTTCCCTCCTCGCCGCCGGCAGGAGCAGCTTGTCCCGAAGGAGCGACAGCTGCCTGAGGGGCTGCAGTCACGCCGAATTTTGTCTCCAGTGCTTTAACTAATTCGGAAAGTTCAAGAACCGAAAGCTTTTCGATGTCTTTAATTAAATCTTCAAGTTTTTTACTAACTTTTCCGCCAGCTGGCGGATTGGTTTTTGGTTCTTCTGCCCGTCCTTCTGGGCGAGGCTCGCCTTTGGCGGCTTGCTTTTTATCGTCATCTGCCATTTTTATCACCTCCTTTTGAAAATTTAAAATTTAAATATCAAATATAAAAATTATGGAAGTTCTTGACCCATTGACAGGCTCAGGGCTCGAACAATGATTTTTTAATTTTGAATTGTGATTTTGATTTTTGAACTTTGCATTTTGATTTAACCTGCTTTTGCTGCTTGATCCAAAACCGACACTAAGTTTCTTATATTTGCTGCCAAAACGCTTACGAATCCATATATTGGCGAGGTCAAAGAACCGACTAAAGTAGCGTGAAGATCGTCTCGAGAGGGAATTTTGGCAAGATTTTCGAGGGCTTCAGCATCCAGAATTTCACTATCTAAAAAGCCGAATTTAAATGTCGGAACGCCTAAAGTTTTGGCAATTTGGGCAATTTCCTTGATGGCTGAGACTTCGTCATCATATGAAAGAATTGCGGCGGTAGGACCAGCGATAGTCGATAGTCGATAGTCGATAGTCGATAGTCGCAGGGCGCGGGAAATCAGCGTATTTTTTTCAACCAGAAACTGGCCGCCAGCGGCTTTTATTTTGGCTCGAAGTTCGGCGACCTGATTGGCGGTTAGGCCTCGAAAGTCTACAAAGGCGAGAGTTTTGGCCTTGGCGATTTTTTCGGCTAAAGTTTTAACCTTTTCCTCTTTTATTGCCCGTTTAGATTTTGATTTTTTGTCCATGATTGATAGTGTTTAGTGTTTAGGGTTCAGGGTTCAGGGTTCAGCAACAAAAAAGCGTCTCCAAAAAGACGCTTGAAACTTAGATCGTTTGTCTAAATTGTGTCCCGCCGATTCTTACCTTTCGCCTTTTTACTATTATTCATAGACGGCTCAAGGAGCGAATTATGGCGGGCAAGCCTGCGTAAGATTTTTAATCCCTCCCTTCGACAAGCTCAGGGTAAACTATGCTCGGGACCTTACGGTCTTTGGATTAGAGGAAATATAGCAGCTAGATTAGTCTCTTGTCAAATGGTTGTACTGGCCCCCTAGATAGAGAACGGTTGTCCTCCTTTCTGACTGTTATGCAAGATAACATATTCTTCTGGTGTTTTGTAACCTAGTTTCTGGTGGAAACGTCTGGTGTTGTATTTACGGTTAAAGACCAGACAGTGCCTGTTAATCTCATCAAGGTTAGGCAGTAGATCGTACTGCCAGTTGAAGTACTCATAGACTGCGGTTCTGATGATTCTCTCTGCCCGGCCATTCATCTTGGGTGTGTACGGATAGGTAAAGTAATGCATGATGCCGTACTTTTGGCATGCTTTATGAAAGTTGAGAAGGTACTCAGATCCATTGTCTGTTTGTATTGCTTCTACCTTAAAGGGAAAGTAGTTAAGCACTCTTTCTAGGAAATCGGCGCCTGATTGTGAAGAGATATTCTTGTAACAATAAACATATCCATACCTGCTTTTACAGTCAACTGCACAGAAAAGGTAAAACCTGATACCCAAAACATAGAAGTGTTTGGTATCAATCTGCACCAATGCTCCTGGATATTTCTCTCTCATCTCACGGCTAGCTCGAAGTCTGGCAATAGCTAGTTTTCTGTGTTGTTTAACCTTCTTGATGTGTTGTGTATTTAGTAGTTCCGGGTGACGGTTAATAACCTTTTGGATTGCTGATCTACCAACAATAATACCCTGTCGTCTTAACTCTTCTTGTATCTCGTACTTGCTCTTCTCATGGTCGGCATCACGGATATCGTAGATCTTCTTCTGGATCCATACCGGTGTGGTCATTTCCCTTAAGTGGTGAGGACGTCTGGTTCTCTTGTCATCCTCAAGTGTTTTAAGGTTGAATGGTTTGTATCTGTTCTGCCACCTGTAGAAGACG
>MFBQ01000037.1 GCA_001776475.1 Candidatus Curtissbacteria bacterium RIFCSPLOWO2_01_FULL_41_18
AGCTTTCTCGGGGAGAAAGAAGGCAAAAAGCAAAAATAAAAAGCCTACTGCAAAAGTAAGCTTGAAGAAGCCATAATTAGTTTGCTTGCCCTGAGCTTGCTTGCAGTGAGCTTGCCGAACCTGTCGAAGGACTCGCCCCTCGAAGCCTTGTGCGAAGTGGGGTCTTGTAAAAAGCATTGAGCATATCATACAAAAATTCAATAATAATTCGTTAGCGGTTTCAGTCTAGCACTTTGGAAACGAATTACAAGCGGAAATTTTTGCTAAAATGAGTTTATGGATGAGAAATGGAAAATAGAATATTACAAAACCATAAATAAAAAATCTCCTATCAAAGAGTTTGTGGACGGCTTGGACGTTAAAGCGCAGAATAAGATTTTCGAGGTTTTAGATTTACTTAAAGAATTTGGAATGAGTTTAGGCATGCCGCATTCGAAGAAAGTAACTGGAACTTCTTTGTGGGAGTTACGAATCTTAGGGGGCGATAACATTAGAATTTTCTATATCGCAAAGACCGGTAAAACCTTCCTTCTTTTGCACGGTTTTCAAAAGAAGAAACAGAAGACTGACAAGAAGGAAATAAGAGTAGCCCTGGATAGATTCTCAGATTACGGATCAAGAACCCAAAATTGACCCTTGTAATATTACAATTTTGTGATATTATTACAGTATGGACGATTTTGAAAAACACAAAAAAGAATTAATGAAAAATCCTGCCTTCAGAAAAGAGTACGAGGCAACTCGTGTAGAGTTTGAAATTGCGCGAGCAGTAATTCGCGCAAGACTTGAAAAAGGTCTTACACAAAAGCAGCTGGCTGCGAAATTACATACCAGACAATCAGTTATTTCCAGAGTTGAAAGAGCAAATACTACACCATCTCTATCATTTCTCAAGCGTTTAGCAACAGCTCTCAATACAACCCTCCAAGTCCAGTTTAAATAAGCAAAGCTTGATACTCGCTGGACACTCGTATTAAGTAAAGCTTGCGTCTCTCGGAAGGGCGCGGCGGGTGAGCGAGCCATGCCATACATATTTTTGTGTTGGACCTTATCCCAAAAGGTTTTTTGAGCGTAAAAGTCGATGGTAGGCATTTGCGAAGCGGTGGGCTTCGTCGCGGATTTGCTGAACTAGAAGTCTTGCTTGGTTTTCTTTGCCAAGAACAATAGGATCTTTTTGGTCTAGCGTGTAGATCTCTTCAAACCTTTTGGCAATAGCTATAACTTTTGCCTGAATTTTGTATTGTGACGTTACGGATAGGGCGCTGGCAAGTTGGCCCTTCCCGCCGTCGATTATTATAAGATCGGGCAAAGCCCAATTGTTTTTAAATCTGCGCGAAAGAACTTCTTTTAACATTAGATAATCATTAGGTTTAGCCGACAATTTAATCCTAAAACGTCTGTAAAGGTACTTGGCGCTTCTACCGCTTTCAAAGACTACCATAGAACCCGTGGCATTTTTGCCGTAAATGTTGGAAATATCGTAACATTCAATCCTTTTTGGTATTTTATCAAGTCTTAATACTCTTTTTAATTCTTGAAGTTTAGCAACTACCATGTCATCAACAAGCGTGGGTTTTTCTATAAAATCTTTTGGCGCATGATAAGTAGTCGTGACATAATCAATTTTTTGTATTTGCGCCTTTATTTCGTCTGCTTCTTCAAACTTTTGCAGCTTTGAGAAGTTCAGCATTTCCCTTTTAAGTTGAGATACCAAAGTTTTTGTATTCCCTCCCAAAAGTTTCTTTATTTTTTTAATTGTTTTCAGATACTTGCCTTTAGCAGTTTCTGAGCCGTATGGATAGGGACAAAGGCCCAAATGTACGAGAAGGCAAGGTTTTTTCGGGTTTTTATGGTGACAAAAGGGGAAAATCCTTCTGATCGTGCGCAGTACGTCCCGGGTTACTCGGGCTGACGGGAAAGGACCTGCAAGAAAAGCACCTTTTTGAGGTTTTTGGCGATGTGTGACTGTAACTTGCGGTATTGTCATGCCGCTAATTTTGATATACAGAGGGCTTTTGTCATCTTTGGCAATGCTATTGAAAAAAGGTTGATTTTTTTTAATAAGGTGAGCTTCAAGTAAAAGCGCTTCAAATTCGGAGAAGACCTTGATGTACTTGATATCGGCCGTTTTCTTAATCAGAAGAGAAGTCTTGGGTCCGGGGTTTTTGTTCGCGAAGTAGGAAGAAACGCGTTTTTTCAAAGAATTGGCTTTACCAATATAAAGTATTTTTTGATCCTTATCGTAAAATGAATATACACCGGGTTCGTCCGGTAGTTTTCCGGCTTTTTCTCTAAGTTTTCCCATGTGCAAATTTTACAATAATCTTTGCATATTATGAAAACAGACAAAAGGCGTGGCTTAATAAGTGAATCTAAAATTTTTTAACGTGGTAGAACCTTTTGTAAAGGAAAAGACCGAAAATTATGACAAAGGTTGAAATAAATATAGTTAGTAAGAACGATGGTGAGAAAATTATTTTATAAAACGGTTCTATGGTAATTGGTTTGGCAACTTGAGTACCTGCGTAGCTCAAGATTAAGATATCCTGCGCATTTAAAAGGATATTTGCGGACTGGAGGTTAAATTTAAAAGTTCTATATGCAAACGGAGGTAGAACAGCCACATCTATCACATTAGAGTCACTGCTTTTAAGTTTTGACGCCGTTAATGAAACCTTTTGTGAAAAAATTGATGTTGAACCGGCATTTTGTATGTTGGCATCTATCAGTGTTGGAAACCCGGAAATTATTTTTGACGGGGAAGAAAGCGAAATTTGGGGATTTTCTACTGGATTTGGTAAACTTTGGGCAAAGGATACGAGAACACTTTTTTCCCCTTGCGCAGACGGTTTTTTATAAGCACCTGCCGGCAGCGGGCCGGTTGATGAGGAGCCACGATGCACAAACGTGATGTGATTGAAATCAAGTTTATTAAAGTAGTCAAGACCACCTGAAGTTGAACCCCAAGTTGGATCTATCTGTACCCAGCCTTTCTGTTCATCCCAATATTCCGGCCAAGCGTGCAATACATCACCCTGATTAAGTGTTAGCGACAAAGGCCTTAGTCTTTCATTTTGGGTAAAAGCGTAACCTTCTACTTCCCTTGCCGGAACACCCGCACTTCTGGCAATAGCTATGAAAAGATCGGTAAACTCCATACAGACCGCATCTTTGGGGTTGGCATATGCTGCTGCTGCGCCTTTTCTATCTATTTTTGGCTGATTGAGCCGTTCACTGCTATAAGTTAGGTAGTTTGACACAAAATCGTAGATCTTTTGCGGATCTTTGAGTTGACCTGCTTTTTCTTTAATTGCTGCATTATCCGTTTCCCAGTATCTTTGAGGCTGGGTGTAAAGGCTGCGCTCCTGCGCGGTCAGCTTTTGATAAATATTCCGGATGGGCTTACTTGAAACTTCTACATAACCTTCGGCTGTGATACTGATTGCTGCTTTAGAGCTGAGCCTGTATTTAGCAAGAAAGTTGCCGTCACGATCAACAACAACATCCATTGGTTTAGGATCTATATTTTCAAGAACTACTTTTTGATAATTGTTGTCCGGCGGCAATGGTATCTCAAATAATCGAGTGGTGAGATTGTCATTTTCCAAATAGTAATTTAGTTTAAAAGAAAAAACTTGTTTTTCTCCAAAAGACATGGCAATACCAGACGATATAAGTTCGTCTTTGGTGAAAGTAAACTCTTGGCCATTGGCTGTTTGAAACATCGATTTGGCACTGGGTACGGCAAAGGCAATCGGCCCGAATGCTCGGGGTACGATCACCTTGGCGTTGTAGTTTACGATATCCTGGGACTTAGCCAGTCTGGGTACAGAGATTTCCCAGATCTGTCCGGATTTGGTGGCCAGTTCGTCTGCGGTGTATGAAAGTTGCCAAGGGAGTGTTTTGCCGGCTCCTATGACTTTTTGGTTAAAATTGACTTCAATGCTGGTAACATTGTTCTCAAATTTTACGTTTGTTGTAAGTGGTCCTGTCGGATCGCTGGCCTTGACGTCCTGAGCTTTAGTTGAGCCTATTTTGAGTTCAAATTTGTCGGCATAGAAGTTGGGTGTGTTATTCTTTAGGATTATATTTTGCGTAACCGTTGTTTTACCGTTGGCATTGACTGTATATGTAACATCATAATCCGTTTCAAATTCACCCTCGGCATACGCTTCGCGAGTGATGAGTGATGACCCACCTATCGGCGAGGCAGGGTGATGAGTGATGAGTACAAAGAGGAAAAAACAGAGTGCGACAGATGACAAACGAAGAGTGCGGGCTAGCAAACGCATTAAAGATAGTATCTAGGATTTTCGGGTCTGTATCAAGTATGGGTTTAGTCTATAGTTTTTTGCGTGGCAAAATGTTTTTTCAAAAAAATGCCGGTATAGGATTTTGCGACGCTTATAATTTGATGGGGCTGTCCGCTAGTGATAATTTGACCCCCTTCGTCTCCCGCTTCAGGCCCCAAGTCAATAATCCAATCGCTATTGGCGATAACGTCCATATTATGCTCAATAACAATAACTGTGTTACCGCCAGCAACAAGTCTTTTTAAAATCAGAAGCAGCCTTTCAATGTCAGCAAAGTGAAGGCCGGTAGTGGGCTCATCCAGAATATAAAGTGTTCTACCGGTGGCTTTTTTCGAAAGTTCTGTAGCCAGCTTAACCCGTTGAGCTTCTCCTCCCGAAAGCGTTGGGGCCGGTTGTCCAAGGTGGATATAGCCAAGACCTACATCATAAATTGTTCCCAATTTTTGTTTAATCTGGGGAATATTTTCGAAAAATTTTAGCGCATCCTCGACCGTCATATCCAGTACTTGGGAGATGTTTTTGCCTCGGTAGTGAATTTCAAGGGCTTCTTCATTGTATCTTCTACCTTGGCAAACTTCGCAATCAACGTAAATATCCGGCAGAAATTGCATTTCGATCTTAACCTGGCCTTCACCCTCGCAGCTTTCACAGCGTCCGCCTTTAACGTTAAAAGAGAACCGGCCGGGCCTGTAGCCGCGAATGCGAGCATCAGTAGTTTTGGAAAAAAGATCCCGAATATGCGTAAACACACCAGTGTAGGTTGCCGGATTAGACCTTGGAGTTCTGCCGATTGGCGACTGGTCAATTAAAATAGCTTTATCTAGATTTTCGTCTCCCAAAAAACCGTCAAAATCTCCGGGTTTTTCCCGGGATCTGTAAAACTTTTGGGCAAGTGCCTTATATAAAACTTCATGAACCAGCGTTGATTTGCCAGATCCGGAAACACCGGTGACACATATAAACTTGCCAAGCGGGAAGGTGACGTTGATATTTTTAAGGTTGTGTTGCCGTGCGCCTTTGAGAAGCAAAGAATTTTCAGAATTATCGCTCGACTGGTTATTTTCAGACCTTCTATGATCCATGATCTTGGCACTATGAACTCTAATTTTCTTTTTTCCCGACAGATATTTACCCGTTAGTGACTGATTGTTTTTAATAACTTGAGATGTCGTTCCCTGAGCGATAATGCGACCACCGTGTTCGCCCGCGCCTGGGCCAAAGTCAATAATTTGGTCGGCTGTCATCATCATTTCTTTGTCATGTTCGACAACTATAACAGTGTTTTTAAGATTCCTTAGCTTTTTTAAAGTACTTATTAGCCGGTTATTATCTCTTTGGTGAAGACCAATTGTAGGCTCGTCTAAAACGTAAAGAACGCCTGAGAGGCCGGAGCCAATTTGTGAGGCCAAACGAATTCTTTGAGCTTCACCTCCGGCTAAGGTTGAAGCGCTTCTGCTAATCGTTAAATATTGCAAACCGACATCAAGCAAAAACTGAATTCTTGCCAAGAGCTCCTTAAGGATTGGCTTTGCAATAATTTTTTCTCTAAGTGTCAGAATTTGGTTTTTGTCATCATTGATATTTTTAAGCCAAAGGTAGAGGCTCTCAATACTGTACACAGAAATTTTGGCGATTGATTTTTTGTCAATAGTAATTGAAAGCACCTCGGCTTTAAGACGTGTTCCCAGACATTGGTTACATATATCAATTAACATAAATTTTTCGATTTCGCGTCTGGCGAAATCGGAATCAGTTAAATCATATTTTCGCTCAAGACCAGTTACCACTCCATCAAATTCTGTGTCCCAAGTGACGATTCTACCGAACCTATTAGGGCCTCTAACTTTGTAGAGATTACCAGATCCATAAAGTATCGTTTCCAGTTTTTCTTTGGGCAATTTACCAATTTCAACATCCATAGGAATGTTTTCGTCAGCGCATACTTGTTGCAGCAGTCGCCATGACCAAGTTTCACTTTCAACATGTCTGGCCCAAGGGAGAATACCGCCTTGGGCAATAGACAGATTAGGATTTATAACGAGTTTTGGATCAACCTTTCTTAGTGTTCCTAACCCGCTGCACTTTGGGCAGGCACCATGGGGCGAGTTAAATGAAAAGCTTCTAGGCTCGATTTCGGGAAGAGAAATATTATCAACAGGACATGCAAATCTTTCACTAAACAAATGGTTTTTTAATTCTTTTGGGTACTCGGGGATATCGAAAGATTTGTCGAGAATTTCGGCTGCAATTAGCGTACCTTCGGCAAGTTTCAGGCTATGCTCGACTGACTGACTTAAGCGTGTTTTTTCTGCGGGAAGCGTAAGCCGGTCAATAACAACATCAATTGAATGCTTGTTGGTTTTAATCAGCACAAAATCCTCATCGATATCGCGAATCTGGCTATCGACCCTTACCTGGCGATAGCCTTTTTTGGCAATGTCGACGAAA
>MFBQ01000038.1 GCA_001776475.1 Candidatus Curtissbacteria bacterium RIFCSPLOWO2_01_FULL_41_18
AGCCCTTCGAACTGATGAAACATTGGTGTGTGTGAAATGTCTATTTGTCTTCTATAGCACCTGGCGATATTGATCATGCGAATCGGCGGTTTTTTGACTCTTTGCATTTCACGAACTTGGCCATTGGAAGTATGGGGAGTTAATACCTGGTTGCCAAGACCTTGTTTTGGCTCGGATTTGATAAAAAAGGTTTCCCAATCATCACGTGCCGGATGATCTTTAGGCATGTTTAAAGATTCGAAGACATACCAGTCCCAATCAATTTCCGGGTAACTCTGAAGAGAATAGCCTAGTTTGGCAAAGATCCCGGCAATTTGGGCAATGGCGGTAGAAACTGGATGAAGATGGCCAATCTTAGCCTTTTTGCCGGGTGCTGTGACATCTATGTAGCCTGCCTTTTTCGATACTTGATCTCTGATTTGCTTTTTTGTTTCATCGAATAATTTTTCAAGTTCTTTTTTAGCAGCATTTATTTTTTGCCCGGCTATTGGCTTTTCGTTTGCAGAAAGATCAGCGATTTTTTTGGTGAGATTGTTAAGCTGAGAACTTTTGCCGAAAAGTTGAATATAAAGCTCGTTAAGTTGTTTTATTGTGGTAACTTTGCCCAACTGGACTTTAGCATCCTCAACAATTTTTTGGATTTGGCTTTCCATGAGGGAATTATAACTTTTGTGCTTCCTTATTTCTATCTTTTTAAACTTAAAGCACAAAAGGATATATCAGAGGAGCGCCATTGGCATGAACGAAGTCGATTTGACTCGACTGAGTGTGCCAAGGCGACCTGCTGATATATACTTGTTCTGATCACAAAAATACCTCTCGAACTTAAAAAATGCTTTAAGAACGAGAGGCGCGAACTTTATAACAACTTGGGGTTAACTTTGTCAAATGGTAGTTATTTGATGTCGGTAGTTAGATTTTGATTTTGTTTTTCTTGCAATTGTTTTTGATATGTGTCTACCTGCTTTTGGATTTGAGTGGGATTTACCGTTTGATTTAGGCTTTGTGTAGATTGAAGTTGCGCAGATACAATTTTGGCAACAACAAAAATAATAATGGCTAAGGTAATTAGAAGACCGACGAGGGTTACAAAACCTTTCTTCATTAATTTTAGTTTAGCAGGAATGGGAATTTTAGGGGAAGGCTGGATAAGATCCTTCGTCCTTCGTAAACTCAGTCCTCTTTTAATTTAAGATTTTAATGTCACTTTTTTGACGAGATCGTCGAAAGCTTCGGGATCTTCTAGGGCAATTTGCGCCAAAATTTTTCTGTCGAGTTCGATATTTTTAGCTTTTAACTTTGCGATAAACTGATTGTAGGAAATATCGCTCTTAGAAAGAGCGGCATTGATTCTGATTATCCAAAGGGATCTTGCCTGGCGTTTTTTTTCTTTGCGACCCCTGTATGCATCCGCACCAGCGTGAATAACGGCAGTTTTTGCCTGCCTTATAAGTTTAGATCTGCCGCCCCGATAACCTTTGGCTAACTTTAATATTTTCTTATGTCTCTTGTGGGCTGCTAGTCCTCTTTTAACTCGCATTTATTTAATAATTGGGAAGTAATCTTTTTATAGTTTTCTTATCAGGTTTTGAGACGAAGGCAATTTTTTTGTATCTTTTTCTGGCCGTTTTGGATTTGGCCGCTTTCAGATGATTAGCCATTTGACGGCGTCTTAAGATTTTGCCCCTTTTGGTAATTTTAAATCTCTTAACTGCTGCCTTCTTCGTTTTTTGTTTCATTTTTTTCAGCTGATTTTCCTCTCAAGCTTGCTACTGTCTCTTTATGGGCAGAGTGATGGCTTGTGGCCGGTTTTAAAAGAGTAGTAAAGCGTCTTCCTTCAAAGCGTTCTTGCCTTTCTTTTATGACTGTTCCTTCAAGCTCATCAAGTATTCTTTCTAACAGTTTTGGCCCAAACTCTTGATGGGCCATTTGCCTTCCTTTGAAGACAATGCTTATTTTAACAAGATCTCCTTCGGATATAAACTTCTTAACTTTTTTAAGGCCTGTTTCCAGGTCATGTTCCCCGATATAGGGAGAAAAACGGACTTCTTTTAGTGCTGTTTGCTTTGTGTGTTTTCTTGCTTCTTTTTGTTTCTTTTCCTCAAGATAGAGAAACTTCTTAAAATCTATTACCTTGGCTACAGGAGGCTTGGCGTCTGGCGCTATTTCCACCAGATCAAGCTCTCGTCCTTGGGCTTTTTTTAAGGCATCTGAGAGCGACAAAATGCCAAGCTGCTTGCCTTGCTCATCGATTACTCTAACCTCTTGTGCTGTAATCTGGTGGTTTATTCTAAAATTCTTCTTGACTTTTAACCTCCTATAAACTTCCGAGACTTCGGTATTTCTTTCAAGTTTACATAAGCGAGCAGACTCCTTAATCCTCGGAAGTATGTATTCGCTTTCGCATTCATCCGCAGACTAATAGTCCACGGTGTTCTGCGAGCGAATATAAGAGTGCTTTTTGGAAAAGATCTTATCATGACTCAGGCTCTGGTAGCAATATCATTTGAGATTTTGGCGACAAACTTCTTGAGAGTCATTTGTCCCAGGTCTTCGCCTTCTCTTGTGCGAACCGCAATGCTTACGGCCTTTTCTTCTTTTTCACCAACAATTAAAAGATATGGGATTTTTTGCAGGGTTGCGTCACGAATTTTGGCTTGCAAAGTTTCATTTCGCACGTCCACCTCGGCTCTGATTGCTGCTGACTTTAGGTCGCCTGCAACTTTTTGGGCATAAGGTGTGAATTTATCAGAAAGGGGTAAAACGATGGCTTGAATTGGGGAAAGCCAAACAGGGAAAGCACCCTGATATTGTTCTGTAATAATACCCACGAATCTCTCAAAAGTCCCAAGGATGGCTCTGTGGATTATAACAGGTCTTTGTGCTTTACCTACTTTATCAATGTACTCAAGCCCCATTCTATCTGGGATTTGGAAATCTACCTGAATTGTAGCCATAGTCCAGATACGGTCCAGGAAGTCTTTGAAGTCGATATGGATTTTAGGCCCATAAAAAGTACCCTCACCTTTAAGAATTGTAAAGTCTATTTTGTGAGATTTAAGGGCGTCGGCTAGCTGCTGTTCTGCCTTGTCCCAGGTTTCTTTTGTGCCCATTGCTTTTTCCGGTCTTGTAGCCAAGCCGAAGGTGACGGGAAGTCGCAGTTTTTTGTAGAGTTCTAACGTCACATCTAACATTTCTGTTATTTCCGATTGAATTTGATCAGGGCGGCAGAAGACGTGGGCATCATCCATAACGAATTGACGGACCCTGAACATTCCGTTTAGCGTGCCTGACCTCTCATTTCTGTGAAGCCTTCCAAACTCACTGAGACGAATGGGTAGATCCTTATAGCTGCGAGTTTTTGAAGCAAAGATGACCGCTGACTCAGGACAGTTCATAGGTTTTATGGAATATTCTTCCTTGTCAACCTTAAAGTTGAACATATTCTCTTTAAAAAATTCCCAATGGCCGGATTTTTTGAAAAGTTCGCTTTTAACAATTATGGGGGTAGATGTTTCCTGATATCCTCTATTGTCTATAACCGAACGGATCAATTTTTCAAGTTCCTTGAAAATAATCATCCCTTTGGGGAGCCAGAAAGCAGAACCGGGAGAAATTTCGTCAAAAAAGAAAAGTTCCAGTTCGCGGCCGATTTCTCTATGATCTTTGGGTCGGGGGTTACTCATTTTCCCTTAAGGTTTTGCTGTGCGGCTTTAATGACTTCGGCAGTAAAATGGCCAATTAGAGGTATAAGATCGATCTTTGAGACAATGAAGCCAAATAAGGCGATAATTACTGTAGTACCTAAAGTTATTCCAATTCCCCAACCTAAACCGCCTACGAGACCTCTTAGAAAGTTTTTTCCCGTTGATTGGCCTACCTCGATGTAGTACTTTTCGACAACTTTTTCTTGAGTGCTTTCTAAGTCTTTGTTCACACTTTAATATAATCAGAAGTACAAGGTTATGTTCAAGACGAGGGTTTGGTGGGTTCGACAGGATTCGAACCTGTGACCTCCACAATGTCAATGTGACGCTCTAACCAGCTGAGCTACGAACCCGCGTGACGATTTTAGCAAAACTGGACGCTAAACGCTAATTGCTAATCGCTGATTTACCCCTGAAGTTGCAGCGTGCCTTGTTCGTGGACTTTCATTTGTTTGCCGCTTACCCAGGCAAGCATACCGGTTGCCGGTTTGGCATTTTGTCTTTGGGCAACTATTTCTTTGGCACTTTTAGATTCATCTGCTTTTATTCTTAAAAAGCGAATAATAGTTGTCAATCTTTTAATATCCAGAACACCAATCTTTTTGGGTGTATTTTCCAGGTGGGCCTTGGTTTCAACCCCGGCCGATTTAGCCAGTTTAGCAATTTCCTCTTGAAGCTCGCGAAATTCTTGCTTTGTGCCTTCCTGACCGCGATTTGCTTGTGTCTCATAAAGTCTGTATTCTTGCTTAATGCTTGCAAAAACTCTTTGAGCGTCTTCGCGAGAGGCTTTTTCGTCTTTTTCTTGCATTTCTTCAATTTTTTGTTGATCGCGTGCCCTTTTTAGTTCTTCTTGTGCTATTGATTTAGGATATTTGCCAATTGTTCGGGGGGCGCCAAAAAAAGACCCAATTTCTTTGGCGGCCTCGTCGAGAATCGGCTTGGCTACTTGGGAATGTAAGGTTTCCAGGGGCTCAAAAGCCATTTTGGCGGCATTTTGAGCGAATTTTGTAGCACTCTTCATTTGACGATATTTTACTTCAAATCGTGCCTAAAGTCAAAAATTTTCTTAAAACGTAATATTTAAATCAACTTGTGGAAATATTGAATTTCTTAAATCGCTATCAAGTGACTCAAGATTCTTATAAAATTGCTCTTTCTTGCTGGTGATCTCCTCAGGCTCATTTTTGATATTTGTCTGAAATGTCGGACTTGAAATTGGAATGATTGATTGGTCAGTTTCTTTGGGTTGTTGTGACAAAAATACCACTAGAGCTACATAGACAGTGATGATAGACACAAAAAGGATAATAATTGTCATAAGTCGAGGTTTTTTGAGAGATAAAATTTCTTTCTTGACGTTTTCGAATAATTTTTTGGCAGAAGTCTTAAGTTTTTTTGGGGATTTAACTTTTGGTGCGTTTTTTTGCTCCGGAGTTAAATTCTCTTCGGCAACAATTGTCCCTTCAATTACGCCTGTTTCTTGATCATTCATGTTACTCTTAAAATCTCCTCAAATAATTGTTTTGACCTTTGAAATTGTGTTTTTGCTTCGTCCAGAGATTGCAAGGTGGTTCGAATTTGGTCGTCGTTGTTTCCGTCCTCTCTCGTTTTCTGATTGTTTTCTCTAGCTTTGTCCAATGAGGTCTGGATCTTTTCTTTAATGTCTTTAATCTCTGCCTGCCAGTTAGTTAAAATTGAACGGTTTGTATCAGTAATTTTAGGTGTGATGAAATTTTCAATAGTTTGTGAAAGATCCAGAAAGTTATCGTATGTTGTTTCTGTCTGGACTATTTGATATATGGCGGTGATTTTATTAATTTTCGGTGCTGATGTTTTTTCGATGTGTTCCTTTAAGTCTTTGGCCAGAGGAGGCAGATCCTCAAGTGATTTGGAATCAGCGATTTTTTGCTGATAGTCCTTGATAAAAGAAGACTCTTCTTTTAGTGTTTTATCGGTGGCGTCTTTACTGAAGTCGGATTTATCCCATTTAAGATTGTTCCCGTATTCTTGAACTTGCAAAATATAGGCAAGGTAAAGCAGATTTACTTGATTTAGATATTCTTTAGTTTTTGAAAAAGCATCGTTTTTGGCGATAGTGGTTTTGAACGAGAGATAATTGGAGCTAGCAGTGATGTAGTCTTCATGAGCCTTCTGGTATTTTGTAAATTGAAACAGATAATCGTCTTTGGCTTTTTGAAGCGCTGATTTTTGGGCCTGCGGGCTTTGGGAGGAGCTTTGGGCTGTTGCAGGAATTGTTTTAACAAGAAAAACGGCAAGAGTAACCAAGATAAGTATCGCGGAAATTCTTAGGGCGGGCATTAATTTAAATTTACAACTTTAACTGTTGTCTATCAAATGCTATGTGGAAGTTGGTACCTGCGTTTTCCCTCAAGTAGTCCTCCAGGGATTGGTGCTTGCCGGTTTTGTGGCCGATATGGATAAAGTAGGTGTTTTTGATTTTGTATTTTTGAGCCAATTTTACGCCATCTTGGATTGAAATGTGCCCCGGGCCTTGGCCGATTTTACCAAGAGTCGAGCCGTCGATTGCCCAGGTGTCTGCATATTTTATCGTTCTTTCTTGTGAGGGTAAGATGCGGTTAAAGTCTGTGATATAGATAAATATTTTGTTCTCTTTGAGCTTTATGCCGAATGCTGAAGTTTTGCCGTGAATGACTGGGAAATACTCGACTTTGACATGGTCTATTAGAAATGGCTGATTGGGTTTAACAATGTTTATTTTAAGATTTTGTCCGTGAATGCTGATGT
>MFBQ01000039.1 GCA_001776475.1 Candidatus Curtissbacteria bacterium RIFCSPLOWO2_01_FULL_41_18
ACTTAACAATTCAAAGAGTATTGCCTTAGTTGGTGGTTATAGAGTTATCCAAAATCCTGACGGGTTTAGGTTGGAAAAACTTAAAAGCGTTTCTGGAAATCTCCCTAGTGCCGATGCCTTTATTTTTGCAAGCCGGGAAGAGGCTGAGGGTATTGCCCACGTACTCTCAAGAGCCTTTCAAAAGGGATACAGCCAAGGCACAAGTACTTTTAGGATTGAGAATTTAGCAGTGGCTGAAGTAAGTGGTGGAGATAATGGACTCTGTAAGCTTTACAGATTAAATACGCAAAATGGCAAGATAGAGGAAGAGCCGTTTTTAGTAGCAAAATCCAGACAAGAATTAGAAGAGGGTTTAAGATTATTTTTAGACAGAAAAGATGGCAATTAAGAGAATTTTCAGTGCTGGAGGAATAGTTATTAGGAAAAGTACGAAAGGTACGAGAAGTATGAGAGGTATAAAAGGTGTTGAGGTTTTGGTGACGCAGCACTCAAAGCATAAAGGTTGGGATTTTCCAAAAGGGCATTTGGAGGTTGCAGAATCTAGCGAGCAGGCTGCAGTAAGAGAAGTCGAAGAAGAGGTCGGAGTAAAGGCTGAAATTATTGAAAAAGCTGGACAAACACAATATTTTTACTGGGAGGATGGTGTTAAGGTTTTAAAGACAGTGACGTTTTTTTTGATGAGATATTTGGGTGAGAGTGAAGCGACAACAGCGTTTGAAGTTTCGGATCACAAATGGCTTACACCTGATGAAGTAGAGGCGCAATTAACTTTTAAAGATACGAAAGAGTTGTGGAAAAAGGCAAAGGAGAAGATTGGGCGACTAAAGACTAACGACTAAGGACAAAAGTCTGGCGGAGAGGGTGGGATTCGAACCCACGTTCGCCTTGCGGCGAAAGTCGTTTTCAGGACGACCGCACTAGTCCACTATGCGACCCCTCCATGTCAGATTAAATGTTTATTCCTAAATGCTTGTCCCGAACCACTCTTTAAATAATTTTCAAACCTTCTTGCTTGTAACCTTGTATCAAATACACAATACCAAATTAACTTAACAGGCCTAAGATACTTAGTTGAAATGCACTTGCCGTTAGCATGCTCCCTTTTCCTTCTCTTAATATTTGGCGTTGATCCTGTATAAACCGAACCATTTGCTAATTTCAGTAAATATACAAAGTACATAAACTTCACCCTTCGCTCCACTTTTGCATAAAGCTACAGTGGATCCCCCGAAGCCTTCGGCGAAGGAGGAATAAAGCTATGGGTGACACACTTCTAAAGCTTCCGGGCTGAAAGCCACACGAAGCTTTAGCGAAGTGTGGCGGTGGGTGTGGGATTCGAACCCACGCGGCGGCTTATTAACCACCAACGGTTTAGCAAACCGTCGCCTTAAACCACTCGGCCAACCCACCTCGTCGAAATGGCTCGTGCTGGTAATCGTTCTGGTTAACAGAACTCATTAACACACTCGCATTTCTCCTCTCCAAATTTCTTCGAAATTTGGTCTTCATGAGCAGAGTTATTTTACCAAATTTAATCTTGGAATAATAATATCGTGTCTCCTATTGTGTATTGCTTATCTTGCTATCTCTACCCAAGCGCTACTGCCATTCCCCAATCACTTTGCTTCGTTTTTTCAACTATAATAAAATCAATTGTGAAGAAATTGACAAATAAATGGCTTCTGGTTTACCTATTCCTCCCATTCCTGGTTTTTAACTTCTTATCTATAGGAGAAAACCATAATGTTTTTCTTGCCTATTCATTTTTAAAATTCAGTCCCTCACTCGTCACTCTACCAAAAAACCTAATCGATCTTTCTTACTTTGAAAGTCACTATTTTTGGCCACTAGGACCATTCCCCGCTATCTTACTAATCCCATTTGTCTTTCTCTTCAAATTAAATTTTCAGGAAAGCTTTCTGAAACTACCTCTGACTGTCTTAAATTTTTGGCTTGTGTATCAAATAGCAAAATCCATAAAGCTTCCGGAAAATAAGGCTTTTTGGCTTGCAGTCTTTTTCATTTTTGGATCAGTCTACACGCCAGTCGCACTGCTTCCTTTTTCAGTTTACTTCTCACAGATAATCGTGGTTACTTTCTTACTTCTAGCTATCTATATTTTTTTAGCTAAAAAAAATTATTTGCTAATTGGTCTGCTAGTTGCTCTGGCCTCGCTAACCAGACAAACACTGATTCTTAGCGGCGCCTTTTTTGCAATTACTCTACTTGCAAGACCTGTAAAACTTACCAATGTCTATAAATTTATGATGCCGCTTCTGGCAGCCTTAATCATTACTGGAACCTACAATTTCGCAAGATTCGGTAATTATTTTGAAAGTGGTTACAGCTATCAAATAATCCCACAAGAACAAGTCAAAAGAAGGGAACATGGATTATTTTCTTTCCAGCATATACCAGCTAACCTGTACTACCTATTTTTAAAAACCCCTGATCCGGTTCTTGCGGTAGATGGCTCTCATGTTTTAAAACCGCCTTTTTTGAAAACAGATTATTATGGACTAAGCATATTCTTCATCTCTCCCATTTTGCTATTAGTACTTTTGGCTAATTTTAAAAATCAGCTGAACAGACTCAGTTTAATTGCCACAGCAATTATTCTTCTACCAATTCTTCTATACTATGGTATAGGCTATAAACAAATTGGTTACCGGTATGCCTTAGATTTTTTGCCATTTTTACTTTTCCCTCTTGCCTCAGCATTTAAAAAAGTTAGCATTTTCTATATCGCAGTTTTGGTTTTAATTGGAGTTTTCTGGAGCTGGTTTTTTGTCTTTGAAAAACTTATTGGTTTTTAACCAAGCGCCACTGCCATTCCCCAAACACTTCTTGCCCCAGCCCGCTTCAGTACTTTAGCGCACTCTGCCATCGTCGCACCAGAAGTATAGACATCATCAACTAAAATTATGTCCCGCCCTTTAATGCTGGACATAATTTTACCCTGAGCAAGGTCGAAGGGTTTCCTTTCCTCCTGCCCACTGGATCTGACTTCAAAGGCTCCTTCAACATTTTTGGCTCGCGCATCTCTTTTCAGCCCCACTTGTGTCTTTGTCTCTCTGTTTCTAACCAAAATATCAAAGTACTCGACCTTAAATTTTTTCGCCAGATTCTTCGCCAAAATTTCGGCCTGATTAAACCCCCGCCAATTCTGTCGTTTTTTATGAAGAGGAACCGGCACTAAAATTAATTTTTGGGGGATATCAAATTTGTATATTCGAGAGGAAAGTAAATCCACCAAAACTTTTTCAATGTCATATGCCAATTTATATTTAATCTTGGCAATCGCCGCCTTTATCGGCTCTTTGTATCGACAAGCAACCACCAGACCATCAAGTCTGTATCTGCCCGCACATCCCGGATGAGTTTTGCCGCCAACAGCCTGCCTTTGGCAGACCGGACAAACCGGTTTATCAATGTATTCAATTTTTTCAAAACAACCTTTGCAAATATAGGCACCAAACTTGCCACACGAAACGCATTTTTTGGGGAAAATAAAATCAAGAAGATTAAACATCAGCTGCCGTTCTAAAATAAGGCAGCTTTACCAACAACAATCAGATAAATAAAAATCATCTAGAATGACTTTATCCAGCTTCCAGGTTTTGGATGACAGTACGCATCATCAGGTCCACCTATACGTCTCCCATCAGTAGGCGGACCTGCTGGACCTAATAATCTTTCTGCCCTACCCATCGCATTCATTATAATGGATATGTCAAAATATTTACTCAATGGTAGTAATAAGTAATGTCATCCTGAGTCCCGCATTGCGGGACGAAGGATCTAATTAATTGAGATTCTTCATTACATTCAGAATAACAAAATCAATACTATGAAAATTTTCAATCGTAAGGCGCGCTTTAAATATCAAATCTTGGAAAAAGTCGAAGCCGGCATTATCTTGACTGGTGCAGAAATCAAATCCATCCGCGCAAACCGCGCAACACTGGCAGAATCCTTTGCCAGAATCAGAAACGGCGAGGTTTTTCTGGTTAATGCCAACATCACTCCCTGGATGGGTTCCCAAAAATATACCGACTCCAGACGAGAACGCAAACTTTTACTTCACAAAAAACAAATTTTAAACTTACAAGGTAAGATCTCTGGCGGCAATTTAACGATAGTCCCACTTTCAATCTACATCAAGCATAACTTAGCCAAGGTTGAGCTGGCTTTGGCCAAAAGCAAGGCCAAATTCGACAAGCGCGCGAGCTTAAAGAAAAAAACCATCGAGCGCGATATCGAGAGGGAAATTAGAGGCGAAAAGTAGATGCCCTCCTTCGCTAAAGCTTCGAAGGGCACACTTCGGGTGAATACATCTCACCAGTGATTGTTAAATAGAAGTGGCTCGCCACACGTAGCTCCGAATGATAATGAGGTGCGAAGTGTGGAGATGCCGGGTGTTGAGCCCGGGTCCAAGACTACAATTTAAAAACTCCTACAAGCTTAGCTTCAGCCAAAGGCTGACCCGCCTATGGCGGGAATCTACAAGTTCTCGTTTAGATTTTTAGCCGATTAGCAGGCAAAACCTAAACAAAGATCGAAATTTCGGACTGAAGTTTGATCAAAACTGAAGTCCAATCCCGGCTAAGTTGTTGCCTTTAAAGTTTCACCGAGAGAAAACTAAAAAGACAAGCTCAAGATTTGTTTTTAGGCAAATGCTGGAGCTACTGGAGAAGTTCCAAAAAGGAACTCGCCCAGTTGTGCAAGTTTGTTCTTTGCACGTAATTTGATTCAAAGTTTGACGCACTTTAGAATCGTATTCGGCTTGCAGTTTGTCAAAGAGCAAATCCTGTCGAAACTATACATCCCCGCGTTAAAGAAGTATTTTAGCACAATTTGGCTTCAAAATCAATCACAATTCTGCCTCAAGTATCTTATTATCAACACTAACGTACATTTTCCCTGCCCCCTCATCAACAACCAGCGCTGAGGCTTTGCCAAAATCGGGGGATTGATACGCTTTCTTATAAACACCGTCTTTGCCAATAACCAAAAGTGCCGAGTTAGCTACGTCCACAACATATAAATTATCCAAATTTGCATCAGTATAAATTTCCCCAAATTGGCTATTACTGCCACCTAAACCGGAAATCGTAAATTCATCCCTTTTGCCGCGCGTGTATTTGAGAATCTGGCTGCCGTCAGTCACCCAAATTGACCCGTCTATCGCAAAGTGCGAAGACTCGCTAAAGCTTTGCGCGCGCTCCAAATAATTTTCACTTTGAGTGTAGCCCTTATCAACCGGTACAAACTTATTTATGCCCGATTGGGAAAGTATATAAACATTACCCAAAAATACCGCCAGGTCCGAACCGTCTTGACCTTCAATAACTTTCTCTTGTTTGCCGCTGCCAATATCTACTTTAAAAACATTGCCGCCTGAAAGAATAAATGCGCCACTGTCAAAAACAAGACCTGCTTTGGCACCTTCCACACTATTAATCTTATCAACGCTCTTACTCTTTATATCCACCTTGAAAATCGTGCCGGAACCAACTCCCGCAAGCTGCCCTTTACCCAAAGATGAGAGAGAAACTAAGGACAAGTCAACATTGGCAACTTCTGAAAAATTAACTCCAGTTAGACTTTCCGTTTCTTTAAGTTTTGCCGAAATGTCAGAAGCCAGCTTCTTGGCCCTCTCATCATCTGGCACCAGTGCCAGTGCCAGTTTAATCTCTCCGTCTGCTTTGGCCAAAATATCGCGTGCGTGAACTCTGTTTAAATCAATTATCGCGCCAGCCTCACTGTAACTAGTCGAGGCAGCCGCAAGATGTGAATTAAATTGAGCCAACTTTTCTTTATCCCGCGCATCACCAATCTTAAAAAATGCCGAAAGTCCCAAAATTATGATAATTACCAAACCCAAAATAAAAAGACTTCGCCTAAGCCTAAAAATTGCCCGAATGTCACCCTTTTTAAGTCGCAAGAGTTCTCTTTTTATTAACAAAACACCTGCTGTCGCAATACCGCTTTTCTTTTCTTTATCTTCCAAGTAATCAGCATCTTTTTTAGAACTTACGATTTCTTCATCTCCTCTACCGGCTTTAACTTCCTGCCCTTCGGGGAGAGGCTCGCCTCCGGCGGCTTCCTCTTTGCCTGTCTCACTTGCCGCTTCAAACATCTCGCTTTTCGCTTTCTCTCCCTTGACCATAATAAGAGCCGCACCAATTTCGGACTGGTCGCTAGCCGCCGAAATATCTGTCGCTAAACCGTCCATAACCTCGCCAAGATCTACATCAGCTGACTGTAAAATAGCCGCAATATCAAAAGTACTCACAAACTTGTTGGTTGCTACTAAATAAATCTGGCCAAACGCAGGTAGCCCCGAACCGTATTCAAAGGTTATCTCCTCAGACTTTTCAGGCTCATAAACCCAAACTTTTACTTCGTTTCCGTATCTGGCAATATAGCAAGCGTTCTTATAAAAAAGTACATGTACAAAACTTGCATCTAAGTTCCGTGTCTTGATATATTCCCGGCAAGCATCGCCGGCCAAGCGCAAAGCATCCAAAATTCCTCCTTGTGCTCCTTCAATCTTTTTTGTAAAAATTTCAAAAATATCCCGAACAAAAATTTGTAAGTCGCTACTCTTGGCGTCTTTGACCAAAATACAGCTGACTATTGTCGCCAGATTGCCGTCAGCCAAAGAAATTCTGTTAGTAAAAACTTCGCAAGCGCGCCCTCCACCACTTTGCCCTGAAATTTTTTCAATCTGAAGTGACATTTCGGCCATTTTAAAAGGTTCCAACCACAAAAAAAAGCACAGCCAGGCTAATCCCAATGTGCAAAATTGCAATAAATCTTAACATCGGTGAAAGAGATGTCGGTAATTTCGAGGTCATAATTTGGATCTGGCGGTATAAAATAAGCGCAAAAACAATATAAAAAACTAAAAATAAAACCAGAAATGCTTTGATACCAAACGCTGCACTCAAACTATTAACCACCCCAAAACTAGTACTCTCGATTGGCATTAAGCAATTTCTCCCGGCGCCTCCGCCTCTTCATGCCTAACTTGCTCCAAAATCTCGCGCGCCACCGTATCTGGCTTCTCAACAGCATGAAATTCAAATTCATTCTTTGCAGCCGCTGTTTGAATAAAGACATTGCCAAAGTGGAAAAAAGTACCAAAAAACCCCACGACCTTCGGGGTTACGTCTTGAATCTGGTTTAAGTTTGCATAGGCCGTCTCCTTATGAAGAATCCCCTTAAAATCAAAATCGACAATGCGTTCATTTGTAATAAGATAAACATTAAAATACCAAAAAATAAATTTATAAAAAGCAAAACCAAAGGTAAACAAATACCAAAAGATAAAAAGCCAAAAAACCCGTCTGGCAGCAAGTGCTGTAAAAATATCTACCCCTAAAGTTCCCAAAAAGGGCACAACAGTCATTGGAAAAATGATAAGAAAAACAATTTCCGCTATAGCCGGAACTAATGTAATAATGTGAGCCCGAAGAAGAAGTATTATCTTCTCGCCCTCTTGCTGCGTTTCAAATGAAACTCCGACCGGCAAAGGGGCAAACATAGCTAGTGGATTCTTGCTTGGCAAAGTTCCCATTTTATCGGTGGGTAGCATCAAACTAATTGTAGACAATAGAATCTCAAAAGTAAAAACCTCTAAACGAAACTGGCCTCGTTACCGCAACCGATCCACATCTTCCCTAATCAGCACCTTTGCTACCGAATCCTCATAAGCAAGTTGAAAGTCGAAAAAGCAGGAAGTCTCTTGATTCTTTTTGACCAAAACCACCCTAATATCATACTGGTAAAAATGTTCACATTCGCCGCGCATTATTGCCAGATAATCAGCTAAAATTCCCCGACCGCCAGCCATCTTCCAGCTGGCCATACGCCCGTCAATAAACACCAAAGTCTCAGGCGCCTGCCAATCGATAAAGCCTCCCCATCCGTATTCATTAAAGATTTTTTCACTTAGCCCTTTATCCTTCACAAAACTAAGTGCTTCAACCGGATAGCCGTCAAGCAGAAGTCGCGATTTCAAATTATACGACTGTAAAAAGTTAACCAAAAAACTTAAAAAGAATATCATCAAAAAAGATGCTGTTGAAAAAAATATCGGCAATT
>MFBQ01000040.1:0-1040 GCA_001776475.1 Candidatus Curtissbacteria bacterium RIFCSPLOWO2_01_FULL_41_18
ATTTGATAAGTCGACAATTTTGGACACCTGCCCGCTTCTGGAGAACTTCCTTGTCCTTCCGAAATTTTAATGTAGGAGGAGAACAATTTTGGGCACAAAACATTGTAAGTCGGGATGATTTAGATTTTCTCTCAGCAAGGCTCGAAACAATTACTTATCTGTAAATCTCGTGTGTACCGACAGAATGAAACCACACCGTATTTTTGTCTCTAATTTCAAGTATAATCCTAGTTTGGTAGTCTAATGAAAACGAATAATAATCCTTAAGTTTCCCTGAAAGTTTATGCGTCTTAAGCCTTGCCTCAAATGGGTTATTGCGAAAAATAACCTCTTTCTTCTCAGCAAGCAGTTTTAGAGGGACCAGGGAGTGAGAGGGACGGTCCTCAACTAGATTATCACAACGGGCCAAAATTAGCATAGTTTTGCAGTCTTGCTTTCCGATAAAGTGAGACAAGAGAAATTGTCGGGGAGGGGAGAATCGAACTCCCGATATCGCACCCCCAGCGCGATGTGTTACCATTATACTACTCCCCGACAAAATCATATTTTATCACCTCTTGTTTTTTAAACCAATCTATAGTAAAAATAGTGCTGTCTGCCTAACAAAAATAAATGGCCTCCGATGCGAAAAAACAGGCAATTTTAACCGCAATTTCCCAAATCGAAAAGACTTACGGTAAGGGCTCCATCATGAAGATGGGCGAGCAGGTAGGTAGATTTGAAGTTGACATAATTCCCACAGGCTGTATTCCCGTTGATACGGCACTTGGGGTAGGCGGTTTACCTCGGGGCAGAGTTATCGAGATTTTTGGCCCCGAAGCCTCAGGTAAAACAACTCTTACTCTTTCAGTTATTGCTCAAGCCCAAAAAAATGGCGGAACGGCAGCTCTTATTGATGCCGAACATGCACTAGACCCTGTTTGGGCCCAAAAAGTGGGAGTTAATCTTGATGATCTTTTAATCTCCCAGCCAGATACTGGGGAGCAAGCTTTAGAAATTACCGAAACATTAATTCGCTCCGGCGCCGTCGATGTTATTGT
>MFBQ01000040.1:1118-5558 GCA_001776475.1 Candidatus Curtissbacteria bacterium RIFCSPLOWO2_01_FULL_41_18
AAGGCTTATGTCCCAAGCCTTAAGAAAACTAACCGGTGTCATTTCAAAATCTAAAACTGTAACTATTTTTACCAATCAGCTTCGAGAAAAAATCGGCGTAATGTTTGGCAATCCGGAAACTACCACGGGAGGCAGGGCGCTCAAATTCTATTCATCTGTGCGCCTTGATATCAGAAAAATTGACAACATCAAAGATGGCGATCGAGTTATCGGCTCTCGCCATCGTGTTAAAGTCGTCAAAAATAAAGTTGCCCCACCATTTAGACTTGCCGAATTCGACATCATGGGAGATGAAGGTATCTCTAAAGAAGGTGGACTTCTCGATGTCGCCTTAGAACTTGGCCTGGTTACTAAATCCGGAGCTTTTTTCCGCTGGGGTACAAAATTAATCGGTCAGGGCAGAGAAAGTGCTAAAGCGTATTTTGCTGAACATAAAAAAGATTTTGCCGCACTGGAAAAAGAAATTTGGGTTAAAGTTAAAAAGGGTACTTCGGCTAAACCTCCAAAAGTTACTAACTCAGAAGCGGAAGACACCGAAATATTAGAAGAAATAGTCGCCTCCTAGTGCCGCAAATTACCGCAATTGAACCTCAAAAAAGAAAAAAAGGTCGCTTCAATATTTTTTTAGACGGTAAGTTTGCCTTCTCGGCGGATGAAAGTTTTTTGGTTAAAAATCATTTACAAATTGGGCAAGAGTTAACTGGTCTGCAGGTCGAAAAATATATCAAAGAAACAGAACTTACCAAGCTTTTTGATGCGTCTTTAAGGTTTCTATCATTCCGGCCAAGAAGCGAAAAAGAAACAAGCCAATATTTAGCAAAAAAAATTGCACATCATGATTCAATCAAATATAAACAAGCACTTGCCAGCCCACAAATATCTGTGGTTATTGAAAAATTAAAAAAATACAAATATCTAGACGATTTAGAGTTTGCAAAATGGTGGGTATCATCCAGAGTTAAATCTAATCCGAAAGGCCTGCTTTTCATAAAGTATGAACTTACAAAAAAGGGAATCGCAAAAGACATAATTGAAAAAGTTCTTTCAAAATTTCCCAGCGAAACTACCTTGGCCAAAAAAGCAATTGGAAAGAAACTAAAATTGTGGAAAAAACTGCCTCCGCCCAAACTGAAAAATAAGGTTTATTTATATCTGCGAGGTAAAGGGTTTAACTACGACACAGCTCAAGAAATATTTGCGTTTTTACAAAGAAAGAGTTAAAATCTAAATTTGAAAAGTAGTCAACTACAGAAGTAAGATTGTTGTTTAAAAATGAGCAATATCTCTGAAAACTTCAATTTTCAAGATACCGTTTAAGCCCGGTCGGGGATACTTCTTCGTTGGTTAATTTTCAGCAAAAATAATTTAAGCTATGGCATTTTTTGACAATAAGCGTGTTCTGCCCAGCACAAAACCCATATCTAAAAAGATAGTTGTGTCAGTTGGTTCTGGTAATGCCCGTCAATCGCATCAAGGGCTAAAAGACGCCCGCGAAATTATCCAAGATGCCAGAGATGAAGCTTTTCGCATTAAAAAAGCAGCGGAAGATGAAGCCGTCAAAATACGCCAAGAATCACTGGAAATTGAAAAAAGAATTGCCCAAAAGGAAGAATCGCTAGAGGCAAAGATAGATCAACTCACAAGGCTTGAAAATCAGATCGAATCTTCACGCAGCCAAGTTATCCAAAAAGAGGGGGAAATAGCCAAATTAAGGACAGAATTGGTAGATAAACTCTCAAAAGTTTCCTCTTATACTCGCGAAGAGGCAAAAAAGTTAATTCTTGCAAATCTAGAGGAGGAATTAAAAGTCGAAATTGCCAAACGCATTAAAGAAGCTGAAGAAAAAATCAAAGCAGAGTCGAAAGCCATAGCCCGGGATATCATAGTAAATGCCATGATCGCTGGTGCCACTGATTGGGTGGCCGAATATACAGTTACAACTGTAAAGTTAGAATCAGAAGAAATTAAAGGCAGGATTATTGGTAAAGAAGGTCGCAACATCAGAGCATTCGAACTTGCTACAGGGGTGGATGTCGAACTTGATTCTGATGTAGCCGGAGAGGTTAGGCTTTCTTCCTTTGATCCGGTCAGACGTGAAATTGCCAGACTGGCCCTGGAGTGGTTGGTCAAAGATGCCAGAATCCAGCCTACCCGAATTGAGCAATTGGTCCAAAAAGCCAAAAATCAGGTAGCTTCCGATATGACCGAAGCGGGAAGACGGGCTGCTGCCGAGGTTGGACTTTATAATCTCCCTCAAGAGGCGCTAGACACCTTAGGTCGCTTAAAGTTTAGATATTCATATGGTCAAAACCAGTTAATTGCTGCCGTAGAAACTGCCAAAATCGCCAGGAAAATCGCAGAGGAGGTTGGAACCAATGCTCAAATCTGTGCTACAGGCGGTCTTTTTCATGATATTGGTAAGACAGAGATGGAAAAGGAAGGAACACATGTCCAGCTTGGCATAGAACTTGCCAAAAAGTGGAATTTCCCGCAGAAAGTTATAGACTGTGTTGCTCAACACCATGAAGATGAACCATTTTCCCATATTGAATCAATCATTGTTCATATCGCCGATGCCGTTTCCGGGGCAAGGCCTGGTGCACGCCACGAAGCAGTTGAGGACTACATTAAAAGACTTTCAGACATTGAAAATATCGCCACATCATATGCCGGTGTTGAAAAAGCTTATGCAATTCAGGCAGGAAGAGAAATTCGGGTAATCGTGCAGCCTGAAGTTATAGACGATTCAGGCATTGTTAAGCTATCGCATGACATCAAACAAAAACTGGAGGATGAGCTCACTTACCCCGGGCAAATCACTGTAACAGTCATCAGGGAGACCCGAGCTGTTGATATTGCCAAATAATTCGCCGCGTTTGACAAATAAAATATTTAAGGTATAATTTTTCTTGTTTTAGCAATCCAAATATGACTAAAAAAGAACTTATTGAAAAGGTATCTAAAAAAGTCGGTTTAACCAAGAAATCAGCCCAACTTGCAGTTGACGCTGTTTTTGGCAATATCAAAGAAGCCTTAATAAAAGGTGACAAAGTTGTAGTAACAGGATTTGGCACTTTTAAGATTAGAAGCAGAGCAACCAGAACCGGCAGAAATCCTCAAACCGGATCCGCCATTAAAATTGTTGGTCACAAACTTCCGGGATTTACCGCAGGCAAAACTCTCAAAAGATTAATAAAATAAATTGAAGATTAAGCAGCTTTCTCGTCAACCCTTTTTTTGCGAAGTCGAAAACCCAAAGCTGAGTCTCTATGAGTCAATTGTGAAATATCCACTAACGGTCTACCTCCCAAGGCTTCTAATTTTTGGCCTTCTCCTGACTCCGCAGCTATAGCCCTAGGTGGATAAGTATCACCTTCAATTACATTATCTCCAGCAGGAAGTCCATGGACTTCACGGCTTAGCTGTTCAACTTTAGCCCTGATTGCCTCATCAGAGCTTGGAGTGACTGTTATCTCTCCTGAAACTATTCGTTCCTGTTTATTTTCTGGCATTTTTAACTCACCTACTAATAACTTAACCCGCTCGACCTTGTAAGTCAAAAAGCGGGCAATATCATTTCTTACAGGAAGAAATATACGTCAATTCAAGCTAAAAGTCAAACCCCGTTCAGTTTACATGAACGGGGTCAAACCAGTTTAGCTTATGCTAGAATTCATACATGGCTGTCATAAGTGTCAAAAATTTAACCAAAACTTATCAAGTTTTTAAAAAAGAACCGGGTCTTATTGGCACTTTTAAGTCTCTTACTCACAGAAAGTACGAGAAGATTAAAGCAGTTGACGATATTTCTTTTGATGTAGGTGAGGGTGAATTAGTAGGCTTTATTGGGCCAAACGGCGCCGGCAAAACTACTACCCTCAAATGCCTTTCCGGTCTTCTTCATCCAAATTCCGGCCAAATTTCCGTTCTAGATGAAATTCCTTGGCAGAGAAAAAGCGCATTTTTAAAACAAATATCCTTCATCATGGGCGCCAAAAATCAACTCTGGTGGGATTTGCCTCCCATGGAGACATTTCTTTTAAATAAAGAAATTTATGAAATTGACGATCGCCAGTTTAAAAGAACACTCTCAGATCTCGTTGATCTTTTAAAGGTTAAAGATATTATTAAAGTTCAAGTAAAGCGACTATCTTTGGGTCAGCGTATGAAATGCGAGTTGATCGCCGCGCTTCTTCACAGTCCAAGGGTACTCTTTCTGGATGAGCCGACCATTGGCCTTGACGTTGTCATGCAAAACAATCTGCGCGAATTTATTAAAAACTATAACGAGCGCTACCAATCGACAATTATTTTAACCAGTCATTATATGCGCGATGTTCAAGCACTTTGCAGACGGGTTATTGTCATAAGCGACGGAAAAATTATTTTTGATGGTCAACTTGCAACTCTTATAAAAAAACACGCACCCTACAAAGAAAT
>MFBQ01000041.1 GCA_001776475.1 Candidatus Curtissbacteria bacterium RIFCSPLOWO2_01_FULL_41_18
ACGAGATTGGGGATCATGAAAAGTCGCATAGTGGTCAAAAAGTAGCATGGACAGAGCCTCGAAAGTTTAATCTTTTGGTTGAGGCAAAAGTCGGAGTGGTCGAAGATCAAAAAACCAAGGTTTATCTGCGCGGTGAAATTACTCAAGGTGTCCATGTTAATTTTAAAAACGTTTTAGATTCCTCTCGTGTACAAATTCCCTTTGGCATTGCTCAAATCGGCAAGGCCTTCAGAAACGAAATAACACCCGGCAATTTTACTTTCCGCTCAAGAGAATTTGAACAAATGGAACTGCAATTTTATGTCAGGCCCGAAAAAGAGGAGTCAAAAAAATGGTACGAATACTGGAGGCAGGAGCGTTTGAATTGGTATTTGCGGCTTGGCATCAACAAGAAAAAATTAAGGTTTCGACAACATAGGGAGAGCGAGCGCGCTCACTACGCAAAAGACGCCTGGGATATTGAATACGAATCACCTTTTTCCACCATAGGCGGATCTGCCTCTGACGGAGGCTGGAAAGAATTTGAGGGGATTCATGATAGAGGCGATTGGGATTTAAAACAGCATCAGCAGTACTCAGGTGTTGATTTAAGTTATTACGACCAAGAATCTGGTCAACATTTTTTGCCTTGGATTATAGAAACCTCTGGTGGAGTTGATCGCGCCGCACTTTTTTTTCTTATTGATGCTTATTGTGAAAGCGAGGGTAGAATAGTTCTCAAGCTTAACCCTAAGCTTGCACCTTATAAGGTTGCCGTCTTTCCGCTTCTTGCCAATAAACCTGATTTAGTCAAAAAGGCCAAAGACGTATATCGACTATTGTCGATCGACCATCGACTATTACCGATTCAATGGGACGATCGCGGCAATATCGGCAAACGCTACTTTGCCCAGGATGAAATTGGTACCCCTTACTGTGTTACCGTGGACTTTCAAACACTTGAAGATGATACGGTTACAATTCGTGATCGCGACACCACAAAACAAGAAAGAGTAAAAAGTTCAACTCTTGTTGAGATTATCTCGAAAAAAATCGCCTAGGCTCCCAGACCTGCTTGACTTGAATCATCACAGACCCCATACTATAGTCAGTAAATCCACAGCCGAAACTCGTGGCAGGCTCAACGTCCAACAAATTTTTGGATAAACCACATGACCACTGCGGCCTAGCAGGGTCCTTTGCGCCGCCAAAAAATAATGTATCCAATGTTGTGGTTGAAATGGGCAAAGCCCTGCAGCATAGGGGTCAAAACGGCGGGGGTTTAGCCGTTAAAGCTCACGGTAAACTCATCAAGGTCTTTAAAAAAGCTCGAGCCTTTAACGAAATTTTCAGGTCAGTTGATATCATTGAAAAAAATTCTCTTCGCGGCGAAATTGCGATTGCACACCTTCGCTATCCGACAGAAGGAGCAGGCCGCCAGGATTGTGATGCTCAACCTTTTTATGCCAGCTTTGGCGGTTGGGAATTGGCTCTTGGTCACAACGGCAGTATTGTTGACGTCAAAAAACACAGAAGAAAACTTAAAAAATTCAAAATCGAAACGGAATCCGATTCAGACTCCGAAATTTTGGCCTGGCTTATTGTGACCTCACCCGGTATTACCTGGAAGCAGAAAATTTCAACTGCTTTAGCTGATGTCAAAGGCGCCTACTCACTTGTTATGGTGGCAAATGATGATAAACTTATGGCACTGCGTGACCCTTGGGGAATAAGACCCTTGGTTTGGTCTCAAGATAACGGTCACGTTTTTGTTGCCTCCGAAACCTGTGCGCTGGATAGAATTAGCGTAAGACACGCCGAAAAATTAAAGAGTGGCCAACTTTTGATTGCCGACAAAGACGGCGTTTCTATATCTGATTACACAAAGGCTCAAAAACAAAGCTTTTGTGTTTTCGAAAAATTGTATTTTTCCAACGAAACCTCTTCTTGGGATGGTGTCATCGGCGAAAATAGAGAAAGTTTAGGAAACCAACTTGCCAAAGAAGAAGTGACAAGAGTCAGAAGTGGCAAGCTTGGCAAAAACGCAATCGAAAACATCGGTTACGTAATTGCAGTCCCCGATACCGCAAGGCCCGGGGCTTTTGCTTTTTATGAAAGACTAAAAAAAGAACTTGGCGCCCAAGTTGAAAACCTGCGTTACTTTAGAGGTCTTGTCAAAGAACGATACGATTATGCTCGCAGAACTTTTATAGAAGATGATCCATATCTGCGGACCCGACATATTGAAAAGAAATTTTTTATATCTCCTGCAATTATTGGTAAATCAATTTACTTAATTGACGATACTGCAGTTCGTCTTAATACTTTTAAAATACTTGTTGAACATCTCCTAAAGATTGGTGTTCGCGAAATTCACTGTCGATTCTTAGCCCCCAAATTCGTTAACCCCTGTTTCTTGGGAGTCAACATCGGTTCACGCGATGAACTCGGTGCTGTTGCAAAAGATAAAGATGGTAAATATCAGATTATGACGGAGGAAGAAATTCGAGACCAACTCAAAGTCGCATCTGTTTGTTATTTGAGTATGCAAGGAATGGCTCATGCCCTAGGGCAAACTTTAGAGCAAATGCACAAAAGCCATTGTACAGGCTGTCTCGATTATCATAATCCTTTTGACATGTGCGCCTTCGACCCCGAATTCGTAAAAACTCCTTATGCCAAAGTTAAGACTCCAAAAGTCATTGACAAAATTTATACTCAAGTCCAAGCTCAGATAGGCTAATTCCCGTAATATGGCTCAAGATTTGCGGCAGTTAATAGAGGGGATTCTTCGCGATAGCCGCGACATGGTTTTGGCAACAGCATCTGGCAATATCCCATGGGCCGCCGAACTCGTCTTCGGCCATGATGCCAACTTCAACTTGTATTGGATATCAGATTTAAACGCCAGGCACAGTCAAGAACTGGAAAAAAATCCTAATGTTGCTGCGGTTATCACAGTCCAGCCTGCAGGAGAAATCAAAGACAGGGGACTGCAGATCCAAGGCAAGGCCTACAGGTTAAAAGAAGAGGAAATTGTTGCTGCCGCCCGTGAATATTTTGCCAAGCGCGGCACGCCCCACATGCCCAAAACGATTGAGGAAGTCAATAAGCTTACTCAAGGCCGCAGCTGGTACGTCCTAAAACCCACAAAAATCTACATTTTAGACGAAGAACTTTTTGGCTACGATCGAAAAGAATTTATCACTTAGTCAGCCCAGACAATTTTAGCCTATGCCGGGATTACCCCCTTAAAGGGTTTGCTGTAAATGTATTAGAGAAGATCTTTTAGATTTACTCCCAGAGCTTTACTTATCCGATTAAGTGTTTTAAGGCTGGGCTGTCTTACTCCCTGTTCCAGAGAACTTATATAAGAGGGGCTCAAGCGAATTGCCACTGCTAACTCTACCTGTGTCATCCCTTTAGTTTTGCGGAGTTTTTTAATTTTTTGCCCTAATGATTTGGAGTCTCTTTTCATCAAGGCAATTATTTCTAATCAACACTATTTGTGCTCCTACTATTTGTATCAGTTTAGCTTCGTGTTTACGCTTGACTATTTTTTATACGTGCGGTAGAGTTTCCTCGTATTTATGGAGAAACAAAATCCATTCCTCGAGTTTTGGCAAAGAGCCTGGTGGAGTAAGGTCATTATTATATCTTTAGTCTTATTTATTTTGATAATAGCTATTGGCAGTTTATCTCCAAAAAGCCAGAAAAGTGCCAAAGAAGGCTTTGAGGCAGGCAAGAAAGTAGCATCAGAAACGTCGCCATCACCGCAGACTTCCCCTTCTGAAGTTCCTACTCCTACACCCAGCTCACAACCAAGTCCAACACCCAAACCTGTGTCTTTTGACCCAGATTTAGGAAATAATTATGTAGCTGCAAATTTTGCCAAAGATTTTTTCGGTATTGCCAATAAGGCAGCCCCTGGCTATATAAAAAGTGTCCGTGTTGACCTTACACCAGAGGATTTAGGCGGAAAAAGTGAAGATGATTATTAAAAAAACCTTATATCTGTTTACTTAACAGTAAAAGTTGATAGCTATCTTTGGAATACTACTGGCGAGTCTGGACAAAAAGATCTTGCAGCATCTTTCTTAAATGCAATCTCAAATTCGTTTGGAGGTATTCGTCACGTTATCATCACTAATGGAGTACGTACTGTTGCGACAGCGGAATGGCCTTTGTTTGGTGGAGACCCAAAAATTACTCTTAAATAATAAATATATGAATCATGTTTGGAAAGAAAAAGTGTCCTAAGTGTGACGGCGAGAATTTAAATGCTGTTAGGGCAGAAAAAAGCCTTCGACGGTTACTTTTTCCTTCTATACAGGAGTTATGGTTTCCGAAAAAACCTCTTAACGTCTGCCGAGATTGCGGATTTTCTTGGGAAGATAGATAATAAGTCGCATGAAAAGGAAAATATTTATACTAATCGGAGCCGTTTTTTTTATTCTGATTGCCCTTTCCCTATATTTCAGGACAACACCCCAATACTCTCTTTATCAAATAAGGCAAGCATATAAGACACGGGATTTAGTGTTGGCTAAACAATACGTTGATGTTGACAACTTGTCTGATCAATTGGCAGAGGAGACAGCAAAAATTATTCGTGATGAGGTAAATAAGCCTAGTACTTCCCAAGACGAGTGGGAGAAATTGGGAGAGGAATGGGGAAAATCCCTTGTGGAGTCATTTATACCATCGCTCCAACAGCAAGTTAAAGATGAGTTTAAGAAATCCTTCACTGAAGGTGTAGAAGGCAAGTCTGAACCAAATAAGAATTTTCCGAATTTTAAACCATTGGGATGGAGAGATTTATTTCCTGGCGGAAGAGTAAAAATCCAAAAAGCTGGAGCTATTAGACTTGTGACATTACCCAATCAAGAAGGCGATTCTTTGACTTTTAGGATGAGACATGAGGATGGAAAATGGGTAATTGTCGCTTGGGAAAATTTTGGCGAAGTTGCTAAAGAGCTTGCCAAAGAAGATTCAGGTAAGGATGAGACAACCGCTAAAAATACAAAATTCGGAGAAAGAGTAGATATTGGTCACGGTTGGTTTCTAACAGTTTCAATACCCGAGCAATATGATCCTCAAAGTTACTTTGATCGAGCAGGACAAGGCAAAAAATTTATTACAGTCGAAGTAATTTATGAAAATACTGGTGGCATTGAAAGTACATATGACGCATCCAATTTTGAGTTGAAAGATAGTAATAATCATCGTTATAAAAGAGAATATTCTGGAAGAGAACCTATGCTGGATTCAGGGGTGTTACCCTCAGGGCAGAAAGCCAAGGGCTACATAACTTACGAGATACCGGATAATGAGCAAGCAACAGAAGTAATCTACTCAAGTGCAGGGGGCGGCACCGTTATTTTTATCAATGAATGATTAGTATATGACAGGTTTCTCTCTTAAAGAATTATTGCAAAATAGACAATAAGACGTATGGAAAGTTAGTAACTAATCATGATGGGGAATACAAAAAATGCGATTAAAAAATTTTATAACGCCCCTTCTTATATCCGTTTTATTACTTACCGGTTGTTCGCCAACTACATCTACAGAAACAGAGCAAACCGTATCACCATTTCCTTCTGTAAATGAGGGCGAAAACTCATCTTCTCAAGATATAACATCGCCGACTCCTTCAGTAACACCAGCTCAAAGCCCACAATCTATATCTCAAGTCTTAGGTGCCCAAACAACAATGGTTACCGCCGTTATAGATGGAGATACAATTGAAATAGAAGGCGGCCAGAGAATACGCTACATCGGAATCAATACTCCTGAAACAGTTGACCCACGAAAGCCTGTTGAATGTTTCGGTAGAGAAGCATCAAGCAAAAACAAAGAGTTAGTAGCTGGCAAGTCTGTTAGACTCGAAAAAGATATTTCCGAAACAGACAAATACAGAAGACTATTAAGATACGTTTTTATAGGAAACGTATTTGTAAACGACTATTTGGTGCGGCAAGGCTATGCTTACGCAAGCTCTTATCCACCGGATGTAAAGTACCAGAATCAGTTTAATCAAGCAGAAAGAGAGGCAAAAACAAACAGCCGAGGCTTATGGTCAGCCTGTAGCAGCACATCAACAACCAATACGCCTCAGACGGCAACTACACCCCCCTCTACTAATGGATCTAATTGCGACCCATCGTATCCAACTGTTTGTATTCCACCTTCTCCGCCCGACTTGGACTGTCCTGATATTACTTACCGACGCTTTAAGGTTTTACCACCGGATCCGCATAGATTTGACGGTGATCATGACGGAGTTGGTTGCGAGAGTTAAAATTGGTATCAACCTATAGCAGGGTTTCTCCCTTAAAAGGTTGTTGCAGAATCTACATTTTAGACGAAGAGCTTTTCGGGTATGATAGAAAAGAGTATCTCCCTTAACAAAAATTTTCTTTTAAGAATCAAACATCTATCTATTTATCATACTCTGTAGCATGAGAAATAATTTATAGATGGTTTAATCATATAGCAATGTTTCACAATTAAAGGGTTGTTGTAATAAGATAATTGGGAACAACGCTTCTACTTAAGTTCCCCTTGAAGCCACTTCAGGTATTGATTGCTTACCCCATGGATTTGAATATAGCCAATAAAGGGCAATTGGTCACTGTGAAAATGCTTTGCCTCTTTGGTAACTTCTTTATACTTATCCAATAAAGTTTCGATTATCAACAGACAGCCGCCAGCTTTCTCAATTTTTCCACTTTTGGGAGGCCAGAAATATTCGGTCAATTTGCGCGGAAAAATATCAAAGCAACCGCCCAAATGTTTTTTAAGTACTGTTCTTCCAATCTTTTCACCTTCCTCATCAGAGTTGCAATTGACTAAAACCCATATAGGTTGCTTTTGCATAAGGTGATTATACTCCAGTTTAGGGTCTTGACAACTGCCAATTTATGGTGAAAAATGGTTATAGATGGTGAAAAATGGTGATTAGACAAAGCCTGAAAAGCTAACATTTAATCACCAGCCAGCAGACGGCACCACTCTTTAACTCCAGAAATTGCGAGCTGCCCGGGAGTTAAACACCGTCTCTGGCACAAGAGATGAAGTCCCGCTCACTTGCGGGCAGGTGCAAGGAAAAAGGATGTTTTTGGGCAGCTACAAGCCTTCATTTAATCAAAAGGCCCGAAGGGTTGCTTTACCCAAAAAAATCCGTGACTATCTTGCGACAAGCGAAATTATCCTATCTTACGGCTTCGAAAGCTGCTTATTCGGCTTCGATACGACTGCTTGGGAAAAAGAAGCCGCAAAACAGCTTTTACTACCTCTTACCGAAAAGCATCCACGGGATATACGCCGCTTCTTTTTCGCCACAGCTAAGCTTATCAGACTCGATGATCAGGGCCGGTTTGTTATTCCTGACAACCTTGTACAATACGCGAAAATTGCAAGACCGGTAGTAATTGGTGCTGGCGATCACTTTGAAATTTGGGACCAAGATGTTTGGCAAAAACAGTTATCGAAACTGGAAAAAGAAAGTCAATGAGCCAGTATCACCAAAGCGTACTTTTACAAGAAGCGATCAAGTTTCTAAATGTCAAGCCGCAACATTTGTACATTGATGCCACAATTGGCGGTGGGGGACACACCCGGCAAATTTTAAGACGAGGCGGCAAGGTTTTAGGAATAGATAGTGACCCGGAATCCATAGCGCACCTTAACAAAAAATTTAAAATTGAAAATTTAAAATTGAAAATTGGTGAAGATTTGATTTTGGCCCAAGGGAACTTTAACAGAATTGCTGATATAGCTAGATCTCACGGTTTTAGCAAAGTCTCCGGCATTCTTTTTGATCTGGGTGTTTCCAGCCATCAGTTAGAAACAGCTCAACGAGGTTTCAGTTTTCAAAAAGAAGGCCCATTGGATATGCGTATGGATAAAAATTCAAATATCAGGGCATTTGATTTAGTCAACAATCTTGAAAAAAGGAGGTTAAATGAAATTTTTGAAAAATATGCTGGCGAAAAGCTTAGTTGGTCAATTGCTAGCGCTATTTGTAGCGCCCGTAAGATAAAACCGATCGAGACAACAGATGGTCTTGCCCATATTATCAAGGAGGTGTATCGAAGAAAACATTTAAGAACCAAGTTACATCCGGCAACTAAAGCATTTCAAGCTTTAAGAATAGTCGTGAATAGTGAACTTTTGAATTTAGAGGAAGCTTTACCGCAGACTGTAAATTTACTGGAAAAACAGGGCCGGTTGGTAGTTATAAGCTTTCATTCGCTTGAAGATAGCATAGTCAAACGATTCTTCAAGTATGAGAAAAGATTGAAAGTTTTAACAAAGACTCCAATCGGTCCCGGAAGTGGGGAAATTTTACATAACCCAAGGTCCCGAAGTGCCAGACTGCGAGCAGCGGTCAAAATCTAAAAATCCCCTAAAAGGTGTAAGCAAAATGGAGAAAAATAAGAAATGTTACACATATCAGACTTTAGAGTCAAAAAACAAAAAGAAAACAGCTTTAACCTTGTTGGTAAAATCAAGGTTAAGATTCTTGTCATCTGCGCATTTATTGTAGCCAGTTTATTTTTTGCTCAACTTGTGTTTGCCAATAATCTGGCAGTTGATGGACAAAAGCTCTCAGAGATTGAAGATCAAATAGCTAAATTTGAAGAAGACAACACCACTCTTAGGGCTGAAATCGCCAAAGAGTCTTCTTTGAGCACACTTTCCCAAAGAGCTGAAGAGATGGGATTTGAAAAACCTTCCAAATTAACTACCTTTTAAAAAATTCGCAATCTTTGCTACTTTTGTTACACTAAAAAGAGTCCAATATCAAAATTTTTATTTGCACAGTCAAGATTCATGGATCGGATTAAAATTTTCCAAATAATAATTTTCACAGCAGCGATATTTATTATTGCTCGGCTGTTTTACTGGCAATTCATTGCTCAAGTTACCTCAAGTGGGGAAATTAACTCTGCCCAAATAATTCCAGCGTCTCGTGGTGAAATATTTACGAACGATGACTTCCCTATAGTTGCCGACCAAGAAGCTTTCCTTTTATACGCAAAGCCTCATGAGATTACAAAGGATTCTCAAGAATTGGCAAAGGTGTTGGCCCCATCTTTAATTTCAGAAAAATATGCCACATCCGGGGCCGCGTTTTTACCAGACTTACAAAAGCAGAAGGAGGAGGAGGTTAAACAGCTGCAAACAAATATTTTCGCGCACCTTGCCGATAAGAACTTATTTTGGGTTCAGCTTGCCAGAAAGCTACCAAAGGACATTAAAGAAAAGATTCAAACGCTCGACATTAGTGGATTAGGATTTGAAAAGGACAAGAAACGTTTCTATCCGGAAGCTTCAATGGCTGCGCACCTTTTAGGTTTTGTCGGTTTAAATAAGTTTGGGGATGACACCGGTTATTTTGGCCTGGAAGGTTATTATGACCAACGTTTAAAAGGCCAACCTGGTAGGCTAGGACGAGACAGAGACCCTTTAGGCTTCCCGATTCTAGTAGGAAGGTATCGCACAGTTGAGCCGAAGAAAGGAGATTCTCTAAAATTATCAATCGATCGCACCATGCAATTTATTGTCGAGCAAAAGTTAGAGCAGGCTGTCGAAAAATACGGTGCCAAGGAAGGTACAGTTATTATCTCAGACCCAAAAACAGGTCAGATTATGGCTATGGCAACTTATCCTAATTACAATCCAAATTTATATCAGGAGTATGACGGGTCTCAATACAAAAACCCCGCTATTGCTAATACTTATGAACCCGGTTCAGTCTTCAAACTAATAACTATGGCCTCGGCCCTTGATATGTCACTGGTAGATCCCAATACACGTTGTGATATCTGCTCAGGCCCGCGTCAAATCGCTGGATACGAAATTTCCACTTGGAATAAAAAATACTATCCAAACTCAACTATGACAGAAGTTATTCAGCATTCCGACAACGTCGGTATTAGTTTTGTAGCGGATAAATTGGGCATAGACAGATTTTATGAATACATTCTTAAATTCGGCTTTAGGGAAAAAACAGGAATTGACCTGCAAGAAGAGGCTGACGGAGCAATTCGGAACAAGAAAGATTGGAAAGGAATTGATCTGGTAACTTCCGCATTTGGTCAAGGAATTGCTGTCACCCCTATTCAAATGGTCCAAGCTGTTCAAGCTATTGCTAATAGGGGAGTTCTGATTAGTCCCAAGATTGTAGCAAAGATTATCGCAAACAGCAAAGAAGAAATTGTTAAGCCTGGCGAAAAGCGACAGGTAATTTCCGCAAAAACTGCTGCTCAAATCACTGAAATGATGGTTAACGCTGTGGAGAAAGGTGAGGCGAAAGCGTTTGTACCTAAAGGCTATAAAATAGCTGGCAAAACCGGTACGGCTCAAATTCCCCTTGCCGGCCATTATGATCCCGATAAAACCATCGCCTCCTTTGTCGGTTTTGCGCCAGCAAACGATCCCAAATTTGTGATGCTGGTTCTTTTTAATCAGCCTTCAGCTTCAATTTTTGGTTCGGAAACAGCAGCACCAACTTTTTTTGAGATTGCCAGGGAATTATTTAACTATTTAGGTATATCGCAGGCGAACGATTAACATGATATTATAAAAACAACGTGGATTCATTTATTCAGGACCTTGTCCTAAACCGAGGCGTTCAGACGCCCGTTACTGCCGCCTTACTTGTTATCCTTGTAGCCTGGTCGTTTATATGGAAAGGATTCGCGCTTTGGCACTCGGCAAAAGTTGATGAAAAGTACTGGTTCGTGGCGATTTTGCTTTTAAACACTGTCGGAATTCTAGAAATTGCTTATCTTTTTTACTTTTCTAAAAAGAGACAAGATTTAAATGATCTTATTGATACTATTAAATCTTTTCAACCATTCAAATTAAGAAGGACCAGATAAATCAATACTTCTAACACAAAACCTATAGAATTTGAGATTCACCCTCTGATTTGTTAGAATTACTCTTAATCACCGCAATCTTGATCTGTCTTACGGGAAATTTAGTACTAATATTAATGTATGTGGCAAAAAATTAAGAACTACTATCATCTCCTGCAAGCCATTATTGCCGCCACTTATTTTGGCTTTCCTTCAAAAAAATTGGTAGTTATTGGTGTTACCGGAACTGATGGCAAAACAACAACTGTCACAATGATATACCATATTCTGAAGAAAGCCGGCCAAGAAGTTTCAATGATTTCCTCGTTAGGTGCTCAAATAGGTTCAAAGAAAATTGGTACAGGCATGCACGTTACTACTCCAAACCCTTACTACATCCAGAAATATCTGAAACTGGCAAAAGACGCAGGAAGCAAATATTTCGTTTTAGAAGCTACCTCTCATGGTCTTGATCAAAACCGCTTAAGTTTTGTCAAATTTAAAGTTGCTGCCCTAACCAATGTTTCAGACGAGCATTTGGACTATCATAAGAATTTAACAAACTACATGAAAGCAAAAAGCAAACTTTTCCAAAACGTTGACTTTTCCATCCTCAACATCGATGATTACTCGTTTAATTTTTTAAAAAAAATCGCTACCGGTAAAAAGCTCACATACGGTAGAAATCCTCATGCTGATTTTAATCACAAAAACTTTGCTATCAATCTAAAAATCTCGGGTGATTATAATTTGCAAAATGCCTTAGCCGCCGCTGCAACTGCGACTGCTTTGGGAATCAATAAAAAAATCGTTATTGGCGCACTTTCAACTTTTCAAGCAGTTGAGGGTCGAATGGAGCAGTTAAAACTTGGCCAAAATTTTAGAGTTTATGTAGATTTTGCCCATACGCCAAATGGACTTGAGAATGCCCTCATATTTTTAAATAGTATTCGTTTGTTTAAAAACACAAGGGTAATATCAGTCTTCGGAGCAGCAGGAGAACGCGACAAACTAAAAAGGATACAAATGGGCAAAGTTGCCGCCAAATATTCGGATATTTGTATTTTGACAGCTGAGGACCCAAGAAAAGAAAAGGTCGAGATCATCTGTGCCCAAATAGCCAAGGGGCTCAAAGCAGCTGGTAAGGCAGAAGGTGAAGGTTTTTATATCATTCCCGATAGACAAGTAGCAATTAACTACGCCGCCAAAATAGCCAAAAGCGGTGATATCGTTGGTCTTTTTGGTAAAGGTCACGAAAAAAGTATGTCGATAGGTAAAAAAGAATTCCCTTGGGATGAATTCAGCACAGCTAAAGAAGCTATTAAAAGGAGGCTAAAAACTGAATAAAAAAACAAAGCTACCCAAATTTACTGATTTTGCAGCCATAATTTTGGCAGCAGGAGAAGGGAAAAGAATGAAATCTAAACTGCCTAAAGTTTTACACAAATTAGCAAATAGGCCGATTATTAAATATTCATTTGAAGTAGTTAAAAATACAAAGCCTGCCCAAATAATCGTTGTTTCATCACCTGATTCCGTCGATAAACTAAAAATGCTCCTCGAAGGGGCCGATTTTGTAATTCAGAGAAAAGCTCTGGGAACAGCTGATGCAACACTGCAAGCAATTAAAAAGATTAGGTCTGATATTAAAACGACACTTGTAGTTTACGGAGCCGATCTTGCTTTCTTCAACTCCGAAACACTTAATCGAGTAATAAAACAACATCTACAAACAAATAGTGTTCAGACACTTGTTACAGCCAACATTTCGAATCCAACCGGATGTGGCCGAATTATTCGGGACAAGGGGCAAATAGTTGATATTGTTGAAGAAAAAGATGCAACTGATAGCATTAGAAAAATAAAGGAAGTCAATGTTGGCATCTACGTTTTTGACAAAGGCTTTCTTGCCCAAAATCTGACAAAAGTTAAACCGTCTCCAGTCTCTGGTGAAAAATATCTTGTGGATCTAGTCAAAATAGCTGCCAAAACTGGCGAAAAAACTCGGACTTACGCGCTTAAGGATACTGACCAGTGGTTTATGATCGATACTCCCAATGATCTCAAACTTGCCTCTCAAAAACTTGCCAAGAGAGTTCACATCATGGGCATTGCCGGCGCCGGCGCGTCGGCAGTCGCGCAAATAGCAAAAGGAAATGGATATAAAGTCTCTGGATGCGACATTAATTCTCGATCTTCTTACCTAAAAGGCCCAAAACTCGAAATCAAAAAAGGTCATGATTCGTCACACATACATAATATTGGGATGTTAATTGTATCTCCGGCAATTATAAAATATGATCCGAAAAACGGTGAGTTAAAAGAAGCTAAAAGACAAAAAATACCAGTTGTCACTTGGCAACAATTTCAAGGCCAAATTTTACAAAAGAATAAATTCGTTATAGCTGTAGCCGGTGCCTATGGCAAATCAACAACAACAGCCTTACTTTCTCAGATTCTAATCGATGCAGGACTTGACCCTACTTGTGAAATTGGGGCTACAGTTTTAAGTTGGGGTACAAATTACAAAGTTGGAAATTCCAAATATTATGTTTGTGAAGCTGATGAGTACAACGATAATTTTCTAAATTATAACCCAGATATCGCTGTTGTTTTAAGTATGTCCTGGGATCATCCTGACTATTTCAAAACGAAAGAGAAAGTTTTTGACTCATTTGAACAATTTATTAATAAAATAAAAAATAATGGTGTACTGGTTATTGCACAAGATCCCAGTCTTGAAAAACTTGCCAAACTTGCTCGCAGCGATATCAAAATAGCCATCATTAGAAATTACGACAATTATAAACTTTCGATAATTGGAGATTTTAGAAGAGAAAACGCTAACGCCGCCCTTACAGTTGCCAAGATTTTAGAAATCAATTCTCTTCTCGCCATGCAAAGCATCCAGAATTTTTCCGGTGTCGCCAGGCGACTCGAGTTTAAAGGTAAAGTAGATAATGTTAGAGTTTATGACGATTATGCTGTTCAACCTTATACTGTTTTAACCACAGCCAACGCCCTTAAAGAAAAATTCAAAAATAGCAAAGTTGTATTAGTTTTCGAACCCCACACCTTTTCTAGAATTAATATCTTCTTTGATGATTTTGTAAAAAATCTCAAAAAATGTCGCATCGATAAAATTTTAATTACAGAAGTTTATCCGGCTAGAGAGAAAGGTAATAAAAAAGAGGTAGCAGCCAAACTTGCAAAAGCAATTGGCCACAAAGCCACATTCACAGGATCGATTATCGACACCGCAAATTATTTGAAAAAAAGTTTAAAGGCTTATGATGTTATTTGCTCAATGGGTGCCGGTAATGCTTATAAATTATACGATACACTGATTTCTCTTCTTTAATATGCGAGACTATACTGTCATAAAAAATACCCTAGGAACCTTGAGAGTACATGAAAATGAACCCCTTTCAAAACACACGTATTTTAGAATCGGTGGGCCAGCGAAACTCTTTTTTGAAGCTAAAAGCACCGAAGATTTAAAACTTGCACTAACTTGCGCATTTGAAAACAAAATCCCATTTGTTGTTCTTGGCTTAGGGGCAAATGTTCTGGTTTCAGATAAAGGTTATGATGGTTTGGTCATCAAAAACCATGCAGAAGGCATAAAGCTGGTTGGCTTGAAAGGTACCATCAATAAAACCGGGAGGGGAATTAAGAATGCTTCGGTTTTGGCGGCCTCTGGAACTCTCATGAACCAGCTGGCCCGATTTACAATTGACCAAGGCCTTGAAGGCCTCCATTTTTTGTTGTCTGTTCCGGGAACCATTGGTGGTGGTATCAAAATTAATGCTCATTTTGAAGTGGAAAAAGGGGAATTTATAGGCAATTGTCTTCTCACGGCAGCGTTATTCGATGTGAATTCTGGGATTGTCAAAACTGTCGACCAGGATTATTTCAAGTTTGGTTATGATTACTCCAAAATCCAGGAAACAGGTGAAATAGTTCTAGAAGCCGTGTTTAGACTGGATCGAACCGTAGATCCTCAGAAGCTATGGCAAATGGCTATGGATAACGTTAAGCGCAGAAACGAGGAACAACCGATGGGCATTGCATGCTCTGGCTGTGTTTTTAGAAATATCGCAGATAGTGATGCTAAGAGACTTGCGACACCTAATTTAACTACCTCAAGCGGCTATATTATTGAAAGTCTGGGTCTCAAAGGTGTCAAACAAGGCGGAGCAGAGATATCAACCCACCACGCCAATTTTATTTTAAATACAGCAGGCGCTAGTGCTTCCGACGTGCTAAAATTGATTAATCTTGCCAAACAAAAAGCCAAAGAAACTTACAGTCTTAATCTTAGCGAAGAAATATTCTACATTGGAGATTTTGAAAATATCAGAGAATAGGATGACTAAGACGCGGCTTTTTACTCACATTTATCAATCTATAAAATGGCCAAATTAGAAATCATCGGAGGCAAGAAAATTTCAGGTACGATTAAGGTTGCCGGTAATAAAAATTCAGTTTTACCCATAATGACAGCCTCTCTTCTAACACAGGCAACTTGCGTACTTGAAAATGTCCCAGAAATTTCAGATGTCTCGGCAATGATTAAACTTCTTGAAATAGCCGGTGCCAAAATTTCTCGAAAGGGATCAAAATTAACCATTAACGCTCGAACAATTAAATCGGTAGAATTCCCACCGTCGATTACCGAAAAGCTCAGAGCTTCGGTTTTACTACTAGGGCCAATGCTAGCTCGTGTTGGCAAAATAAGAATAGGTTATCCTGGCGGCGATATTATCGGCAGAAGATCACTAGATTCCCATATCCAAGTATTAACCAGTTTTGGTGCAAGAATTGAAGAAGAAAATGATCTTTTTATTTCTAATGCGCAGAAACTAAAGGGGACAGAAATTTTCTTGCAAGAGGCCTCTGTTACAGCTACTGAAAATGCAATAATGGCAGCCTGTGTGGCAAGTGGTCAAACTACAATCAAAAGAGCAGCATCAGAGCCACATGTGGTTGATCTTTGCCACTTTTTAGTAAACATGGGTGCTGATATTTCAGGAATCGGAACTAATGTCCTAGAAGTCACAGGGGTTAAAAATCTTTCAGGTGCTCACCACACAATACGACCAGATCATATTGAAGTTGGTACTTTTGCAATTCTTGCGGCAGTTACTTCATCAAAATTAACAATCTATCCAATAATAAAAGAGGATTTAGACATGATTCTTCTAACACTTAAAAAATTTGGGGTCAATTATCAAATTGAAGCTGATAAATTAACCATCAAAGAGTCCAAGTTGACTGCAGTAGAAAAGGTGGTAACGGATGTCTGGCCGGGTTTCCCAACAGACTTAATGGCACCCATGATTGTTTTGGCAACTCAGGCGGAAGGCGTGACCATCCTGCATGATTGGATGTACGAATCAAGAATGTTTTTTGTCGATAAACTTCTATCTATGGGTGCAAAAGTTGAAATTGCCGACCCACACCGCGTGCTCGTATATGGGCCGAGCAAACTACGCGGTCAAAAACTGGATACGCCTGATATCAGAGCAGGCATCGCTCTAGTAATTGCCGCTATCGCTGCTCATGGTAAAAGCGAGATTGATAAATCAGAGTTAATTGAAAGAGGATATGAAAACATTGTGGAAAGGCTTTCTGCCCTCGGCGTCAGAATTAGAGAAGTTTCTTGACCCACCACTTTAAAGTGAATTATAAAATTTTCACCTCTGAATCAGTTTGTGCTGGGCACCCTGACAAAATCTGTGATCAGATTTCAGATGCAATTCTTGACGCTCATCTTGCCGACCATCCCCAAAGTAGAGTGGCAGTTGAGACCTTGGTTACTACAAACAAAGTAGTTATTGCTGGAGAAATAGCCAGTAAAGTTAGGGCCGACTACGAAAAAATTGCCAGAAACGTTGTCAAAGACTTAGGCTATGATAATCCAATCTATAATTTTCGATGGCAAACGGCAACTATTGAAGTTTTAATTCATCAACAATCGCTAGATATTGCATCAGGGGTTAGTAGAGGTGGTGCAGGGGATCAGGGAATAATGTTTGGCTATGCAACAGATGAAACAGCCAATTTCATGCCTCTTCCTATCGTGCTTGCTCACGAAATAGTTAAAGCTGTCGATACTTCAAGAAAAAGTGAACAATTACCTTATTTAAGACCAGATGGTAAATCACAGGTTACAGTAGAATATAAAGATGGTTATCCCCTGCGGGTGATTAAAGTTATCACTGCTGTTCCTCACGATCCAAAAATTGATCAAAAAAGGGTGTCTGTCGACATTTATGAGTACGTGATCAAAAAAGTTCTAGGCAAATATGGCTATACAATTAACTTTTCGGACACTATTTGCAATGGTACTGGTAAATGGGCAGTTGGCGGACCCACTTCGGACACTGGTGTTACTGGTAGAAAAATTAATGTCGACTCCTACGGCTCTGCAGCCAGAGTTGGCGGGGGTTGTTTTTCCGGAAAAGATCCGACGAAGGTAGATAGGTCAGCAGCTTATGCAGCAAGGTTCATTGCCAAAAATATTGTTGCTGCAAAATTTGCTAGTCGGTGTGAGATACAATTGGCTTACGTTATCGGTAAGCCAAGACCAATTGCCAAAGCTATTGAAACCTTCGGTACCCAGAAGGTTGCAATCGGCAAAATTGAAAAATTTGCTTGGAGCCTAATAGACCTTTCCGTAAATGGCATCATTACACATTTAAATCTCAGACGTCCTATTTACCAAAAAACTGCCTCATACGGTCATTTCGGCAGAGAAGGATTTAGCTGGGAAAAGATTGTTTCATGAGGGAAAAAATTAAGGTTGCGGTTCTTTTGGGCGGTAAATCAGCCGAGCATGAAATATCGCTAATCTCTGGCAGAGAAGTGGTCAAGCACTTAAATCCTCAAAAGTACGATGTCTTACCAATTATTATTTCTCGCAATGGCACATCTTTCCAGTTAAATAATAAAAAATACTCCCTCAGTCAACTGTCAACTGCCAACTGTCAACTGTTTTTCATTGCCATGCATGGTCCCTTTGGCGAAGATGGTACGATTCAAGGCTTTTTAGATCTTATAGAAGTACCATATACCGGTTCGAAAGTTCTGGCATCTGCCTTGGGCATGGATAAAATTTACTCAAGGAAATTATTTACCCATGCAGGTTTAAAAACGCCAAAATTTATGGCTGTAAAAAAGCATCAAAAAACACATGACATCTTTAAAAAATTTAAACTGCCGGTCTTTGTCAAACCCAACAATCAAGGCTCATCGATTGGGGCAAGCAAGGTCAGAAAGAAGAAAAATCTCAAAAAAGCTTTGCAATATGCTCACAAATTCAACGACCTTGCCCTGGTAGAAGAATTTCTGGATGGGATTGAAGTTACGGGCTCAATCATCGGCAACGACAAACCAAAAGCCCTACCGCTTGTAGAAATTGTTCCCAAAAGGGATTTTTTCGATTACAAAGCCAAGTACGACGAAAGATTAACTGACGAAATCGTACCTGCCAGAATCAGCAATGCTTTAGCCAAAAAAGCTCAAGAGGCAGCGGTCACTGCCTATAAAGCACTTGGATGCAAAGGTTTTGGCAGGGTGGACATGATCGTCAAAGACAATGACGTATATGTGCTTGAAGTAAACACTATCCCAGGCCTTACGTCGGTTTCGTTACTCCCCAAAGCTGCCAAGGCCGCAGGTATATCCTACCCACAATTGCTGGACAAAATCATATCATTTGCTGTCCCATAGTTTGATTATTTTGTTGAATCAGGTATAATTAAACCCCATGCAAAATTGGCAAGTATTTGGCGAAGGTAAAACATGGAAAAAGCCTTTCCACGTTATCTTCGCGGAAGTTGCAAAAACTTACTTAAAACTTTTACCGAGCGTGAAAATTATTGCCATAACAGGCAGTGTCGGTAAAACATTAACTCAAAACGCCGTTTATGCCGTGCTTTTTCAAAAATACAGAGTGGTTGCGCCAGACGACAATCTGGATCCGACATATCGCATTCCTCAAACGATCTTAAAGACCAAGCCTTGGGATAATTATTTAATTTTAGAATACGGCGTAGAGCATCCAGGCGATATGGATTATTATCTTTCCCTTGCTAAACCTAAAATTGGCGTAGTAACCACTATTGCACCCGCCCATACTAAGTATTTGGGAGATGAGGGGGGAGTATTTGAGGAAAAGGTTAAACTGGTTGAGGCCCTACCCAAAGACGGAAATGCTGTTTTAAATGCAGACGATAAAAAAGTTGCTCAGATGGCTGCAAAAACCCGTGTCAAAATCTACTGGTATGGGCAAAAAGCCAAAAATGGTATTAAAATTTCCCATTTCGCACAAAACCTAAGAGTTTCTAAGTTTCGTCTGCATTATGGAAGCCAAAAAGCCACAGTTTATTGGAAAGTTGTCGGCAAACATCAGCTTACCTCTGCCTATGCTGCTGCCACGGTCGGTATACTCAGTGGATTAACTCTAAAGCAGATAGCCAAGGGGCTTTCGACAACTAAAGTTCCCGAGCATCGGTTAAATACAGTCAATGCTAGACACATAAACCTTTTAGACGATACTTATAACTCATCGCCCAAAGCCGCCCAAGAGTCCATAAATACTCTCCTTCAGTTGTCTAAAAACAAGCAGAAAATTGCTGTTATCGGGGAAATGAAAGATTTAGGAAAGTTATCCCATCAAGCGCATGCTTTGCTTGGCGCTAAAATCGGCAAAACCAGCATCAATTATTTGATAACAATTGGTAAAGTTGCGAAAATTGTTTCAGATTCCGCAAGAAAGGCCAGCTTTAGGGGCAAATTAATCAACCTAGAAAATACCAACCAAGCAATATCAACTATTCAAAAAATCGCCAAAAAGAACGCTTTAGTTTTAGTCAAAGGCTCGCGCCATGCCCATTTAGAACGAATTGTCTACGGCTTGCAAGGCAAGTCAACAGAAGTCACATGTTATCATTGCGGGAAGCTAAAGTAAGGTATAATAAAATTTGAGGTACGAATTGATTCGAATGGTCTGGCTTCCAATCAATGATCAAATCACCAGCAAATGGTAAATATCAAGTGCGAAGCGTCACAAATTTGGGGTTTTATCATTAAAACTTATTTAGAAATTAGAAATTTAAAGGTATGGTTCAAATATTAGGTCTTGTTCTCTTGTCATTTTTTGTCATTAGCCTCCTGATTGTTCCGTATATCAATTTACTTTATAGAATAAGACTCACGCGCCAACATCAAAAAACACGTGATATTTTTGAAGCAAGAACGGTAATTTTTGACCGACTCCACAGCCATAAAGCCGGTATTCCCGTTGGTGGAGGAACGCTCATAATATTTGTGGTCACGCTTCTTTATCTTGTGGTTGTAAATCTTGCCCCCTTTTTTGGTGTCGAAAGAACTTCAATTTATCCATTTAAAAAAGAAGTTCAAATACTACTTTTTACCTTTTTATCTTTCGGAGCACTCGGCCTTTATGATGACTTGCGCAAAACCTTTGGTTTCAAAAGAGCAAATTTTTGGGGGATTAGATTTAGATATAAGTTTTTAATTCAATGGGTTTTGGCATTTATTATTGCCTCCATGCTTTATTTTGGTTTAGGTATAAATATTGTCAACATTCGATTTTTCGATATTATAAATTTAGGCCTCATGTACATTCCATTTGCAGCTTTTACCATTGTTGCCTTTACAAATGCGGTCAACATCTCAGATGGTTTGGATGGTCTAGCGTCTGGTCTCTTGCTGATTTGTCTTGCGGCATTTTTAGTCATGTCCTCATCAATTTTGGATACCACTCTTTCTGTATTTTTGGGTCTTTGGATCGGCTCATTAATTGCCTTTTTATACTTCAACATTTGGCCAGCCAGAATTATGCTTGGTGACGTTGGTGCGCTTTCTTTCGGAGCGACGTTGGCTGTTACCGGCCTCCTTTTAGGTAAACCCATAGGTCTTGCCGTCATTGGTGGAATGTTTGTTATCGAAGTTGTCTCATCACTAATTCAATTATTGTCTAAAAAAATCCGCAAGAAAAAGGTTTTTGAAGTAGCCCCTCTGCATCTTTGGGTTCAGTATAAGGGCTGGCAAGAGCCGAAGATCGTTTTTAGATTTTGGCTTGCCCAACTTGTATTGGCAATTTTTGGACTTTGGCTTTCATTTTTTTAAAAATGGCAGATAATCGTCCGATTGGCCTTTTTGATTCAGGTATTGGTGGCCTCTCTGTTCTCAAAGAGATAAAAAGACTGTTGCCTGGGGAAAGCTTTGTGTTCTTAGCAGATCAAGCCAACATTCCCTATGGCGCAAAGACTCAGAGACAACTAAACGAGCTTTCAGAAAGAATAACCAGATTTCTGCTAACGCATGATATTAAGCTTTTGGTTGTTGCCTGCAATACGGCAACTTGTTACGCAATTGATCATCTAAGATCAACATTTATAATTCCCATCGTTGGTGTCGTACCTGCCATAAAACCTGCCGCAAATTTAACCAAAGAAGGCAAAATAGCAATTATGGCAACACCCGCTACAGCAAAAAGCGCCTACCTTAAAAAGTTAATTAAAGAGTTTGCGCCAGCATTAAATGTTTTTCGAATCGGCTGTGAGGGCCTGGAAGAATCTGTTGAGTATTTAAAGTTAAAAGAAATCTACAGACTTCTTGATCTTTATTTGAATAAAGTCAAAAAAACTGGTTCCGATGTTATTGTGCTAGGCTGCACTCATTACCCCTTCCTTAAACAAGAGATTAAAAAAAGAATTAATGGTAGTAACATTAGAGTCATTGATTCTGGTCGAGCGATAGCTACCAGAGTTAAATCTATTCTCGAAGATTCTACTTCTTTTGCAAAAGGAAACGTTCAGGAGCTATATTACACTACAGCAGACCCCAGGCAATTTTCCAAAATAGCCTCCAGTCTACTAAAATATAGGGTGATCGCAAGAAAAGCCTTAATTTAAGTTACTCATGATCAGGTCCAAAAAGATTGCCATCTTCGGTTTTGGCAAGGAAGGTGTTTCGGCTGCCAATTATTTAGGCCATCGTAACCAAATTACTATTTTCGAAAAGAAGCAAGAAACACAAATAGATAAATCTCTCTTTAAAAAACTCAAGGTAAAAGGCGTCAATTTTTACTTTGGCGACAGTTTTGATAAAAATTTAGAATTCGACTTAATCATTAGATCTCCTGGTGTCAGACCGGAGAATAAATATATCTTATTTCTCGAACGCAAAGGCGCCAAAGTTACTTCATCAACAAAAATATTTTTTCTATATTGTCCTTGCAAAATAATTGGTGTAACAGGAACCAAAGGTAAGGGTACCACTTCGACTCTCATTTATAAATTTTTAAAAACTAAATATAAAGATGTCTTTTTAGCAGGCAATATTGGTACTCCAATGCTACAAATTTTGCCCAAGCTGAAAAAAGATAGCCTTGTTATTTTGGAACTTTCGAGTTTTCAATTAATAGATTTAGATTTTAGTCCCTACATCGCTGTTATCTTGATGATTACAACAGAGCACCTGGATTGGCACAAAGACCAAAAGGAGTATTATCGGGCTAAAGAATCAATAGTGTCGCATCAAACCGGGTCTGATTATGCAATTATCAATTTTGATTATGAAAAGTCGCGCCAATTTGCCAAAAAAACTAAAGCCCATACTTATTTCTTCTCAACCCGAGCTCGAACCAACGGTGTCTATGTTGAGGGTGACAACCTAATATCGGAAATAGGCCAAAAAGAAATAATCTGCAAAACAAGCAAAATCTTATTGCCAGGTAGACACAATCTTCAAAACGTGGCAGCGGCCGTCTGCGTTGCCAAAATTTTTGATGTTAACAGATCAAAAACTTTTAAAATTGTCTCTACCTTTAAGGGTTTAAAACATCGGCTACAATTAGTTGGAGAAATTAATGGAGTTAAGTACTACAATGATTCTTTTTCAACAATCCCTGAAACGGCTGTTGCCGCCATTGAATCATTCAGCCAGCCTAAAATACTGATTCTGGGCGGGTCTTCAAAAAATTCTGATTTTTCAACTTTGGCAAAAAAAATCAGCAAGGATAAAACCCTCAAAGCATTAATTCTCATAGGTAGTGAAGCAAAAACCATCAAAAATGCCATAATAGAAGCAGGCGGATTTCAAGGCAATGTCATCCAAAATCCAAAGGACATGAAAGAAATCGTCGAAAGTGCTGCAAATTTTGCAAGCTGGGGCGACGTTGTTATCCTTTCGCCGGCATGTGCCTCTTTTGATATGTTTAAAAATTACCAGGATCGAGGGCAAAAATTTACTCACGAAGTCCAAAAATTAAATAAAAAACCATAAAGGGAGAAATGATCCGGATAAGAAGCCAAAGTACCCATTTTGATCAATGGTTACTGATATCAACCATAATTTTGGTTACAGTCGGGCTTTTGGCAATTTACGATGCATCGGTAGTGTCTGCATTTCGCGACTTCCACGATCGTCTTTTTTACTTCAAGAACCAACTTATCTGGGCAAGTCTTGGATCGATTTCACTCTTTTTCTTTAGTCTATTTGATTACCACAGACTTTTAAAACTAAGTCATTTTATTCTCGCCGCCAGTATCCTAATGCTAATTCTAGTTCTTGTGCCATTTATTGGTACACAAGTTTTAGGTGCTCGGCGCTGGATCAGTGTTGGCACTTTTACTTTTCAACCATCAGAGTTTACCAAACTTGCCCTGATTTTTTACGGAACGTCCATTATCTCAAAATTGGCAAAATATAAAACAAGTTTAATAGATTTCGCTATTGTGCTTTTTCTACCAGCCCTGTTTACTTCTGTACTAGTATTAGTTCAGCCAGATCTTGGAACAGCCTTAATTTTTTTAGTCCTCACCTTAATTATTTATTTTATTGGTGGTGGTCCAGTTAGGCATTTTTTCCTCGCGATCCCGCTCTTAATAGCTATGGCGGTTGCGGCCATTATTTCCCAGCCTTACAGGCTTGCCAGACTTGAGTCTTTTCTCGACCCTACGCGCGACCCTCAAGGTGCTTCTTACCAAATATCTCAAATAATTATCGCATTGTCTTCCGGTAAGTTATTTGGAGTAGGAATAGGTGGATCTCGAGGCAAGTTTGATTTTATCCCAGAGGTTCATTCGGACTCGATTTTTGCGATTATTGTTGAGGAGCTGGGATTTATAGGGGGAGTAGTTTTAATATTGATTTTCCTATTTCTAATTACCAGAGGCATAAAAATCGCCAGAAGCGCACCTGATTTGCAGGGCAAGATCTTAGCAATGGGTATTGTCACCTTAATCGCTACTCAAAGTCTTTTTAACCTTGCTTCCAATGTTGCCTTAGTTCCACTAACAGGAGTTCCGCTCCCATTCATCTCCTATGGCGGCTCGTCTCTATTTGTCACTTTAACCGCAATAGGCATCCTTCTTAATGTTAAAAGCCAATCATGAAAAAAATTGTCATCTGTGGTGGGCATCTAACACCGGCACTAGCACTAATAGAAGAACTTCAGAAAAAAGAAGATTTGGCGATAATCTTTTTCGGCCGCAAATACGCAACCGAAGGATCAAATAGTCTATCTGCTGAATACAAAAGTATCTCAGCGGTGGGTATCAAGTTTTATAAGATCTCTGCTGGCCGAATTCAGCGAAAGTTCACTAAGTATACTCTGGGATCGTTTTTAAAAATTCCGATAGGCTTTATTCAGAGTTTATTTTATTTATTAAAGGTACAGCCTGACTTAATCGTTTCTTTTGGCGGTTATCTCTCAGCCCCAGTTGTTTTTGCAAGCTGGCTCATTGGTATTGACTCCGTAACCCATGAGCAAAGTACTGTACCGGGACTGGCTACCAAAATCAACTCGCTTTTTACCAAGAAGATCCTCTTAACTTGGTACCAGTCTGCGGACTTCTTTTCTAAAGAAAAAAGTCAGGTCATTGGCAATTTAACTAGAAGATCAATTTTTCAAAAAAGTGCCAAAGACACAAGAATTCAGAAATTTATAAAATCAAGTCGCAGACTTATGTTTATTACTGGTGGCAATCAAGGCTCGCATTTCATTAACACATTGATATTTAATCTCCTGCCGCAGCTTAAAAACTACCAAATCGTGCACCAAGTCGGCACGGCCAATTTCCAGGGAGACTTGGATAAAGCGCGCAAAGTCAAACGGCGAAACTATTTAGCCGTTGATTATCTTGATACAGACAACATCGGTCCGGTATTTGCGAGGTCCAACCTCGTCGTCGCTCGCTCGGGAGCTAACACTGTCTGGGACTTGGCTATTCTTGGTAAAGTCGCCATTTTGATTCCTTTACCACATGCCGCATCAGGCGAGCAAGAAGCCAACGCCCAAATCCTAGAAAAAGCAGGCTCGGCAATAATC
>MFBQ01000042.1:0-156 GCA_001776475.1 Candidatus Curtissbacteria bacterium RIFCSPLOWO2_01_FULL_41_18
GCCGATTCCGGCTGGGTTGTCAGAGAGGTCGAAAAAGCCCATGCCAATGCCGGCTTTAATGCGTTAACTGGTAAATTTGAGGATCTAGTTTTAGCTGGTATTATCGATCCTGTTAAAGTGGCCAGGTTTGCTTTGCAAAATGGAGCCTCTGTAGCC
>MFBQ01000042.1:210-2601 GCA_001776475.1 Candidatus Curtissbacteria bacterium RIFCSPLOWO2_01_FULL_41_18
GCAATGCCCGCAATGCCCCCCGGCGGCATGGGCGACTATTAGATCATGGGCCGTGCGACTGAAGTTCTCCCATATACACTATTCAGAACTCTAATCCCAATCGGCTCCATTCGAGAAAGAATCACGTTTGGTTGGGCGAACAAACCTGCATACATTGAGCATTTAGAACAGAGCTATGCAAATGCCCAGGAAATTGTTTTGCCTAAAGCTCAAACGCAAGAGGAAAAACGTACAGTTTCCTTCGGAAACAGTGACGGCTACTATGTCGTAAGACATAAAAATGGTCTAACACTTTATTTTTCTGCAGCGGCAATTCTTCAAAGAGACGACTTAATACAATATAGGAACGGAATTGGCTTCTACAACCTAAGTGGAACCCTTGTATTGAATTCTGAGGCGGCTGATTTATTTGCGCAGGGAGCGCCTAGAGTTTTTGAATTAGGCCTAAAAAGAGGTAGATTCTCAACAGAATTATTTGCAATTAAACCGTCTGGTTTTTCTATAAATATCGGGGGTTTGAACGATCCTGATGTATTGAGTAATGGAAAACTTTACCTTAGGGAACGTGTCAATAACGGAGAAAAATTTAAAATCTCACTGTCTCCAAACACAGGACAATTTCCTTCTTGACCCATTCGACAAACTCAGGGTTAACAATCTAAATCAATCTAGGCTACATTTTTCACAGATGGTTGCCTTTTTAAAAGGTCCGTCTTTTTGTATGAGTGAGAGAAGAGACGCAGAATCACCACGGAGTTGGCTTGGAATAAGAAGTTCTCGAAGGCTAAAAGGTCAACAAGCCGCTCGCCAGATCACTCAGTTATGGGAAAGGCGACTACAAGATGCGGGTAGCGTAGAAGGATTAGTTGAAATATGGGGCCCCACATGCAGATACAGTTCAGACAGAAATTGATGAGACTGAACACTTTACGCAATCATCCAGGCCGACCGCAACAGTTTCAATTGGGTATATGCTTAATGCTCAAGCAGAATTGGGCAGTTAATAGTAATTTACAGCAGTATTATTTTTTCTCCTCTTCCCCGCTGATTTTAGTCAATTGATAAGTTATGATAACCGCGAAAATTGTAATAACTATAGCATAAATAAACCTGGAAATAATTCCCGACCCAACCGAAATATATTTATCGATATACTCCTTCACAAACGCCTGAATGGCATCGTTCCAGGCTAGCGCTGCCACTAGCCCAAAGCCGGATGTTGATAAAATCACCATTTGTTTTATTAGTTCTTGCCGAAGCTTTTTATGCATAGTTAGGTTACTAGGTATTTAGGTTTCTGGGATACTGGGAAATTTTATCATATCCAAGTCGCCCAGTGTCCTAGCAACCCAGTAACCTATTTCAGTGTGATTTTCAACCGTGCGTTCTCAACATGGGCCGCAAAGTTTGTAATATCGGTTTTGGCCTGAACTCTGTACGTTTTTTGTCCCAAAGGAAAGGGAATTTTGCCTGAAGTCTTTACGGTACCTGTACCACTGTTGTTTGAAATTTGACTCTCCACATATGGATTATTATCTGTAACGTTCCTAATCCGTGCCACAGCTTGGCCGTTACCTCCCTCTACCCACAGTGACGCTTCAAAAACTACCGAATCAATTGCGCCGTACTTTGAGGTGTCAATGGTAACTTCAACGCCAAAAAGATCGGCAAAAGTATTACTGTTTGATGAACCAGAGCCCATTGGCACAAAAATTTCTTTCTGGGCAGTTTGCACAATTGTCTGGGTTTGTTTTTCAATAACTGTTTTAGTCTCAGTTGGAGCTACACTTGGGGGTGATAAAGAAGGCTCATCGGTTAGGCTTGGTGAAGCCAAGATTAGGGGAGACGGGGAGGATTCTTGGGCAATTTCTCTTGTCTTGTCTAATTTTCCATTTTTAACATTTAAATTTTCATTCTTGTAGATCCAATAATTGAGAAAAAAAAGATCGGCAAGCGCAACAGCCAGTATTGCCAAGCCAATCTTGCCCAAAATTCTACTCGATTGCACATCATCCATACAAATTAATTGTAATTGTTTACCCTGATCTTGCCTAGCACTGAGCTCTTCGAGTCTGAGCCGTTTCGGTCTGAGCTCACGGTCGAAGACTGGCCGAATGTGTCGGATCAATTGCTTGTACTGAGCTTGCCGAAGTGCTTGTACTGAGCATAACCGAAATGCTTGTACTGAGCTTGTCGAAGTACTAAACTGGTATTGAAATGCAAAAAGAGCCGACCAAAACCCAAAAGAAAAGGCTTTCCAAGCTTTTAGGACCAAAGGAGGAGATTATTCTGGTTACCTCAATTGGTAACAGATATTTTTGGATCAATTTTATTACTCTTCTGCCGCTCTCCTTCTTAATAATTGGTATTCCTAAATTGGCCCGTTTAGTC
>MFBQ01000042.1:2657-7506 GCA_001776475.1 Candidatus Curtissbacteria bacterium RIFCSPLOWO2_01_FULL_41_18
TGAACAATCAGTTATGCAGCGTTTTCTCTTCAATACCGGCCACTTGGTCATTATCACGGCGGGTTTTGACCGGAGGGAAATTGTTATTGAGCACATCGGCAACCCGGTCGAATTTAAGATTTTGGTTGAAGAGCTTACGCGCAAAATTGAAGATTCGTGGGAAGATGAAAACAAAAATAAATCAGAAGACTTCAGTCTAAGGGCTATTTCGCTATAGACTCAATGCGGCAACCAAGCGCTCCTTTATTCCGGTAAAACTTTTACAGGGTCAACCATTAGCCCATTATCATAAATCTCGACGTGAACGTGAGGACCAGTTGTCCTACCCGTTAGGCCAATTGTACCGATTACCGTATTAGTATCTACTTGATTGCCAACACTCACGTTTATTCTGGCCATATGCGCATAGAGAGATTTAAGCCCATCGCCATGATCAACAATGACCACATTACCTTTGCCGTCAGCTTCAAATCCAGCAAATTCAACCGTGCCTCCCCCTAAAGGTCTAATTAGTGATCCCAAGGCCGAAGCAATATCGACCGCTCTGTGATATGCGCTAAACCCTTGAGTGATATAACCATCGACAGGCTTTTTGAACTCAAATGGCGATTTTTTAGGAAAGATTACGCCGTCTATTTGAGTTTCAGGCTGAGCAACCTCCTTGTTCTCGCCCACCAAAATTGCTTGGCCGTTAACCTTGATCTCGGACTCTTTAGATTTAACGTATCTGGCTATCTGTCCGGTGATTACAAATAAAATCACCAGCATCAGAGTTACTCTTGAAAATAGCCTAATTCTTGGCCTTATTTTAATCTGTAGGTGAGTATAGTTAGCCAGAAGATGTATGGCGCCTATAGCCTCCATCTGGCCGAAATTCTTTATTCGCTTAACTAGCCTCTTAAAAAATCTAGTAAGCTTTTCGATTCGAGTTTTTTTATTCATATTTTGCCCACAATACGTCCCCTATGTTATTAACGGGGAAATATGGGCATGAGCCCATAGTGGGGAATTTACGAGGGCGTAGCATAGCACAAGCCAAACTCAATGTCAAGTTTTATAGAAAGACCCATAATTCTAAGACAGTGAAAATTAGTGACCTTATCAAAACTTCTTTTTAGCCACCACGTAACCTTATTTTGGTATTATTAACTCAATGCCCAAAAAAATCTTTCTTGTCTCTTGCCGCCTTTGTAGGCGAGCCTCGCTTATAGCGGGTCTCTTGTTTTTTGTCTCTATCCTATCTGGCTGTAGTATCGTGGGCACCAGCAAGCCGGCAGCCCTTCAAGTCACCTCCACCCCCGAAGCCTCTGTATTTTTGGATGGTAAACATCTTGGTAAAACCCCATTCTATTCAGACCAACTGCGAGCCGGTGAATATACTCTCAAGGTGACAGTTTCTGAGGCCAGCTACGTTGATAAAATCAGCTTAACTGCCGGCACTTTAACTGTAGTCAATCGAGAACTTGCCAACAATTTTCTGGCTCAATCCGGAGAAAAGCTTTGGCTCACGGAAAGCAGAAAGGGATTATTTATTATATCCTCTCCAACCGAGGCAGATGTTACCATAGACGGCAAATTTGTTGGTAAAACCCCAGTCTATCTTGAGGGCATAACTGAAGGTGACCACAAGGTACTCCTTGCTAAACTTGGGTTTCTTCAGCGTGAATTCGCTATCAAAACATCTGCCGAGTATCAGCTTTTTGCCGACGTCACTTTAGCCTCCCAAATTGCCAAAGGAATCGTCAAAAGCCCGCCACCTTCGCCACCGGTTAAAAAAGTTGAAATCGCAAGTACACCCCAAGGATTCCTGAGGGTTCGCAAAGAGCCGTCGCTGTCATCACCGGAGGTTGGTCGGGTTAAAACCGGCGATCAGCTTGAAATCATTCAGGAAACAGGAGATTGGATAAAAATTTCTTTTGAAGGTCTGCCTGCCGGCGAGGCAGGTAAACTCGGCTGGATCTCCTCCCAGTATGCCAAAAAATTATGAACAATAAAATTATCAGGGTACTGTTATTGGCTGAGGGATTTTATCTTTTTGCAGGAGGGCTTTTAGGACCAATATGGGCTGTTTATGTTGAAGAAATCGGAGGAGATATTTTAGATGCATCAGGTGCTTTTGGTGCGTTTATGCTAACTGCTGCGCTTGTCACCTATATTTTAGGTAGGATTGAAGACCGTAACAGATACAAAGCAAAGTTCGTGGTTTTAGGCTACTTAATGGGTGCGGCAGGTTTTACTGGATATTTATTTGTGACAAACTCGCTAACTCTTTTTGGAGTTCAAGCAATACTAGGGATTACAGTAGCTGTTAAAGATCCAGCCTATGACGGACTTTACTCAAAATTTGCCAAAAAGCATCTGACATTGGCTTGGGGAGAATGGGAAGCGATGGACTATCTAACAGCAGGTTTATCAGCTATTATCGGAGGTCTCATTGCCAACTATTTCGGTTTTAGATTTTTGTTTTATCTAATGATAGCATTTTCTATATTAGGTCTTATAATGTCATTTTCCCTACTGCATATAAGACGTCTTCAAAAATCCTGAAATAACAAAATTTCCATTATTTGATACACTAAAAGTATGGTTGCCAAATCCATAACCAAACTCATCGACGAAGCTATTATTCCGGCGCTTGCTTTAATTCTCGCCAAAATACTCGGCCTTTATTTGGCTATCTACTTTTTAAATCTACCTTTCGAGATTAAAAGTAAGGGTTTTCTAGCAATTTTACCAGCTGTTAATTTTGCCAATCTCGCCGACTACACGCGAGCCGAAAACTATTCAAATTTAGCTATGTTTTTGGCAGCTTCGGCAGGTGCTATCCTGGTTTTGGTGCGCGCCCATTTTTTTCACCAGAGTCATATCCATCCGAAACTTCAGGCCAAGTTAGCCTCATTAAACCTGGAAAGTTTAATTGCCGAAAGCTACCATCTTTATCACCAAGCCATAATCTGGCTGATTTTTCTGTGGCTTACCGTTGGTTTTTTAGTGACATCAACTATTTTAGGCTTTACATACCCTCAAATATCCATTATTGCCTTTTTGGTCGCCGCCAACTTTTCTTGGGTTTTGGCAATTGACGTTGAAAAAGAAATCGAGATAAGCAGGGAATCGTTAAGCGGTTAAGGGTGATGAAGTTAGTATCGTAAAGAGGTTACGTTTGACGTCACCCAAAAACGAAACGGGCTTCGCAACCGAATAACGCTAAACCATTAACCATGAAACACCATCCTTTACTAAAAATCTGTTTAAATTTCTCGGCGGTGATTTTACTGCTTGCTCTCATTATTACGCCATTTTACTTTGCTAAAAACTTTTCCCAAGTTGCTGGCGTTAAAAGCCAATCACCATATTTAGTAGTTTCCCAAGTTGAAAAATTCCCTGGCATGACTTTGACTCAAGATGCCGCCAGTTTCCAAATTTCCTTTACTAAGCAAGGCGCCTCCCAAGCCTATTTAGGGGTTTTAATAGTCAACAATCCGACAAACGAACCCAAAAAATATAGCCTTCAGGAAAGCTCCACAAACAACAATGTATTCTTCGGGGAAGATCTACAAAATCAGCTCACTCAAATTTCCATGCCGCCGCAAACCTCCGTTCCCGTCAGTATTCTCTCATCAGATTCTCCATTTTTATCTCAAACAGTCCAATTCACAATCCAAAGCCAATAAGTTCAAAAACCCACTCAGTCGTAGCTTCCTCTTTTAGCCTCAAATTTTTGCTTCTGATATACTTTTTACATGCGTATACAAATCAGACCTTATACCTTTGAAAATGATGGTCTAAGATTGGATGGGACGATTTTTAAACCTCCCGACGAAAAAGATAAACATCCCGCGATTCTCTTTGTTCATGGCTGGACCAGTGAGAGGAAAAGAAGTTTCCAATATGCTAAGTCGCTAGCTGATTTAGGATATATTTGTTTACTGTTTGACATGAGAGGTCATGGGACAAGTGAAGGAGATATAAATAAAGCTACTACTAAAGAGTCTCTAGATGATGTTTTGGCGGCTTATGACTATTTGTTACAGGTTGAAGGTGTAGATAAAGAAAATATCAGTGCTGTAGGAAGTAGTTTTGGAGGTTACTTAGTAACCCTCCTAACTACAAAAAGAAATGTTAAGCGATTGGTACTGAGAGTTCCGGCCGAATATCCTAATTCTGATTTCAAAAAGTCTAAAATGCAAACCAGTGGAGGTGAAGACCCGGCGGTTTATGCTTGGAGAAATCAACATAGAAAATCCAGAGAAACATTTGCTCTTGAGGCTGTTAGTAATTTTAAAAGTAAGATTCTTATTATCGAATCTGAAAAGGATGATGTTATTCCACACCAGGTTATCGAAAATTACATTAACGCAATAAAAGATAAGAGCAAGTTAACCCACATTGTGATGAAGAATGCCCATCACAGCATAAAAGAAGGCCCTTTTAGAGATGAAGTTGAACGGATACTTGTTAAATGGTTTGGTAATAGGTTCTAATGTTGTCCATCAAGTAGAACTGAATTTTCTTAGTCTAACCATGTTGGTGTCCAAAAGCCGCTAAGCTTCTAATTGATATGGGATACTATAAACTTTCAGACTCTGATGGACCGGAGATAAAAAAATATACTTCAAGAATTGGAATACTGATAACCTTATTAAATTATCTTGATTACCATGTTCAAATATTCATTGAAGCTATCCTTGATTTAGAGAACGATAAAAGTACTACCCAGCCGATAATTGCTTTAACTAGAAGTTTTGACTTTTCAAGAAGAATCAACTTTCTAAAATCATTAATCAAAAGCAAACATAAACAAGAACTTGCAGACTATACCAAATTGTATGACGAAATTATCAAATGT
>MFBQ01000043.1 GCA_001776475.1 Candidatus Curtissbacteria bacterium RIFCSPLOWO2_01_FULL_41_18
TCCCTAAAAGAAGTAATAAATAAATACTGATTCTTATTATTTTACTAATTAGAGAGCTTTTGTTTTCTTCACTTTTGCGTGTTTCTCTTGCTAATATTCGGCGTTCTTTTTTAGACAAATTTTCAAAATTATCTTCACTCATGGAATCATTTTACAGCAAGTTTTACTTCTTTCAAGTTTATTTTGTCGGAGAGCCGGGATTCGAACCCGGGACCTCACGGTCCCAAACCGTGCGCGCTACCAACTGCGCCACTCTCCGTTTTGAATATTATAGCAGAACCCAAGAAAGCCAGCAGAACCTAATTTATATTATTTTCCACACATCTAAGGAGTTCACTTTTGTGTCACCGTTTAAGTCTAAAGCCGAACCCAGCCAGTTACCCAGGAGTTGCTTGATAATAACTTGAGGAGTAGGAGTAGATGAGGGTAAGATACTACTGGACACAACTTCGAGGTTGGAGGTTAAGATATTAAGACCAGTAGTTGCCTCCCATACATTTGTATTTGCAAATCTTACAGCATAGGCTGGTAGATTGCGAAGGTTAGCAGATTCGTCTGGTAACCACAAACCTAGCTTATAGATACCAGGTACTACATTCGCCGGTGTAGTTACATTGACAAATATTGTATGTTCCAGTCCTGCTTCCCAACGACGGGGGTCAATGTTTGTTAGAAGAATTTCGTATCGGTTACTTGTATTTTGTAAAACAGCAAATACTGGCCGGGGATTAAACATAGATGCGAAGCCAATATTCTTAAGATTTATCTGTAAATTCAAAGTACCACCGCGAGCAACTTGGGGTGAAATAGAAGCGTCTTTCAACTCTATTCTATAGCCCAAGCGGCGGCGGATTTCCGGTAAACATCCTTGAGTGGCCCAACTACCGGATTGAGGGTTGACGACTTCTGGCCTGTAGCCGTTGTTTATGAAGGACCAATGCAACAGTTCTAATTCTGCCAGGGAGTTAGGACAATCGGTTCGCGGCGGGTTATACTGACAGCTTTCTCCACCGATAGGAGTAAAGCGGCCTTCCTGGGCGACGAAATTTTTCCAGCAATCAATTTCAGCTTGACCGGATAGACCGGCACAATATGTTGAAGTATATTCTGCCCTTTTCGAGCGATAAGTGGTGTCGTCAGCATCTCTTAAGAAACAGTCATTGTGGTGACCGACGCGACTGCCTGCTGTTTGTGAGAAAGCTGTGGTTTCATTTAGTGGTCCTTGATAAAAAATTTCTTTAAAATTCGGAAAGCGTATTTGAAGCATCCGTTCATTTGGTAAGATGGAGAGCAGTGTATCAACAATTTCTCGTCTCACTGCCAGGTCCTGAAGGTATTTTGAACTGTGCCACTCACCCCAATGGCCGACAAATCCTGCTTGCAACGCGACAGTTACGTCAATATTGTTTCTAATGATATCAGTAAGTTGGGTCAAATGTTGCCGAACGCATTTTATCGGCACATCAGGGTTGGCTTCTACCGGGTTTGTGGTAGAACCCGGTCCCCAGTTGTAGATGAATCGGTACACGAGCTTCAACCCTTTTTCCCTTGCTGTCTGAAACGTCTGATTAATACGCGATAAGCCGGTGGCATCAATCGGTTGACACTGGTAATCGTTTTCGTTTAATTTTGGTCCTGGTACCCGATCATTTGGATCTCGATAGTTATCTAACCTGAAGTATATCCAAACTACCGAATCAGCAGGGTTTAAAACTCGCACCTTTGCCGGATCGAATGTTTGATCGGGGTATATTGATGATTGTTTCATAAATCCACGCTCGGGATTACTAAAGTCATCGTCCGAGGCTACATAGGTAACTTCGACAGCATTCGTAACAGCTGCTTTTCCTGTGTTCTTAAATTGAAGAGAAATGACTAGAATAATAAGAGCTAAAGTACAAAAAATAATTTTGTTTCTAGAAGTCATTCTATACACAGTTTAACTAATATTATTTGGTTATCCAATACTAAAGTTGTATTTATATTAATATTAAAATATTAAGATGATATAATTCGATAAATGTGTCATTTTTACTTCAATGATGACTATTAAGGGAATTCTACCCAAGGAGCAATTTGATAAGCTTGGCAAGTTAGTATTTTTTAGAGAAGAACGAATAATAGTTGAGGAAATAAGAACCTGGAGTTTGAAATCCAGAAATTTGATCAAAATCAATTTTTACGTCAATAGTATTATAGTTTTTATAATATTCGTTTCGCTGGTTTTAATAAATACTCCGATTAGTCTGGATATTAATTACGCTACCTGGATTTTTCTTGGGTTTATATTGTTTGCGACATTTAACCTATTTTTTATATATTTAAAGGAAGTACACTCTGTAAATAACTACCACAGAATAATAAGAGACCTTTATGATAATCTGCTTAAGTTTATTTTTGACTACTATCGTTTGAGTTTGGCCGAATTTCTACCCAACTTCCCTGATACCAAAGAAATTTCGGAAGATTTAGGAAGAGCGGGTCTTTCATCCTGCAATTATTATGACACACTGAGCGAAATATTAGGTATAATTTCAGGTTGTTTATTGATTTTGGTACTTTTTATTTTAAACAATCACCCGACATATGCGATATCAGTTTTAATAACACTTACTATATTGATCTTTTATGCAGTTTTTTTATATCTAGGCAAAAAGTATTCTCAAGCTCAGCAAGTTTATAGGAATGAAGCTGACAACTTTGATCTAGCCTTTAACGATTCTCAACCGTTACTTGTAAAAACACAGATTAATTACGAAAATTCTGTATATAAAAAATACTTAAAAAGGGTTGTTTCCTACACCGATAGAATTAATATCATTTCAGAACTCAACTCAGGTCTACTACCTGCATTTTTACTTTTTTTACCTATGGTCTTTAACGTAAGCAACCCGGCAGTTGTTTATTTGTTGGTAGGTCTATTTGTTTCTGGAAAACTTTTTGGAAAGTCTCTTATTATATCTCATAAAGCCGATATTGATTTAGCTGAAAAAAGAATCAAGGATGTAGACCATTTGCTTAATTTGATTATAAGAACTAATTCTGAAATAACCCCCCTACGCTATAAGAAAATGAGAGCGCTCGCCAAACGTTATTTAAACAAAACCAGTCAACAAGAGAATGGATTGACCATTAAAAACTTAGAGTATGTTTCAGGAAGGACCGGACAAAAAAATCTTATTAAAGCTAATAAATTGTTTATTCCTGCAGGTAAAGTTTCATTTTTGATAGGAGAATCAGGTATAGGCAAGTCAATATTCGGGCGCATCGTAACGTTAAGGTATGCTGATTTTAAAGCAGAATATTTGGGAATCAACGATTTTGACTTGAGAATGTTCCCAAGTCTAGAGAAAGCGCACGAGAATCTACACTTTAGCGGTTTAAGAAACATTACGACTAGTTATAGAAACGCAGTCAGTGTTTATATTAAGAATTGCCCTCAGAGGTGTTTATTAATAAAAAATACTAATAGTTTTCGTATATCGACTGATGAATTGCTTGAATTTTTTTATCTAAACAGCGAATATTACAAAGATACTCTGCTCGAATTTCTAAAATCGAATAGAAAATTATTATCGAAGGCTAAACGAAAGAGTGAATTAAGAAAGCGCGACCCAAAAATTTATTATGAATATCTGGGATTGATGTTCAAGAACATCAATATTAAGGGAGTTTTTTTGCAGCTAACCAAACAGTTTTTGGAAAAGTTTGGGATTGATGAGCAAAGAGAAATAATAGACGATCTTTTAAAGATTGAGATCTTCTCGTTTAAACATTTACTTTCATACATACCCGAAGCCTCACTTTATTTTATGGATGCAGTATTATCTGAGCCGCCGATTTCACAGGGTCAGAGAAGAAGAGTGCTTTACGCCATTGATGTACTTTTAGAGGGCAAGGTATTTGTGGTAGACGAACCTTTTAGTAATCTGGATGAGCACACATCATTAAATATTTTTCGAGACCTTGCAAGATATGCCAGAGAATACAACTCTGTTGTATTTATTTTAGATCAGAAGATGTTTAAGTCGATTTACACCAAACACAAAAATGATTTTGGTTTGGTGATGTCTTTTTCAAAATCTGCAGACGGTAATTATTTGATTGAACCCACACAAAATATGCAATTTGTGAATTAAATCGATAGTGCCGAGGGCGGGACTCGAACCCGCAAGGTCTATTCGACCACAGGATTTTAAGTCCTGCGCGTATACCTATTCCGCCACCACGGCATTAACTTATTATAACATCTATGAAGCTCCACTGGCTTAGGCCAGTGGTTTCTTCTCAGCTCAGCTTCACAGCAAAAGCTGTTCAGCTGATTTTGAAAAGCTTTCATCCACGGGTTTACACCCGTGGTTTTCAGTTTTTGCTGATAAAAAAGTACTTTCAGATGATTGCAGCGTAGATATCAAACCAAGTTTTTCAATCACTCTTTTAAAATATTAAGAAGTGTCAAGAACATTTCATCTTACCTACAGGACCAAACCCCCTTAGTGAACATCCTGAAGGAGCTTGCTCAGTTTTATATCTACAAATATTATCACAATCAGGCATATTACGCGTTGGACCTTGACATGTAAGAAGCAGGCGATTATCTGGTAATTCTTTGACATCAATTTTTGCTCCAGCAAGACCGTTTCGTGCGCAAGGTAAATCAAGTCTTGTTAGTTGTACAACTTCGCTAGCAGTTGTGGTTCTTTCATTCATGGCCAAGTATTAAATGTAAGCCTGTAACACTGAATTTTCAACAAAATCTTATTCGATAGTCTTAGCCTCGGTTTTGATAATTTGTACTAGTGCGCCCAGGGGGAATCGAACCCTCATATTCGGTTCCGAAGACCGCTGCTCTATCCGTTGAGCTATGGGCGCGCGTTAGGCTATGCGGGCAAATCTCAGCTATAATTATACATCATGGTAACGATCGAAGAGCAAATAACTGCTATTGAAAAAGAAATAAGAGAGACACCCTATCACAAAGGTACAGAGCACCACATTGGATTACTCCGAGCGCGTGTATCTCGCTTAAAGGATAAACAATTTGAAATACATTCTAAGAAAGGTGGTGGAGATGGCGGCTACGCTGTAAAAAAGCAGGGCGATGCCACTGTTGTATTAGTTGGTCCCCCGTCAAGCGGTAAATCGACGCTTATTAATAGGCTAACAA
>MFBQ01000044.1:0-4471 GCA_001776475.1 Candidatus Curtissbacteria bacterium RIFCSPLOWO2_01_FULL_41_18
AAGTTTCATTAACTCTTTGCTCAACAAGACTATATGACTCTATATAATAGTCATGGGTCTGATGATGAATTCGTAAACCATGACCGCTAATTGTAAATAAATTTCCCTTAGGACTAAAAATAGTACTTGCTCTCTCAATCTTAACTTTATTCTCACTATTGTCGTGCACTACTAAACCTTTGCCATCACAAGAAAGCCGTTCACAAAACCTCTGTGGTAATTCCCAATCAAAATCCGCGTTATCCAATCTTTTTGCCTGATCCACTAAAAACTGCTCACGCTCACGCTCCTGCCTTTTGAACATATCTGCCGCTGTTTCTCTTTCACCTGCCATAAAATTTACCTTTAATTTACAAACTATATGAACCCGTTTCAAAACTCCCTGCGTCATCCTCACGAAAGTGAGGATCTGATTCTCAGTCAAGCTGAGAATGACGAACGCGATGTGTTTTGAAACCAGTTCTATTGTACTTTATAAGTCAATTTCCAATAAAATACTAGGCTTTTGGGGAAAAAGATGGATCCCAGTTTTCAATTTGCGCCTCTGGAATCTTTTTGTATGTAGGATTTTTTACCAATGTTGGCTGGCCGTTTTCCTCAACAATATAATATGCCATACCTCGCATTTTTTTGATGGGTTCATAGTCTGCATGTCCAGGCAAACTCGAAGGATCAACATCTTCAAAATTCACTGGACTATCGTCTGCAGTTACAAAGAAGGTATCACCAATGTTGACAGCCGCATGAGCCCAACCTTGGGGCATAAAAACTGCATCACCTGCTTTTACTCTTACGATTCTAATTTCTTCAATTTCATCATCAATCGGCTCGCCATCCGCACCAACTACCCGCTTCTGAGCAATGGTGATCCCCTCACCATAAATAATCCAGTAAGTTTCTTCGATATTGCCTACGTGATAGTGCCCGTAAGTTTTGATGTATTCGTTGCCTACCTTTCCCGGTTCCCAAATTGTGATATTCCGAAGATCCTTGCCGCCACGAACCATGTGATAGTGAACGTCAGGAGCACCAGCTTCAGGATGAAAAAGAACATCCTTCATCATTTCATGGGTCCTAGTTCCGTAGCGTTTGTTAGAATAATCAGTCATAATAAAAGTGCTGTCATTGCGAGCATTGCGAAGCAATCTATGCTCTTTTTAGATTGTCACATGGTCGTTGCCATTCGCAATGACAATTATACTTTCCCTCTTAGGCCCGCACCCCGCATTGCGGGGGAGGACCGCAAGCTATGCTTATTCCTTAGCTCTCTTTCTTTAGCATCCTCATTCCTACCAGTTCGAGAATAATCATCTTCAAGCCGATATGTAGTACCAACTTCCGACATTGAAACTTCAACAATATCACAATCGGTGATGCCATATATTCGGTGTCTTTGTTTTAAATCTACACTGTAGCCAAAACCCGGTTTCATCTCAGTCTCTTCAAGATTGCCTTCTTCATTATCCCAAATGATCTTCGCTCTGCCATGCATCAAAAACCAGCTTTCAAGCTTTTTGTCATGATATTGAAGAGAAAATCTGTGCCCGGTATTTATATGAAGGATTTTACCCATGTACGGCTTATCATCGGGCACCCAATGAATCTCCCAGCCCCACGGTTTTTCTACACGCCTGGCATAAGGTATATTGTCAACCTTTTTAGAGAATTTTTGCTTACCTGTCATCGACCGCTTCCTTCACCTTTTCCACAAATCTATCAAAATTTACAGCGGGTGACGGGCTTTGCAACTTAGAAACAGGTATAGGCTCAGGATCCACCTCAAATCCCTTACCATTAATGCTAAATGTAAATTGTCTCGGCTCAATCTCCTGCACTACTTCATTAGTAAAGCAAAACACAACAGTAAGTCAACGTGGAAAAATTTTGTACTGGGGGCCTTTATTGACCAAATCTGCGTTGCCTTGCGGAGTAGTCGGCAATTGCTCGCTTGAGCTCTGCCAAAGAAAAATCCGGGAACATAAGTTTGGAAAAGAAAAGCTCTGTGTAGGCTGTCTGCCAAGACATAACGCCGGAAGTTCTCATTTCCCCTGAAGTTCTAATTAAAAGATCCGGGTTTGGCAAATTTGCTGTTTCTAAATGTTTGCTGATCAGCTCCTCACTAACCAAAGAGGGTTTAACCTTCTTGGAAATTATTTTGCGTACAGCCCTAACTATCTCCTCTCTGCCACTATAGTCGACACAGATATTAAGAAGGTATTTCTTGTTCTTGGCAGTCTGCGCCTCAATCCTTTCTAAAATTTCTCGCAAAGCCACAGGGACTCTATCTCGTCTTCCAAGCCACTTAAATTTGACACCTTCTTTATAAAGCTCCGTCTGATGCTTCCTGAAAAAAATGGTATAAAGCCTCATTAAATACTTAATTTCGGGATTTGGCCTTTTCCAGTTTTCAGTCGAAAAACCCCAAAGCGTTAACACTCTAATACCTAAATTCCTGGATGCTTTGACCACTTTCAAAGCCACATCAAGACCTTTTTTGTGACCGGCAATTGGGGCCAAGCCGTGTTTTTTCGCCCATCTGCGATTACCATCCGGAATAATAACCACGTGTCCAGGAACCTGCGGGTCGCTTCTTTTTAATTTTGATTTAGTCATTAAGCTCCTATTCTTGGAGATACCTCAAAGAATAACAAAAACCAGCACCTGTTTCAACTTGCATCTAAAATTTAGCTTTCTCTTTTTACCACAAAATCGACCATTTGGCCAAAGACTAATCTTAGTTTGCGATCGTCTGTAATCTTATTGATGTAGCTTTTGGCTTCTTTTGCAAGTTTTTGGTTTTGCTTCTCGCACCACTCAAGAGCTCCTGACTTGGCAATTATTTCCCTAACTTTTTCTAAATCGTCTATGGTTGCCTCACCCCTACCCCATAAAACATCCAAGGTTTTTCTATCTTTGGTTCCGGCCATCTCGCGTGCTTTATAAATAAGCACAGTGTTCTTGCCTTCACGCATATCGGAAAGCACCGACTTTCCCAAAGCCTCTTCTTTGCCAAAGACTCCCAAAATATCGTCTTGAATTTGAAACGCTGTTCCAAGGGTTAGACCAAATTTGGAAAAATGATCAATCTTAGATTTTTCAGCACCTGCCAATATCGCACCCAGTGTCAGAGGCCCCACAAAACTGTATCTTGCGGTCTTTAAATTGGTAACTTCCCAGATCCTATCAAGGGTTGCTCCTACGTGGGAATAGATAACATCCAGTGCTTCACCGTAGCCTGTCTCCAGTAATGTTTGAAGAAGTTTATCTATACAAATGATCTTGTTTTTATCGTCAAGATCAGCTTCGGCTATTAACTTAATCGCTTCAAAACAAGCAATATCGCCAATAATAATCGCTTGACTTGCACCGTAATGGCCGCTAACCAACTTTGCATATTTCTTGTGAATTGCCATCTTGCCACGGCGCATTTCAGATTGATCAATAACGTCATCATGAATTAAAAGAAAACTATGCACTATCTCAACAGCTAAAACTACTGGCAGAATTTTTCTTATGCGCTTCCTATCGGACTCACCTCCGCAAGTTTCATACCCTAAATAAACCAAAAATCCCCTAAGTTTCTTACCACCTGCAGTGAAATCCGCCAAGTCCTTATAAAATTGACCGATTAGTTTTGGATAATTTAAGACTGACTTCTGTCTGCCTTCAAAATATTTTTTGGCATAAGGTTCAAACAGATCAAGAAATTTTTGAAGTTGTCTTTCAAAATCCATGAAGCATTTATCTTTGAGTGGCCACCCTGTGTTTTTCCACCCAAAGCATCCCTTTTTCTGATTGCTTGGCCAAAACAACCAGATCATCAGGCAGCGGAAATTTTATTTTTTCCGGCAAAACCTCAAGGCTTTCAATCACCGCATTTTCACTTTTGCTTTTAACAAAGTTTACAACCTGGTCCACCAGATATTCCGGGGCAGAAGCTCCGGAGGTTATTCCCAAAGTCGCAATATTTTTAAACCAAGAAGGATTTATCATGCCCTCATCATCGATTAAATAGGCTTTTGTGCCAATTTCTTCGCAAACTTCCCTCAAACGTTGAGAATTAGAACTAGTGACAGAGCCAATCACCAAAACCAAATCGCAGGCTTTGGCAAGTTCGCGAGCGGCCCTCTGTCTATTAGTTGTTGCGTAGCAAATGTCCGAAGAAGGCGGCGCAATAATATTTTTAAATCGTTTTTTGAGTGCATCAACCGTTTCGGCAGCATCAGAAACGGAAAGCGTCGTCTGTGTCAGATAAACCAATTTTTCTCCCTGAGGCACCTTTAATGTTTTTACCTCATCGGCTTTTTCAATTAATGTAATTGAAAAAGCTGGCACCTCACCAAAGACTCCAGCTGGTTCCGGGTGATCTCTGTGGCCCACATAAATCACAAAATAACCTTCTTTGACATACCTTAACGCCTCAAGATGAACTTTGGTAACCAAAGGACAAGTAGCATCAATGACCTTATGG
>MFBQ01000044.1:4608-14928 GCA_001776475.1 Candidatus Curtissbacteria bacterium RIFCSPLOWO2_01_FULL_41_18
GTTGTGCACAATGGCGTGCTTAACATAAACCGGCGGCCCGAAAATCGCGAGAGCAGCTTCAACTACATCAATTGCCCGATCAACTCCAGCACAAAACCCCCTAGGTTTGGCAAGAAGGATTTTTTCTATACCCGAAGCTTTATGCAAGGGCCGCGAGCTCTGCTTTATCATAGTGAAGTTTCTTGATCTCTCCCTTATATCCCTTCTCGATAAGAACTTGTTTGATCTCTTCAATAAAAACGGGCAAAAGCTCCTCTTCTTTAAGCGTTTTTACAAGCTTTCCCTGTTTAAATATCGCACCTTGACTCCTACCACCACAAACACCAATATCGGCAAAACTTGCTTCCCCGGGACCGTTAACAACACAGCCCATAACCGCCACTTTAATTGGCGCATCAAGCTCGGAAACAACAGATTCTACTTGCTTTGCTAACCCTATTAGATCAATTTCCGTGCGTCCGCAAGTCGGACAAGCAATAATTTCCACTCCTTTTTGACGAAGTCCCAAAGACTTAAGAATCTCCCAACCTACTTTTACCTGTTCCCTCGGGTCATCAGCAATAGAAACACGGATCGTATCTCCAATGCCCTCCGACAAAATAGACCCAATTCCAACGGCGCTCTTTACTGTTCCTGCCCAAAGAGTTCCCGCTTCAGTTATTCCCACATGCAAAGGGTAATTAAAACGTTTGGCAAAAAGCACGTAGGCTTGACGAGTCAAGACGTTGTCAGACCCTTTCAGAGAAACAACGACGTTGTAAAATTTAAGGCTCGCCAAAATCTGCACGTGACGCGTTGCCGACTCCATCATCACCCTAGGCACTCCGTACTTACCGTACTTTGCGTATAGATCTTTTTCCAAAGACCCCATATTGACACCAATTCTGATTGGAATATTTTTTCTTTTGCAGGCGATAACTATTTCTTTAACTCTATCAACTGCGCCAATATTTCCGGGGTTGATCCTGACCTTATCTACTCCTTGTTTAATTGCCTCAAGAGCGAGTTGATACTGGAAATGAATGTCAACAACTAGGGGAATGTTTATCTGTTTTTTGATCGCACCTAATGCTCTTGCAGACTCCATATCAGGAACTGTAACCCGAATAATCTCGCAGCCAACTTTTTCAAGGTCTGCGATTTGTTTGACAGTCGCTTCAACATCACTCGTCTTTGTTTGCGTCATAGATTGAACTCGGATAGGATTACCCGCACCTATCGTAATCTTGCCTATTTTTACCGGACGAGTTTTATCGCGTGTAAACATAATTAACTCCCCTCACTTATCATTCCAAACGAAGTGAAGAATCTAACATGAATCTAATTTAAAGGTTTTGATACTAATATCTGCTTTATAACGCCTTCACCTTCTAACTTTTGTTTACCTATCTCTGCCTTCTTCTTAGAACCAAAAAAACCAACTACCGAAAGTCCTGATCCGGCCATAATTGCCGCCTGTGCTCCAGCCCTAGCTAGATCATCCTTAATCTCACCAATGATTGGGTAATAGGAAAAAACGCTATCTTCAAAATCATTAGTAAGATTTTTCAAGATTCCCATTTTATCACTTTGCCAAATAGCCGTTTTAAGTTTCTCAATTTTATTCGTAGAAAAGCTCTGCTTATCAAAATTCCGGCCAATATTCTTCGTTTTTAAGTTCTCATAAACCCAGCCTGTAGACGGCTTCTCCACATCTGGCACAACCACCAAAAGCCAAAACTTTGGCAGGCAGGACCGAAATGGCATGATTTCATAATTTTTGCCTTTCCCCACAACCTCGCTTACTTTACCATAGTAACTATAGTAAAAATCCTTACCTAAATCTCGAGCGACTCTTTTGATTTGATTATCGCTTAATTTGACCTTCCAAAGACGGCTCAAACCTAAAATCGTTGCGGCCGCGTCACTGCTGCCTCCCCCAAAACCAGCTTTTATCGGAATATTCTTAACAAGCGTTATTTTTGTCCCAAGTCGCTTTTTACCTACCATTTCTTTTAATAGAATTGCCGCCTTATAAACAAAATTATCCTCATCAACCGGAAGCGACGGATCGTCACAAATCACCTCTATCTTCTCTATCTGATTTTCAAACGTAAGCTTATCGCAAAGATCGATCTGACAATCTATATAACGTACAGGATAATGACCATCCGTCATTTTCTTAGGATTTATATTTATTGCCAAATCTAACTTGGCATATGCAGTTGTTTTGGTCATTTGCTGATATTTTTTGAAAGCAAAACCGTAGAAATTGACTGGATTCCCAAGCCGCGTCCAAATGGGGTTAACCCCTCGCCGGAAGTAAAAGTTATTCCTACTTGCTTTGTATTGATTTCTAAAAGACTAGCAATTGTCTCCTTCATTTTCGCTGCGACCGTTAGTTCAATGTAGGGTTTTTTTGCCTCAACAGCAATTGAAACGTTTTCTACTCTGTATTTTTCTCCTTTTATCTTCTGGAAAATATATTCAACCGACTTTTGACTGTCTTTGACCCCTTTTTCTACCATTTCGTCAAACCATGTCGAAAGCGAATCGCCACCGATGGCAGAACTTAAAGCATTGCTAAGACTATGTAAAATTACGTCCGCGTCTGAATTCCCGGTAAGTCCTCCGCTATCCGACAATTTAACTCCACCCAAAATTAAGGACCTTTTCCCTTTCGCGAATCGATGTGAATCTTGACCAATACCTACTCTGCCCATGTTTTTAATATGTGTTTAGCAGTTATCAAATCTTCCGGGAAAGTAATCTTAATATTTTGGTGAGAACAAGGAACAATTTTCGGTTTGATACCGATCCGTTCCAGAAGCTGTGCATCATCTGTCCCAGCAAAATTTTCCCTTTGAGCAGCCAAGAAAGCTCTCCATAAATTTGCAAAAATAGCCACCTGTGGGGTCTGGGCATACCACGAGTAGTGCCGGGGGGGAGTTTTATCAACCAACCCCTTATCGTTTGTGATTTTAACAGTGTCTTTCGCCGCCTGTGCCAAAAGTGCAGCACCATGCTTTTTTGCGGCAAAGTATACTTTCTTAATCTCGTTAGCCGTTACAAACGGATTAGCCGCGTTATGAACACCGACCAACTCTCCTTTTTTGATTTTTGATTTAACCATTTCAAGAACAGCAAAAGTGGACTGTTGTCTCGTGGAGCTCGCCTTTATTACATCTCTCACCTTTTTAAATCCATGTTTTTTGACAAGTGCCTTAATTTTTCTCACATCTTCACTACTCGCAGAAATAATAATATTCTCCACTATTTTACTTTTCTCAAACGCCAAAATAGTCCAATAAAGTAGAGGGAACTTACCAAGCTTCGCGAAAATTTTGTTAAAGCCTAAATCCATTCTTTGCCCCTTACCGCCTGCAACAATAATTAGCCAGTTCATACTTGTTTACAAATACATCAGTTGCCAAATTTTACTACAAATTCATGGGCCTTGCTCCTTGCCCAAGTATCAACTTCTAAAATCTCGTTCAACTCGCTAAAGCTCTTGGGTGTATGGGCCGAAAGTGTTGATTCAACCACATCCGGTATTCTCAAAAACGATAACCTGCCGGATAAAAATGCCCCAACCGCAATATCATTGGCGGCGGTCAAAACTGCAGTCGCAGTTTTTCCAACACTGATAGCTTGGAATGCCAAACCTAAGCATCGGAATGTCTTTATATCAGGTTCCTCAAATGACAAGCTTGGATAATCACCAAAAGAGAATCTCCGGAAGTTATTCTCCTGACGTTTGCCAGGGTACAAAAGTGCGAATTGAATCGGGAGCCTCATATCCGAAGGTCCCATTTGAGCGATGATCGACCCGTCTATAAACTCTACTGCCGAATGGATAATGCTTTGCGGATGAACTATCACCCTAATTTTTTCGAGGGGAACGCCAAACAGCCACATCGCCTCGCAAACTTCAAACCCTTTATTCATTAAAGTTGCACTATCGATGGTTATCTTTGCACCCATTTTCCAGTTCGGATGTTTTAAGGCTTGCTCCGGCCGAATATTTTTTAGTTGATTCGGCTTCATTCCTCGAAACGGCCCGCCGGATGCAGTTAAAATAACTCTTTTTACCTCCTCGGTCGTTCTACTCTCAAGACATTGGAATATAGCCGAGTGTTCAGAATCAATCGGTAAGATTTTAATCTTATGTTTCGCAGCTTCACTCGTAACCAAACTCCCTGCAGCCACCAAAACCTCTTTAGTTGCTAATGCGATTGTTTTCTTTTTTCTGATTGCCGCAAGCGTTGGTTTGATACCGGCAAGCCCCGGAGTAGCGATAACCACCTTGTCTACCACAGGTATCGTGGCAACTGCGCAATTACCCTTATCCCCCCATAAAACATCTATCTTTTTTGCATCTTCTTCTTTTTTAACTGAAACAACTTTTGGATGATATTTTCTGATTTGCTTTGTTAAAAGATCGACATTACCCCCAGCAGCCAGTCCTACAACTTTAAGCTGACTTTTGAATTGATCGACTACCGCAAGCGTTTGTGTACCAATCGACCCGGTAGATCCTAATATTGAGATGTTTATAGGCACGGGCATAGTCTATCATACGCTTTGTCAGAACCGAAAATTACCTGTACCCTAGCCGCTTCAGCTACAGTATATCGAAACGATCAAAATCCTGACTCTCGCTTAGCCACTTAACTTCAACTTTTTCAACTTTTGCAAATGGCGGACCTTTTTTACACCATTTGATAAACTCATCAACTTTATCTCTCTCTCCCTGCGCCATCGCTTCAACAGAACCATTGCCATCATTCTTTACCCAACCGACAATTCCCAGTTTCTCTGCTTCAAGCTTTGCACTGCGTCTAAAGAAAACACCCTGAACAGATCCAAAGATTTTGATATTGACACGAACTTCCATAGTTAAATCTTAAATACTAATATCTAAATTCTAATGTTTAAAATTTCAAACATTCGGAAGTCGGAACTTGTTTAGGATTTCGGATTTAGAAATTAGGATTTACCTTGCCAAAGACTCTTGGCAAGGTCTACATGCATTTCGTCAACAAATTTCACACCCTCTGCTTCAAGTCTTCTTTTCTGCTCTTTTGCGCCATCGAAAGCGAAGTTTGGCGCAAGTCTCCCATTTCTATCAACCACTCTATGACAAGGCACTTTCGGATCTTTGTTTTGATGAAGACAAAAACCAACTAGCCTTGGTAAAAACCTGGGATTGATTTGAACTTTTGAATTGTAATTTTGATTTTTAATTTTTGAATTTTGAATTAAGTATGCCACTTCACCGTAAGTCGTCACTTTCCCGCCCGGTACTTTCCCAACAAATTGATAAACTTGATTTTGGAAATCCGTGTTACTTGTCACTTGTTGCGTGTCACGACTAATTAAACCTGTTCATAGTAGCATCAATTCCTTCGTCAAGATAAGATTTTATCGCCTCGCTACAGCGCTCTACTAACTTACCAAGACCCTTTTTTTCTTGCACAGAAAAATCTTCCAATACGAATTTTTCGGCATCAACGTTTTCAGGCGAGCCTATCCCAATTCTAAGCCTTCCAAACTCTGGGCCCCCCAAACTTTCAACAACCGATTCAACCCCATGATGCCCTGCAGCAAGACTATCAAAAGAAATTCTGACTTTGCCAGACGGCAAATCTAAATCATCATGGATTACCAAAATGTCATCAGGCGCAATCTTGAAAAACTCGGCAACCGACCGCACCGCTTCGCCGGATTTATTTACGAAGGTTGAAGGCTTAATAATTACAAAATCACTGGTTTTGGCAAAATAACAAAGAAGATCACGGCTTACTCTCCAAGAAATCCCCTCACTTTTAACTAAAGCGTCAACTACCATAAAACCCAGATTATGCCGTGTATTTCGATACTTTTTACCAGGATTTCCTAAACCAACAACTAACTTCACAGTAAATTTAAAGTTTAAACATTAAATACCAAAATGACAATGCAAAGTTTAAAATAAAGTTAACATAGTTAACTTCCTTAATTTTGATTTTTGATTTTTGATTTTTGATTTAATATTGCTTTTACTTCGCTATCCTCAACAGGCCTGAAATCCTGGTAAAATTGCCCTACCGCCATAAAATCCTCACGAGTCGCAGGACAAACGACTTCATCATAGTCCTTCTTCACTTCACCAGCTACAGATGTGGGCGCACAACCCACAGCCAAAATTAGACGTCTGGCTCCAAATTGTTTCAAAATTTTAGCAGCCATTTTAGCAGTCTGCCCTGTTGCCAGACCATCATCGACAACAATCACGGTTTTACTGGCAAAAACCTCTGGTTCAAGCTTCACCCCTAAAAATTTTCCGCGCGCGCGCGCTTCCCTTTTCTTTTTTAAAATTTCCTTTTTAATATAGTCACCCGAAACACGAAGCTCTGCAATAAGCCACCTGTCCAAAACTGGTTTACCAAAAGATGCGGTCGCTCCAATTGCCAGCTCAGAATTATTAGGTGCACCTAATTTTTTAATCACGAGTGGAAAAAGAGAAAGTTTGAGTAAACTTGCAATCTCCTGGCCTACTACAATTCCACCCCTTGGTATGGCAACAACAACAGATTTTTCGGGATCAAATTTAGACTTTAGAAGCCTTCTGGCCAGCACTTCTCCAGCATGCTGCCTGTTTGCAAATATCATCAAGCAATTCTTTTTTCTGCCAATTTACCGGCGATCGGCCATTTAAATACCTGGCCTTGATAAGCTTTTATCATTGAAATAATCCAGATAATTACAAAAACTATGAATATAACGGTATTAATTATTGTTGTTAAAATTCCAGGTAAGATAAGACCCAAAACAATATTTATAATAAATAACCCTCCAAAAACTATTATCGACTGCGTAGCGTGAAATCGTATGTATTTATCATCCTTTTCCACAAGCAGTATTACAACTCCCGTAACAAAACCCAAAAGATAAGAAAGCGCTGCTACTAAATTCCGATTAGGATCTCCCAGCACTACTCATATCACCTCCCTTCGCCCTCCGAAGCTTTAGCGAAGGATTGGTTTATCATCGTTACTCTACTTGTTAACACACCATTTACCCACTTCTTCTGCTACGGAAGACAAGCCTCTTTTTCTTACACAAACAAATTAAGCTGTGCATCGTTGGTATTTTCTTTCTGTTTTTGCACATCTTCATCCCAAATTTTAACCACTCCGAACTTGCCGTCATAGCCCGGCTCAATTTTAATATCACCGCTTCTAACTTTTTCTATTCCGTCCACGACTTTAGGCTGAGCAAATTTGGCAATCTCACCTATGTCTACCTTTAAAAGCACTCCAAATTCACTGCCTAAATTATCAACTAGAAGCCTATATTGATCAAAAACCTTTTTAGTTTTCGCAGCGCTTTCAAAAGCCTCCGCAATAATTTCAGAAAGAGGCACAAGCGAAACGAAAGGTGGCCTACGATCTCCCGCAGGATAAACCCAACGCACCCCATTCATATCTCGGATTTCATATTTCGGATTTCGAGTTTTCAATTCTTCCACCCTGTGTATAACCCCGACTGTTAACTGCTTACCGCAAACCGGACAAATATCACCGTTTTGTAAAGTTTCCTCAGGAGACTGCGAAACCCCACAATCCCTGTGGCCGGTAAAGTGATATTTTCCTTCTTCCGGATAAAACTCGATGGTAAAGGCGATCTTTGATGGATAGTTGGATGGTTGGATAGTTGGATGGTTGGATAGTTTAGTGCGAGGGGTGGCACCAGTGGAAGGGTTCCCGACAGCGCGCAGTTCGACATTGTCTTTCTGATTACGATTCGATTTCGGTCTCGAGCGAGCACTGGCAGGAGGGAAACTGGTGACAGGACCCCGAGCATTCCAAATTGCCCAATAAATGCTATCGTAGCTAATTTCTTCTGCTTCAAACACCGTCGCTTCCCTGCCCATCTTTTCCAAACTGTGCGCATCAGAAAAAGAAAGAATGGCACGACCGTCTAAATCAGCAATCTGCCAATTCATCGCAGGATCGCTTGAGAGCCCGGTTTCAATCCCGTAAATATACGGTGCCATATCGCCAAAACATTCCTCTACCGAATCAAAACCAGAAAAACTACCAAAAACCGAAAACCATGGCGTCCAGGCATGTGCTGGAATTATTAAAGCTTTACTGTCAACATTCAAAGCAATCTTGGCAAGATCCTTTGCAGAAATTCCCATAATTGGCCTACCGTCTGAGCGCAAATTTGCACCGCGCTTTATTAAAGAACTATTAAATTTAGAAACAGATTCTAGTGATTGGAAGAAAAACAAATTATGAATTCTGCGTGTTTTTCCACCCTGCGAATAAATCGAAGAGATTTCGCACGAGAGAAGAAAATGAACTGGTTCACGGTTCTCGGTTAACAGTTGATGGTTCCTTCCTGTTAACTGTGAACTGTTAACTGTCGACTTCAATTTATATAGCCCTTTCCCCGCCTCACAAAGCTCATTTTTCAATTGATCAAACCAAAAAGGATGGGTAAAATCGCCGCATGCCAAAACATCAATCCCCTTCATCTTGGCCCACTCCGCCATTTTGGGTAACACCATGTCCTGCGAAACCGCACGCGAGTACTTACTGTGTAAATGAAGATCTGTAACAAATTTCATTCTGGCCACTTGCCCTGGTGTCATTCTGGAAGGAGTGAAACGACTGATAGAATCTCTCAAACACTAGATCCTATCGCTTCGCTCCAAGATGACATTTTTAAAGCCGCCTCAATTTTGCTCTATGAAAAAGAAGATGTCAAATCTGATAGTACTGTTAACTATTTACCTTTAACAGCAATTACGGAGGACGGTTGATAATAGGCATCAAGTTGTGAATCTTCAATCGGACCTGTTTGTGGACCTAAATGTCGCCAAGTTACGGTCAAATCATTAAGAAGCCTGTTAAGAATTTGACTCTCTTCAGGTAAAATTTCTCTTTGGATTATTCTAATTGCCTCGTGTCGGACAGCTGGAGTATTATTCCCGTTCTCCATTCTTGACAAAACTCTACCTGCATGAAGAAACTCTCCTCTTTCTACCGCAGACATAAACAGACCTCTATAAAAATTATAGGTCGCAAATAGCACCCGTGTCAAGTATTACTCGCTGGCCAAATTAATTACTGAAGCGTTAGGCTCCAATTGTTCATCGTGACCTAAAGGCTTACTTCGCTTTCCCAAAAATTCTCCAATCGCGGTAAAAACCCCTCCTGTACCTGCGCCAATGGCTCCACCTATTGCTGCACCATGCGCACCATTGACAACCCAACCAGTGTAAGCACCGCTTAATCCAGAACCAACGGCCATTTCAGCCGTAGCTTGAAGACTTTTAAGCAAACTTTTTACGCTCTTTCCCTCGGCGGCAAGCTCCTCGGCTCTTCGTGTTGACCGACCATAAAAAGCTAAACCTAGAGTGGCTCCAACCATACCAAGGCTTATATTTTTGCCAATTGAAAAACTGTTGGGTAAAACACTATTGATTTCTGACCCGATAAAAAACGGCTTTTGTAAGATATACCATTTCGGCGTATACTCCGGCAGTAAGTCCCAATCCAAAACTAACGCCTACAGCTTCTTTTGCCGATAAATCGGTCGCTGGAGAATCTGTTATTGGATCTGTTAATCTCTCATTCATAGACAAAGAATCCTATCACATCTCATAGTAATTGTCAACGCTTCCGCTTTATAAGATATTCACCTCTTTTTCTTCGCATACTGTCCTTTATACATTTCCTCGATCTCTCCTACAGTCGTACAATCCTCTGCCCTTTTGTCCGCACCGCGGAACTTTACTAATCTAGGAAATCTTAGCGCAAACCCTGAGCTTGTCGAAGGGTCCCACCCCGCTGTATGAATCGGCGAGCGGGTAATTTCGTCCGCATAAATCTCCAGAACTTCTTTTGGCTCCACCCAAAAAGTTGGCTCAATCTTGGCATTAACCCGAGAAGGTTTGTGACTGACTCGAAGTCTCTTTGCCAGCGCGTTTACTTTGCGAAACTCCTCATCAGTCAGCCCTGTCCCGACTCTGGAAATCGTCACAAATTCATCGCGTTTCTTGTCATAAATCCCAACCAAAAGCCCCCCAACTCCAAACTCTGTCCTTTTGCCCCGACCGGCATAAACCCCCAAAAGCACGCAATCAACCGTGTCGTTAAGCTGCCCGGATTGCGCCCTCTTAAACTTTATCCAGTGAAACCCCCGACCTCCTGCTTTATACGGTGAATCAAGCTTTTTAATCATGATTCCCTCAAGCCCTTCGGAAATCGACTCGTTGAAAAATTCCAGGATCTGCTTAGAATCGGTAAGTATCCTTTCCTCGGCAAGCCTAATCGTCTGGTTAGT
>MFBQ01000045.1:0-13815 GCA_001776475.1 Candidatus Curtissbacteria bacterium RIFCSPLOWO2_01_FULL_41_18
CTATTTTAATCTTTTCGAAAAATTCCTCGCTTTTGGTACCATAATTTGGAGTAACAATAATAACTTGGTGGCCGTTTTTGATAAGTTCCTTGGCCAGATAATAGGTACTCCACTCGGACCCGCCAAAATCGTGAGGCCAAAAATATTCTGTTGGCATTAATATCTTCATTTAATGTTTTGCGCTACAATCTCAAAACCGCTTGCTTCCTTCGGATTTTTTATAGCTTTTGACTGGCGCCAGTCAGAGATTTTTTTATAAAATTTTAGAGAAAAGCCGCCAATTATATCAAAGACTCCCCTTAGCGGCGTGTCATATTTACCGTAACCAAAGTGAATTATTTTAAAGTTATGACTGGCAAGTAATTTTTTAATTGATTGCTCGCTAAATTCAACTTTGTGATCAGAATCAGAATAAGAACAAAGTCCCACAGACCTTTGAAGTTTTTTCCAAGAAGTGTTATTGTTGGGAGCTCCTAAAAACATTAGGCCACCGTTTTTTACGACCCTTTTAATTTCGCAAAGTATTTGGGCTCTTTCTTTTAAATGTTCCAAGACATCCAAGAAAATGACTTTGTCAAAATAGTTGTCTTTAAATTTTAGGGGCTTTTCCAAATTGGCGATATCTAACTTAATATTTTTTAGCCTCCGGTAGTTTGCCTCAATTTGGGCAATTTTAAGTAAGTTTCTGTCAATATCGACGGCAAAAACTTTTCGAACAATTTTGGCCACTTTTAGTGAAGCTTGCCCATTGCCACAGCCTAGATCAAGAATAACATCCTTTTTGTCTAGATACTTTGAGTACCAAGGGTAAAGATTTAAAAAGTGTTTAGGGTGGACAGGCACTTTTGATTTGCCAGTTAATTTTGTCAAACGCACTGCAATAGCACTGCCAAAATTAAGATATTTTAATAACAAAACGGCAGTCTTTTTAAATATTTTCATGAAGTAAATTCTTGAAAATTTTAAAGTGAATATCTGCGGCAATGCTCCACTGAAACTCCTTTTTAACCTTTTGCACTGATGCTTTCCCCATCTTATCTCTAAGAGTTGAGTCTTCAATGAGTTCGGATAAATGATCTTGCCAGTTGCCAAGGTCATTAACCCTACACAGAAACCCGTTGATGCCCTGAGTTACCGCCTCTTTTGCTGAATAGGCACTGGATATTACAATTGGTTTTGCACAGGCCATAGCCTCAAGTGGCGCCAGGGCAAATCCCTCGTTAATTGCTGGATGGACAAAGATGTCTGCAAGGTTATGAATTTTGTTTTTTTGGGGACCAAAGACAGGGTCAATTATTCTTACCTGATTGCTCAAGTGAAGCTTTTTGGCTTTTTGAATTATCTTTGTTTTTAATGGACCTTTACCCCAATAGACCAGAACCAGGTCGGACCTAGTTTTGGACAGTTTGAAAAGCACATCAAGCAAAAAAAGTGGATTTTTTCTCTCAATAAATAAGCCCATGAAAAGCAGGACAATTTTATCTTGCAAGTTATACTTTTTAAGATAATTTCGATCTTTGGTCGATGGTTTTAAATAGGAAGGTACTCCATTGTGGACTATAGAAATTTTATTTTCGGGTAGTTTATAAAGTTTGACAATTTTGCGTTTAACTGCAAGACTGTCACAAATAATATGGTCCCACAAGTTATTAACTATTTTAGAGAAAGGGCCAAAGCTTGACTCTCTAAATTGATGATAAGTGGCAACTAGTTTGACATCACGATGAAACAATTTGAAAAAAAGACCTGCAAAGCCCATAAATTGTGGTTGATGGAGGCGAATAATTGAAAACTTCTCTTTTCGATAAATCGAAAACAAATAAGGCACAATTATCAGATTGAAAAGAATTGCTGGAAAATGGGTAATTGGAATAAAAGTTATCTGCCAATTTTTAATTTTTTTATCGTGTGCTTTGCCTTTAGGAAGAATAATTTTTATCTTAACTTTTTTTTTGGCAAGACCTAAAAGGATTTTTCTATCAAAAACCTCTCCTCCTAAAACTGACTTGGGATTAATGCCAAGCTGTGGTGAACATATAATCATATATAAAGCGTTTAGCGTTTAGCGTTTGATTCTAGAGTTCTTGCAATCCCTTCTTCAAAATCGACTTTTGGATAAAATCCCAGCTCTTTTTTGATTTTGGAAATATCGCTAATGTAGCCTCCTGTTTCGACTTCTTCTATTTGCTTGGGCCATTTGGTAAAAACTACTTTCCCAAGCCCCACCTTTTGGACAATTAACTTAGCCATATCTTTGAATTTAATAGGCCGGCCTAGCCCCAAATTGTAGATCTTTCCTGCTGCCTTTTGGGAAATTGCCAAAATAAATGCCCGCAATAAATCATCAATAAACAAATAATCCCTTTCTTGATTGCCGTTGCCAAAAATCTTGATGACTCTATCTTGTCTTGCTAAATCAATAAAGTGATTAATGATATTGTAGCCAGCAAATTTAGTGTTCTGGTGGTAACCGTAAACATTGGAAGTCCTAAAAACAGTAACATCTAAATTGTCTTTTTTATGATAAATTAGGGCCATTTGAGTTGCTGCCAATTTGGAGAGACCATAGGTTGACATGGGTAGGGTGGGATGATTTTCATCAACCGGCAGATAAATCGGCTTACCGTATTCAAGTCGAGAGCTTGAGATTATGAGCTTTGTCTTGGGAGAATATTTGACTAAAAATTCACAAATGTTGACGGTCGCTATAGTGTTTACCTTAAAAGATTTTAGTCGATGGCGGTTGCTTTTTTCGCTTCCCGAAAAGCCAGCCAAATGATAAATTGCATCAAAATTTTTTTTAATAAAACTTGAGAGCTCGCTTTGGTTCTGAATATCATGACCAAGGGCTAAATCAAAAATAGTGACATCGGCGCCAAGTTCTTTGAGTCTTTTGGTTAAATTTGACCCGATGAAGCCTGTGCCACCGGTGATTAAGATTTTTTTGTTTTTTAGTCTCATGCAAATTTAAACATTTTTGCTAATTTTAATTTTATTGGCATGGGCAGTAAATACGTCATAAGTAATTTTTTAATTAGAGTTACTGTATACAGCGGGCCGAAATCGCCCCTTTTAAAAGCTTCCATTTTTATTCTCAGATCTACCCTATCCATCTTTTCCATTTCTTTTCTAGAACGTCTTTTATTCCAAAGTCTCCATAGAAGCAGTTTCTGGGGTATATTAGCCATTTTATACTCTCGCTTGGCTCTTAACAGAAATTCATAGTCTTCTGCCAAATCAAATTTAGGATTGTAGCCTTTTAACTTTCTGTAAACTTTTTTTCTGGCCATAAATGTCGGATGGATAATTGCAGAGTACCAGTTGAGGGCTTTTTTGATATCTTTATCTTTTGTTGGATATTTTTTCTCACCGATAATTTGGCCACTTTCATTTATTAAATCTGCCCAAGTTCCACAGAGATCAATGCTTGGATTTTTAATCATGAAATGCAATTGTTGCTCAAATCTCTCGGGAAGACTAATATCATCCGTGTCCATTCTCGCAATGTAGTCGCCCGAAGCCTTGCCTATGGTTCTGTTAAGAGATTTAGCAAGACCCAGGTTTTTTTTATTTTTCAAAAGTTTTATCCTTTTGTCTTTTAAACTTTTAAGGTATTGCCAGGAATTATCTGTTGAGGCGTCGTCTAGAATAATAAATTCAAAATTTTTGTATGTTTGATATAAAATACTTTCGACAGCCTGTTTTAAATAAGCGGAGCTTTTCTGCGAATAAGCAGAGCTTGCGGTCCTCGTCCGCCAGCTGGCGGACTGCGGGCCTAATGGCATGCCGTTGTAAACAGACATGATGACACTGATTTTAGGATTTATTGTCATTTTTTGACGATTATAACGTAACTTGCTGGTAGCAATTTGAAGAGATTATCAATAGTAACTAGAGCTCTCACAATATAATTATGCACAACTATGCAGAATTTTAATCGATGATATCTATACAATGTTGAGCTAATCAAAGATTTTGAGAAATCTTTCCACGACTTTCGGTAAATTCCAAAAATCGAAAAGATGAAAAAAATAGGCAATGACACAACAAGGATTAAAAAACGTGACCAGTTATAGACAATCATGAACAGAAAACCAAAGAAACCGGCTGATTCATAAAAATATTCAATTTTTAAACCTACTTCCTCGATATATCTCACAATCTGATTTTTTGAATAGTAATGATAACCATGTCTACCAAATTCAAAAGGCCAACTCCAAATGGAAGGAATAGCCAGAATCAAATATCCGCCTCTTTTAAGAAAATGAGCTGCCCTATTAAGAACCACTTTGTCACTTTTGATATGTTCTAAAACCCAAAGACAAGCTATAATGTCAAATTTTTTAGGAGAGGAAAATTTCAGGAAATCAGTTTTTACTACTTTCGATGACAATTTAGATAACGGATTGATTGTGCCTCTAGGTTCTAAATCAACTCCAATATAATTACCCTTAGCATTTATTTGTAATAATAAATCATAAAAAAATAATCTACCACAGCCTACATCCAGAAAATCTTTTCCACCTTTAATAATTGATCCGATTTCTTTAATTAAAAAATGACTGAAATCAAGCTTCGATGGAGAAAATGGTATTGAATTAATTATAAGCGATCTGTTCATACATGTTAAGAATTTGCTCTGCAGATTTTTCCCAAGAAAAACTTTTCTTAACAAGATTATAGCCTGCGATGCCTAAGTTTTCTAAGTTTTTATTGGAAAAGGCTTTTTGAATAACATCAGCAATCTCTGATGCGTCGTCTGGACTTTTAATGTGGTAACCGTTTTTGCCATCTTTAACCATGTATTGGCAATCGCCGGTTTTTGAAACAATAACCGCTAACTTAGCAGCCCAGGCCTCAAGAAGGCTTATTGGCTGACCTTCATAAATTGACGGAAGAATAAAGACCTGACTTGATTTATATAGTTTGATTAAATCATTTCCAGTTTTTTGCCCCAAAAACTTCACATTATTTTTAAGTTTTAGTTCTCTCACTTGATTTTGTAAACTGGCTTTTAGTTCTCCGGCACCAATTATCAGGAGTTTAATATTTGGTATTTTTTTCTGAACAATTTTTATAGCCGCAATCAGATTTTTTAAATTTTTTTGGGGATGAAGACGACCTACGAAAATTAATGTGGGGGTTTTAGACTCACTGCCAGCTTGCTTGTCAAAGAGCTTGATATTAACACCATTGGGTATGTAGTTAATACGTTTGTTGATATTTTTAAATTTTAAAAAATCCTGCGATACGCTAATTTGGCTGCTGTATCTGATTTGAGTCAGGATAAATTTTTCTAAGGCCCTTGAAAAAAAATTGTTGAGCTGTGTGTTAATGGATGTACCATGAACCGTTAGAACTGCCGGGATATTTTTTGTTAACATTAACAATTTGGCCGTGATACCCGGCAAAAAAGCATGGGCGTGAATTAAATCATAATTTTTCCCAAATGCAAAAAAGAAAGACCTGACAAGAAATGTGGCTTTTGAGAATGAGTCATTGGGATTTGATTTTGATCCGAGTTTATAAACTTGCAGATTTTTTAGCCCCTTGAGATTATCTTTACCATTGTTGCGAGTGATTATATCAACTTTAGCGCCGCTTCTGGCTATGCGGTTTGATATCTCCCAAGCATTGATTTGCCCACCACCCATAAATGGAAACCAGGTGTCGATTATTACAGCAATTCTCATCTTTAAATCTTATGATTGAGTTTACTATATTACGCTATCGTATTATAGTGGAATAAACTGATTCTGTTTTTTGAGCTATTACTTGCCACTGATAGTTTGCCGAAAGATGTTTGGCTTGTGTACTTTTTTCTTGATATAGATGAGGCTTTGTCAGCAGTTTATAGAATTTTTGGGAAAAAGCTAAGGGTTTTTTGGGATCAACTAAAAATCCACCTTGACCATTTCTGGTTACTTCTTTTTGGATAGGGATATCACTGTTGACATATGGAAGACCTGCAGCAGCTGCCTCTATAGTTGCAATGCCAAATCCTTCGACTAGACTTGGCAGGCAGAAAACGTGTGAGGATTTGTAAAGACTTATTAATTGTGATCTTGTAAGATTTGAAAGAAATTTTACTTTAGAGGAGATATTTAATGATTTGGCGAGATTTTTAAGGCTTTTCTCCTCGGGTCCTGAACCAATAATTATCAATCTGGATGTCGGAAGCATTGTGTTTAGGTGGGCAAAAGCAAAAATTAGAGTTTTTAGATTTTTATATTTAATAAGTCGGGACACGCAAATTATAGTAGGATTATTAAATTTTTTAGAGGTTAGTGCAAATTCTTTTTGGTCAATGCCACATGGGATTACTTGAAGTCCATTATTGGCATATTTTTTAAGTTTATTTGCCGTTTCTTTGGAAATAGCAATGTAAGCATCAAAGCCTTGAGACAAATTTAATCTTTCAAGAAATTCTCCTATTAGACCATAAAATCCGGTATTTTTTATCCAGGCATTTAACCAGATATCGGGATACCAAGCCACCGCCGGAATTTTTTTATAGATGGATATTTGTTTGGCAATGAAATGGCATATATAGTTACCACCGTCAATAATATCTGCATCTAGTGACTTGCCAAAGTCTATCGCATTTTTAATAAATTTTATTCTCATAAGTATGTTACCAACAGTTGCTGTGTAGTCGCGTTTGGGGCCTATTCTAAAGATTGTAAAGCCAAACATTTTCTCTTTAGCTGGTGTGCCGTTAAGCCTTGCGGCAAGTACAGCTACTTCATGTTTCTCGGCTAGATATTTGGCGATAAAAAAAGTTCGTGCCTCTACCCCACCAGAAAATTTTAGATTTTTCCCAGTTGGGAAAAATTCTGTGATTAACAAGATTTTCATTTTTTAATCTTTTTGGAACGATTCTTTCGCGGAGATTTAATAGTTTTTTGGAGGGCAATGTGTCTTACGATTTCTGTAATCTCATGACGGAGGTCTTCTATCATTACGTAAATTCTAAAAACTAAATAGAAAAGCAGTGTCAGCGAAATATAAACTATGACGTCAACACCCCGACCGACACCAAAAAACTGAGCTAATTTTGAAGTTGTTGCCGGAAGTAGGATTCCGACAAGGGCTGCAATCCAAACTATTATCCAAAAAAAAGCAACCTGAGTAGAAAGAATTTTTTCTCGTAATCGCAGCATTACGCGAGATAAGGCAAATAATATAAAAATTAAGAGTACAATCTGGATGGAAGTTAGCATTTTATTTTTCGATCATCTTGGCAACACCGACCTCAAATCTGGTAGGTATTATACCAAAAGTTTCCCACCAAGCGTCCCCCTTAAACTTTTCACCTGAGGTTAGCGATTCTATTTGATCTCTCGTAAATTTTGGAGAAGGTAAAATTTTTTCTTGAATGGATATCATCATTGCCAATGACCAGATAGGTATGGTCATTACAAAACGCTTCAGCTTGAGAATTTTAATAATTGTCGTTATCATTTTTTTTAAGGTGATGTATTCTCTACCATGGATCTCATAAATTTTTTTAGGGTAGTCTTTTTCTATAACTTTTAAAACTATCTTACAAATATCCTCGACGTAAACTGGTTGTCTGCCAATATCGTCACCTGCCGGTAGTGGAATAATGGGCATTTTTCTAATAAATGAAATTAGCCAACCAATGTTTTTAGTATCCCCTGGCCCATAAATCATTGAAGGCCTGAAAATTGTCCCATTGAGACTTGATTTAGAAACAATTTCCTCTTGGTCCTTTTTTGTTTTTGCATACATGTCAAGTCGAGTAGAGGTAACGGCAGCCGACGAAAATAGAATAAACTTTTTGACTTTATGATGCATTGCCGCGTCAACTAGATTTCTGGCAGCAAGTGTGTTGTTTCTGGCAAAAAGTATCGGTGATGATGCGGCGATTTGGGAAGCGAGATGGATGACCACATCTTTACCTCTCAAAGCTTTACTCCAGGTACCGTCTTGGGACAAATCACCCACAACCACTTTTACTCTTATTGAAATCTCAGATTTTTCTGAGAGGTGTCTTACCATTGCGGTAATCTTATAATCATTTTTTACTAGCATTGGTATAAGATGACTTGCAACAAAACCAGGTGCACCTGTTACAAATATTTTTGTTTTCCTTTTCATGTTCGCTAATAAACTCTAATACTTACCAACTCGTAATTCTAAAATTTAGTCTAGGTCTATTGCCTTTCTAGATAAAATAAGTACTGTCCAAGCGAGGAGAAAAGCTGAGACTCATTGCCGATAGAAAGACTGGGAATGTCTTTTGGCAGATCCAATGTCTTGACCTCGCGACAGGTTTCAAAGAAATATCCCGTTGCTCTTCTGGCAACCCAAGTATATTCTGGGAGGTGGTTCAAAAATAGGATTATTAAAATTGCAATAATCACGGTAGAGGACGGTATATTCAAACTTTTTTTGTAAGCTAAGTAATGTTTAAAAATGTAAACGTGAATTAACCTTATGGCAATCACAACTAATAGCACAAGCAAGGTATATAAAATCCCCGTTAATCGCAACGGTAGTTCTCTGAATGTTTCTTCATGCAAAATAGATCCAATTAATAAGTTGACTTTGCTAATTGACGTAGCGGTAAAAACTAGTTTGGTTGTGAAAAACAAAACGAATCCAAATAGGAAAGCTCTGTGATAAAAATCTTTGAGGTCTGGCTTTATTTTTCTGCTGAACAGGAAAAAGACTAAACCTAAAACAGCCATTGAGATCAGTGAATTAAGTCCACCTGCTATTCCTAGAAGAAAAACTAGCAATATGTAATTTTTGCTTAATAGTTTATATTTTGTCAGTAATACATAGATTGCCACCGAAATCACAGCCAAAAAGATATTTACTGATCCAATTCCGACGTGCCAGAAAAGCATTAAAAATATACTTATCAGGAATAATTGCCATGTTCCGGCAGCGAATGATAGAACAATTGGGATTACCATCAGTGCTGCGGCACCTCTTGGCACATAAGCGATAAAAGGATGCATGTTTCTCGGAACTTGGGCTACTAAAAAATGTAATTTTATTGAGTAGAAAGCGACAAGATTAAGAACAAGAATTGTCTGCCAAAAGCCAAATGGGGTTCTTGATGCAATGATTACGATTACAAGAATTGCTACTAAAGTGATAGCAAACAGGCCATTGTTTACCGCGTGGGTAAAGTGTTGTCCAGGCTTCTCAAAAGCCGATATGGCTAGATTTGCCAGAGGATAGGCATTTGCTGAGCTTAGTCTAAAAGCAGTTCTATCCCATGAAGGGTTATTTTTATACTTTTCAACGAATGGTTCAATATCTTGGAGAAATTTCGATTTTTGTTCTTTGGGCGCCTGCCAATAAGCTGCAGAATAATAATGGACCGCTTTATCATCACAATCTCCAGGATCATAGGATGATAAATAAACTACCAGGGGTTGCAGTAAAAAGAGAAAGGCCAGAAAAATTTTTAAGATTTTTAATACACTACTTAATTTTGATGTCTTAAATTTTTTTAGGAAATTTGTCATTTCTAGATTGTCATCAATTTTATCTAAGCAATTTTACCAGTAACCGGGCTAAAATAGGCAGCGCATTAGTGTTTTTTTGGCCTTTGGCTCTTGAATAACTTGTATAAATGACAGAGGTTGGTACTTCTAACACCTTTAAATCGTGCCTTTTAGCTTCAAGAAGTACTTCAGAAGAGAAATCCATTCTGTCAAGTCTGGTATCTATGAGGCTGGCTGCTTTTTTAGAAAACGCTCGGAGTCCTGATTGGGAATCTGTGGAGAAGACCCCGAATAAAATAAAGGTTGCCAGATTTGCGAACAAATTTAAAAGAAATCTGTCTGGCGGCATCTCACTTCGGCGTTTAAACCTTGAACCAATAACCACATCTGCTTTTTTATCGATAATAGGCTTAATAATTTTTTGAATATCTCTGGGATCATGTTGCCCGTCGGCGTCAAAGGTTACTATGACATCGGCCTTATTTTTCTTGGCCCAATAAATGCCGGTTTTAGTAGCAGCACCGACTCCGCGATTCAGGGAATGACTAATAACATCTACACTGGCTCTTGCCGCTTCTGTCAGCGTCGAGTCTTGCGAACCATCATTTACAACTACAACATCAACTTCGGAAATGCCTTCAAGCCTTTTGGGTAAAGATTTGAGAATTTTGTAGATTACGGCAGATTCATTAAATGCGGGTAAAACAATTGCGGCTTTCACAATACATTAGTATCGGGCAACAATATAAATCCCGACAAGCATAATAATTATGCCGACAATTCTCGCTGATGAAACGTTTTCTTTTAAAAAAATAGCTGATCCCAAAGTTGTTAGCAAGAAAACTACTGTAGCAAAAATTGGGTAGGCGCGGGACAAATCGTTGAAACTTAGAACCCTCAACCAAATTACAAACGAGAGTCCATAAAGTACTAATCCAGAAATGATAAAAGGGGAAAAAGCTGCTTTGGTTAACTCTTCAACAAGCTTAGCCTTCTGCCCAGAAATTCCGCCAAATGATTTTACGCCAGTTTTCAAAAGAATGTTGGCTGTCACATTGAATAAGACGCTGGTTAATAACAACTTGAAAAAACTCACGTGAAGATAATATCACAAGTTTTGTAACTTAGGCTACCCAATAGCCTTGGGTGAAAAATGCGGTCGCGGCTATAAGCAGAATGACGAAAATGGACAAAATTAAAATCTTTATTGGAGTACTTCGAAGCTTCGCCAAAATTATAAAGATTGGGAAAGCTACCAAAATGTATCTTGGCATAGAGGCCAGGGTTCCCGTGAGCGTTGGAGTTAAAACAACCAGCCAGGCAAAAATTAGCCAGTGCCTTTGAACTTTTTTTGTTCCGATAAGCAATAAATTTATGGCAAAGAGTGTTGCTGCCAACTCAAAAACAGCATTAGAAAGAGCAAAGTCACTGGTCGTTGCAATAATTTTTAAGTATCGCCAAAAAACCTGAGGAAGAAAAATCAGCATTGTTGATCTTTGCTGACCGAAGACAGATTGAGATGTCAGAAAATAGAGCGGCTGGTTAAACTTAATTTCTAAATAGACCATATAGGAAATAAGACCCATGGGGACAATTAAAACCGGTATTAGATCTTTTAACTTTTTACCTTTGATAAGAGACGGTGCCAGAAAAATTCCAACAAGCCTTGTAGCAGAAGACAGGGCACCAACTGCCGATGCTTGCCAGATTTTACCAATTTCTCGTAAATAAAAAGCTGATATAATCATCAAGAAAAAAAGGCCTTCCGCGTAGACGGCGCCAAAATAGAAAGAAGTGGGGAAACTAACCAAAAACAGGCACGACCAGAGGGCAACATTGTCGTTACAGGTTTTTTTGACAAAGTTATAAAAAACTAAAAGACCTGCCAGAAATGACAAGTTTGATACTAAAAGCGCAGAGATGAGCAAGTTCCCATGTATGACGTAAGAGATTATTTTTATGAGTATAGGGTAAAGAGGGAAAAATGCCTGAGTGTATTGATAAGCGTAAGCGTCGCGAGCTATGCGCAGATAATGTACACCGTCAAAATTTCCAAAAGCCCAGACGAAATGAGGCAAATTTGATGAAATTAACGTTTCTTGAAAATAAGGGAACTTTGCTCCAAATTGAGGGATAAAAATTGGTGCGAAAAAAGCTATTATAAACAATAATACTCTCCAAATTAAAAATAAATATATAATTCTTGCAACGTTAGATTTAAGGAATTGTGGCATCTGAGGATTTTGGCACTGATTTGTAAATACTAATTGTTTGGCTAGCAACTTTTTCCCAGCTAAAAGCACTTGCATGTTTTTGGCAGTCATAGGAGAGTTTTTCTCTTTGATCTTTTTTAAAGTGGAACACAAAATTTATTTTAGCGGCAATTTCTTTTGGATCTTTTGGATCACAAAAAATAGCCACCTTACCACCGATTTCAGAAAGTGAAGCGACTTTCGAGCAGATAACTGGCGTACCACATGCCATGCTCTCCAGCACGGGAAGACCGAAACCTTCATAAAATGAAGGCAGCAGGGTAACATGAGCTAAGTTATAAAGAGCGACTAATTCTTTTTGTTGAACATATCCGGTCTTAATTATTCTATGATACAGGCCTAATTTGTTGATTTTTTGATCGATGCTTACGGTTTGAGGCAGGTATTTATTTTGAAAAGCACTGCCTACAAGCACTAAGTTTACGCGAGCGATTTTGACGGCTTGAAGCAAAGTTTCAATGTTTTTATGCCAATTGACATCACCAACGTAAAGGACGAATTTTGAAAACAGCTTAAATTCCTTGGCGACTTTGCCAAGACTTTGGCGACTTGTAATTTTTTTAAAATTTTGACCAGCAGCCAAATAGACTACATGGATTTTATCATTAGGAAATGAAAGTTGGGCAACGATGTCCCGCCTTGATGTTTGCGAATCGCAGATAACTGCATCTACATTTTTGAGGGCCTTTTTTTGCAAAAAGAGATCTATGTTACCTTTTATGCCTCTTGGGAAGTATTTTGGAAAAAGCAGGGGAATAACATCGTGAATTGTTACTACTCTTAAGGCTGTTTTTCTGATGGGCAGTGTATGAAAAAAAAGATCGAAATAAGGATGATGAATTATATCTGTTGGCGGGGGAGACTTGGGATCTTTAAAAAAGTCAAAATCTATCTGCCACTTGCCCTTTTTGAACTGACTGACTAACTGTTCGGTATAGGTACCAATACCTCTGACTCTGTGATCACCTATTGTGGGGCTTATATCGACTGCGACTTTCACTCTTTTTAAGAGTACAGCAGCTGAGGTACATCTAGCAAGTACAAAATGATTGACTTTCTCGAGCCCAGATAAAAAACCCACCTTCCGTTGTTTTATAGGTTGAGTCTTGTAAAACCGTTAAGGTGGGCAAGGGAAGATACGTTTACTTCTTTTTCTTTCTTTTCTTTGCCATACAATTTCCTCCTTTCCGAATTTTACCTATCTTTAAAAAAAGTTAGCAAGTTTTAGCAAGTAATGCAAGGGGTCAAAATGAGCATGCTTTTAGTTGGATGATTATTTTTTTGACTGCCAATACTTAACGTAAGCATAAAAGTGATGAAATCCCGAAAAAAGTGCCCAAATAAAACCTCTAAAACCATCTTGGTACCCCTTGTGCCTGACATAAATATTAACTAATGTTGCCAGTGGTTTGACGATCATGTAATAAATAACTGGTATTGGTCCCCTACCTGGATTTTTCTTTTCAAGTTCTTGCGAGGTTTGGTCTGTGTAACGATTAGCTCGCAACAAGTATCTTTTAAAGGTTGGGTCTGCAAAGTGCACAATGTCGCCTTTAAGATGACCTACCTCGCCTTCTATTCTTACTTGTTCATGAACACTTATCTGGGGTAGTCTGCCTTTGCCTTTTTTAAAAAGTCTAATTACGCTATCGGGATAGACCCCGCCCTTTTTTAGATATCCGCCTAAAAACCAGTTGCGACGATTGATAAAAAAGCCTTCTTCTTTAGGATTTTTATTAACAGTTTGTTTGATTTCCGCAGCTAGCTCACTGCTAATTCTTTCGTCGGCATCAATTAGCAAAATCCAGTTGCCACTACAATCGTCGATGGCCAAATTTTTATTGATATGAAACATAGGTTTATTGGTGGTTTTAATAACGTGAGCCCCCAGTTTTTCGGCAAGTTGCGCGGTTCTATCCTGCGACGTACCGTCAACAACAATAATTTCATCGGCAACCTTCCTAAGGGACTGAATGCAATCAACTATATTTGCTTCCTCGTTATAAACAGCAAAAGCAGCAGAAATTGTATATTTCTTCATTTTGGATGACCAA
>MFBQ01000045.1:13961-14874 GCA_001776475.1 Candidatus Curtissbacteria bacterium RIFCSPLOWO2_01_FULL_41_18
TTTTTTTGAAAATCAGAAGGATCATACTTTAGGTTAAATAACCAGAAGATATAGGCTTGTTCGATAGAATGGTCAACGATTATTTTCTGATAATTATCTTTTAATTTCGCTGTCTCAACTGCGGCTTGGTCATAGCCGAATTGCCACCATGAAGCCAAGTCATGCGGGTAATGGTAATAGTAATTGTGGAGATACCCAAAGACTGAAATACTAATAATTACAGTTAGTATCAATACAAATAGCCTTTTTGCATTGATGCTCTTATAAAGACTAACGATGGCATAAGCGGCAATAATTTGAAGTGGAATAACCAAAGTTTGGCTTCTAACGGCATGAGGTACTGCATCGCCAAGCGACGCAGGTATGGGAGATAAGATCAGCCAGGAAAGGATAAATAGTTTTTTACCACTGCCGTCTTTAATAAATAAATATAGACCATAAAGTATCAGGGGCAGTTCAAAAAGGTACAGCATACCCAAATTTTGGACATGATGCCGAAAATTGTTATCGCCCTTTGTAAATAGGAAATTAAAGTCGAAGTGCGAAAGATAATTTCTTAATTGAGTTTGGGCGATTACCAGCCTTCTGTTATGGATTAAACTGGCGAATTTAAACCCTATTTGTCGGTCTTGTAGGATAAATTCAATTGATTTGTTGATATCCGCAAGCCTAGCCGATTGGGTGGTGGTCTCGTATCTTTCTGATAATGCTTGTCTTGGAACAAAGATAAAAAGAGGGGCGGCAGTTAATACTAAAAGTATCAGAAAAACCGCAATATATTTCTTGGAAATTTTAAAGAATTGCTTTTTTGTGACTAGCAGTGTTGCAACAAGGAGTAGTGGGATAAAAATACGCATTGAATGATAAGTGTAGAAGCTGGCGCCAAATAGAATTGCGGATGCTATTAAAAATT
>MFBQ01000045.1:14912-29873 GCA_001776475.1 Candidatus Curtissbacteria bacterium RIFCSPLOWO2_01_FULL_41_18
CGGCAACTGTGAAAAAGAGGCCAACATTGGCCTCAAAACCCGCTCTGGAAAATTGCAGGTGCCAAGGAGAAATTGCCAGTAAAAATGCTGACATCAAAGCCACTTTTTCATCTTTTACTAAACGCTTAACGAGAAAATAAAGGGCGGGTATAGTCAAAAATCCAAGAATTGCTGACGGCAAGCGCGCAGCAAATGGTGTCAGGCCAAAAATGGCAACAGCTGGTACGTTAAGGTACATATAGGCGGGAGGCTTATAATCATCAAAGGAACGATTATAAAGTGGTAGGATTTTGCCGTATTCATCGCGGCCAGTTTTAAGAATTGAATATGCATTATAGGCATTGCTCACTTCGTCCCAATCAAGTGAAAGTGGAATTTTGCCAAGTTGCCAAAATCTGAGTGCGAAAGCTAAAATTAAAATTAACCAAAAAAATGTTTTTCTATTCAAATTTTTCAGCCTCCTCTAGTCTCCTCTAAGAAGATCAACATCATATACCTCAAAAAGTCGATCCCCTTTTGGATCATTGACTATAAAAACGGGGTTGATTGGGAATAATAATTCTTTCGCCTCTGTACCTTCTACTGCTAGCAAGGAGTTGGCGGGCAAAGTTTCAAGTCCAGGAGCAGATGGATAAAAACTAAATTTTCCAATTTTTTCGACAACCTGCCATTTTCCTTGGTCACGATATCTTACTGTCGAATTTAAAAAATTTTGGGGATCATATTTTTCATAAAATAAATAATGGATGTATTGCTTGGCATCATCGCCTTTTCTTGAGATAGCAATTTGCTTATATGCATGCTTTTGGCTTTCAAGATAATCAAAAAGTTGTTTATAGCCATAACGTTGATATCTTGCAGAAATTTTTGGGTAATAGTAGAGCATATCCGCCAAAAACCTTGAGAGAGAAAATAAGATGATGATTGTCATTAAAACTCCCAATAAACGCTTAAGAAGCGAAGATCTAATTAAAGTAAAAACCGTAACTGTTCCATAAGCAGCAATAATTTGTGGTGCTGGCATCAAAATGTTTAGTCTTCCAGGATTACCTACACCTGTTATTGAGGGCCCAATGGGAACAATTAGAATCCAAAAAAGTACAAGTTTGGCAGCGTCACTTCTTACTTTTAGTAAAGAAATTAGACCAATTATCAAAAGTGGTAATTCGAAACTATAGAAAAAACCTCTAAGTGGTGCTGATTGATAACCGGTGTAATTGCCTCTTACAAAATATGTTTCAGGTGACAAATTTGAAAAATAATTATTAAGATAGGTAGAGAGAAAAAAGGTATATTTATTGTATATCAATGAGCATGTAAACACAGGTAATCTCGATTGGCATGAACCGCGTCTGGCATTAATCTCATCAATGATTCCGCTCCTTTGAACTCCGGTAATAAAACTTTCCTGAAAGAATCGAGACTGGCCTTTAAAAGTTAATACAGTCGGAATTAGAGGAGTAAGTAGAATAACAAAGAATATTAAGTTTTTGGTAAGTATCGGCCAAATTCTTCTAAACTTTTCTCTATATAAATAAATCAGCGTGGAGATAAAAAGGGGTATGAAGAGCCAGCTAGAGCGGTAAATATAAAAACAGATAGCAAATCCAATAAAAGCAAAAGTCAGGTATTTGCCATTTTTCAACCCCTTTAAGAAAAAATAGGTAGAAATTACTATAAAGAAAATTAAAATATCAGATTCAAACGCGTTCCGTGAAGCGATAATGCTCCATGGAGAAATTGCCAGAAGAAATGCCGATATTAAACCTACATTTCTGTTAAAAAGTTCTTTGGCTAAAAAATAAGTAGCAAACACAGACATTATTCCAAAAACAGCTGACGGGAATCTGGTTGCAAATTCACTTATCCCAAAGACAAATTGGGAAATAACTGTGAGATAAAGATAACCTACAAGTTTCCAATCTCCAAAACTCTCAAAAACCGGAAACGGCAAAAATCTTCCCCATTCATCCCTACCAGTTTTAAGAATAGAATAGGCATTGTAGCCAAATGCGGCCTCATCATCGTTAAAGCCAATAGGAATTGTGTCAAGATTGATGAAACGCAATGATACCGCTACTAAAATTATTACGAGTAAGAAAAAATTCTCTCTGACCAATTTCATGGTATTACCTGGTATAGTCTCATATAGCTGTCCCCTACCCCTTGTTGATATCTGGCAATGAGTCTTAGATTAGGGTTAGTTATCTCTTTTCGAGTCTGGTAATAAATGAGATAGGTTTTGTTGCCTTTTTGAGCAAAATCTAAAATTTGATCAGGTAGCTTATCAACGTCTAGGGGCCAGTAACTGTAAATATGGACATTATTTTTGTTAAAAAAATAGATATTTAGGGCATAAGGCAAGAGCCCGAATGTGCCTTCCGTACCGACATAAACATCTTGACCTTTGGATTCCTGTTTTAAGTAATCAACCACTTCGGAAATCCCGTAACCTGCCGGCCAATCATTTAAATATTGGGCTGAATCATTTTTAGGAATTTTTGCCAGAGTCGGCGCGCTAAGTAACCTAAAGGATGTAACCGCAGGCATTAATAAAGCAAGGCTTAGAACAATAATTGAAATATTTTGTAGCCGTTTTTGATCGTTAATAATTGAGGCCGCAAAATAAGCGATTATTAAAATAATATAGGGAAAATAAAAAAGTACGAATCTGGGGTATAAAACCTTATTAAAAATCAGTTCTGCCGTGAACGGAATAAGCACTAAAATCAACAAATAAATAGCGGCTATGTTTCGTTTGATAAACGCGTAGATTATCCCGGCTATGAATAAAATAAAAACAGGTAGTTGGACATAGGTTATGACCCAACCTACAATAGCTTTAAAGTTTGGTACCAAATATTCGAATGGATTTTTGATAACTTCTGGATAAGATCTGATAAACTCTAAATTTTTTCGAGCGATAATATAAAATAGCGGGGATAAGCGCAAAGAATTATAGATAACAAGGGAAATAAAAACGGCTACTGCTGAAAGTGCAATCCATTTGGCAAAGAATTGTGCAATTTTTTTTTGTTTGAAGTTTGCAAAGATCAGCGAAAATGGTAGGAGATAAAGAAAAAAATTGCCTGAGGATTTTGTTATCATTGCAAGTCCTATCGCAAATCCATTTAAAATAGCAGTGTCGAGCCGTGGATCTTTGACCATTTTAAACGTAAAAAAGACTGCATATATTCCCAACATTGTTAACAGTGAGTCAAACAGAGCCATGCGGTCATAAAGAAGGGTAAACGGCAGCACTATATATAAGAAGCTTGCCAATATGGCGGTTTTTTTGTCAAACAATTCTTTGGTTAAAAGATAGATACCTATTAGGGAACCGAAGCCGGCAAAGACTGAAACCAACCTGCTTGCTACTAGAGGATCTGCAACAAACTTTTGAGAAATAGCCGCAAGCCAGATAAAAAGCGGCTGTTTGCCATCTTCCAATGAGATAAAACGATTAGCCGGGTCATGAAGCGCAACTTGTGCCCAAAAACTATAGATAGCTTCGTCAGTAAAAATAGGAATAATTTTGAGGTTTACAAGCCTAGTTGCAAAGTAAAAAATAACAAGCAAGACCAAAAATATACGTGTTTTTACATCTTTCATTTAATTTACTGTTCCAATTTCCAAGACAGTTTGGCCGTTTGGGTCCCTAACTTCTTCAATATCTTGTGCATTTTTTGGCAATTGACCTGGTGCCACTATGTAAAGTTTCTTGCCCTCTATTTTTTCATCCAAAGGTGCATTTGAAAAGTGAAACTTGTCGAAGCTGGCAACATCAAAGAAGAAGAATTGGTCCTTTATTATTTTGGCATTATTCCAATATTTTATAGGATCGTATTTCATATAAAACAAGAAGTAGACATATGGCCTTCCTAACTGGCTTGTGACAATTATATTATCTACCAGATTGTAATGATTTTTGGTAATTTTGACTGCCTGTCTATAACCATATTGCCATTGACTTGCGTACTGGCGTGGATAATGGACGTAATACATGTGCAGATAATAAAGAAATGAAAAAGTTAAAATTAAAAATGAAAAAGTTACGAACAATTTTTTAAATTTAAATAAGCCATATAGATTATATAATCCAAAAGCAGCAATTAACTGATAGGTTGGCAGGATATGGATCATTCTTAGTGCATGCGGTGTTTCCCTGGCGGTTGCCGGACCTAAGGGGGAAACTAGCAACCAGCCAATTATTAAAAAGCGGTATTTGGACTTTGTGTAAAACAAAAAGTAAATGCCAGCAACAACAAGGATAAGGTCATAGTAGTAAAGCTCACCGACAGTTTGAATGGATAGTCTAGGATTAACATCACCATTTGAAAATAAGAAAGAAGGACTAAAACTATCGAAATAGTGAATTAGATATTGATGGGCAAAAAAGAACCTGCGGTTATGAATTATATTGGAAAGAGGCGAAAAGTTGTCCGTTTGTCGAAATCTGATTGAATCATCAATCGGTGCCAAATCTTTGAATATGGTGACCTCGTTAAAACGAAGGCGTCCTTCAATCGTGAAAGTAGCAAATTTAAAAAGCGGCCAAAATATAATGCTTGATGCCACTGCAGTTACTACAACGAGTTTGATATTAGCCAAAACTTTTTTTCGGAATTGAATCAACAAAATTAAAAGTATAAATGGTACGAAGAGTCTTTGGCCTGTAAAAGTATAGAGAGCAATTAAAAAAGAGGCGGCAGATAAAAATATATAATAGGGTTTATCTGTTGCAAATTTTAAAAATAAATAGATCCCTAAAGTGGAGAAAAAAAGCGCCATATTACCTTCAAACGCTGCTCGGCTAAATTGCAGGTGCCAGGGAGATATTGCCAGGAAAAGAGAAGCGAGAAGCGCTACGTTTTCATTTTCAAACAGTTTTTTAGCAAGGAAATAAGTTAATACAACAGTTAGTACTCCAAAGAAAGCAGAGGGGAATCTTACGGCAAATTCGGAAAGGTCAAAGAGCGCTATAGGGGCAACAGCCGCATAAATATATCCCGGGGGTTTGTAATCACCAAATGCGGCAAAGTTTATTAAGGGTAAAAATTTTCCATGTTCATCATGGGCTGTTGTCAAAATTGAATAGGCATTGTAGCCCAAAGATACTTCATCCCAATAAAGCGATGGCGGGTTCTTGCCAAGTTGCCAAAAACGCAATATGATGGCCAAAAGTATGATTGCAAGTAGCAGATATTTCTTCATTTTTTTATGGCAAAAACTGCCAGGCCAAAAAGTGCAAATAATTTATGCATATAATAAATTTGGTTTTCAAAAATATTGAAAAATGGGGCAAAAGGTAATAGTAATAAAATGATAAGAATATACCATTTTTTCCAAAGAACGAGTTTGTAGGCTAGATATATTTCAAAGATTACTCCAAAGATTCCGGCACCTGCGTACATGGCATTTGGCGCAATAACATTAAAGTAACACTTGGCCACCTCAGAAGCAAAAATGCCTATTTTGTTATGCAAGAAGCGGGTGATTAAGACCGGCTGATTATTGCCATCAATTGTTTGCTCATAAAAAATCCTGGGCGGGATTGCCCGTTTTGCCGCATATACATCACAAGCTTGGGATTTAGGCGCTTGTTTAAAAACTATCGTGATTGCAATTAGCAACAAAATAATAATTTTCATTCTAGTTTTGGGCGACAAAAACGGTGTCGCCGTTATTCATTTTTATTTGTTTGATAACATTTTGGGCGTTGGGCTGGGGTGTTGTAATTACCAGGGTTTTGCCGAAAGTTCGCGGCAAAACACCTGAGTAGAAATGAAATTTATCAAAAGCATCTTTATTTTCTGATTGAGGCTGGTACTTAACAGGATCATATTTAAGATAAAAAAGCAGATAAATATAAGGATAGCCATAATATTTGGTAATCGCTATGGAGTCATAGCCGTTATAAACCTGGCCTATGTATTGGACCATTTGTTTATGGCCGTCTGACCAATCAGGGGCTTTTTCTTTAGAATAATGCTTGTAGTAGAGATGAAAATAAGTAGCTATGTTATAAATTGCCACCAGAGCGAGCAGAACCAAAGCAATTGATTTTGTGTACTTTGCGATCTTTATTTGCCAAAGGCTATATGCGCCAAAGGCGGCAATAATTTGCCACAGGGGTAAAAACACTAGAGCGCGACCCGCATGAGGTGTAGGCGCTGCGAGGGCAGCCGGAATCGGGGCAATCAAAAACCAAGCCAGCAAAAATTTTGCTGTGCGGTTTTTTTGGCGGACTAGGTTAAATAAACCAATTAAAATAAGCGGCAATTCAAAGATGTAAAGCTCGCCCATTCCCGGTACTGCATGCCTTCCCATAAAATCCCCCTGCATAAACAAGAAATTTGGCGAAAAGTGGGAAAGGTAACCTGAAATAAATGTTTCTTGCGGTTTTTTCTCCTTAAAGATACTCACCGAGTTTGGTCTGACTAAGCTGTTTTGAAAATTAAGTATTGTAGGCAGTGAAAAAACCGCAAGTATTAAAAGGGCGATAATTAATTTTTTGCCGAATTTGAAAATTTCCCTATTGTAGAAAATAAGAATCACAAATAAAAAAAGCGGTATCCAAAGCTTTGCGCCATGGAAGGTATTTGCTGCAATCCCGAATGAAATCGCCGAAAGATAGACAAGATAATGCTTTTTGAAAGAGTAAAAAAGTAGAACAAGACCAAGTATTGAGAAAAATACCATGATGTTTACCTCATGATAAAAGCGCGAGAATTGCAAGTGCCAGGGGGAAATCGCCAAAAGCAAGCTGGCAACTTGCGCAATGTTTCTTTTTTTAAAAAGATGATACGTTAAAAAATAAGTCAAAAGTACCGTTAGCGTACCGGCAAGTGCAGAGGGAAATCTGACTGCAAATTCATTAAGTTGGAAGGCCGCGATTGAGGGAACTAGTGTATAGACAGAAAGGGCAGGATTATAGGTATTGAGCGATCTGAAAACCAATGGCATAAAGTTGCCGTATTCGTCGTGGGCTGTTTTTAAAATACTGTAGGCGTTATAGCCGAGGGATACTTCATCGACGTAAAGACCCGGCGGGTTTTGTCCAAGCTGCCAAAAGCGCAAGAAAAAGGCTAAAAGAACAATTGCTACTAGCAAGTAACTTTTATTGGCGATAACTGTTTTCATTTATCTGCTATGTAAATTGCCGGTTCACCGTTTAGATAGTAAATAATTTTTAAAATATGGGCATTTTGTCCAAACTCGGAAGGCAATCCTACAAATAGTGTTTTGGCCTCCCCTGCTTGTTTTTCAAAATCGATTGGCTTAAATAAATATTTGTCAAACTTATTTCTGGTCTCCAAGAAGCCGCCTGATACAGTGCCGCCTTCTGCCAAGTATTTCTTAGGATCGTATTTTAGATAGTAAAGCCAAAATTCGTGTGGTTGTTCAAGTTTTGTTGAGACAATAACCCTGTCGTAATTCGTTTTTATCGAATCTGAAAAAATCGCTGCCTGTTTTCTACCATATAACCAGGCTTGCGAGTACTGAATGGGCATATGCACCCAGTATTGATGGAAGTAGAAAAGAAAGTTAGCCAAAAGTGCAAGTCCTATGGTGAGCACAAAAAGCTTCTTGTGCTTTGTGTAAGTATATAAGGTATAGACGCCAATGCTAGCAAAAATCTGATACGTTGGTAGATAAATTTCTGAACGCAAAGCATGGGGTACCCCCCAAGTTACAGAGGATGCAACGGGAGCTAGTAGAAACCAGGCAAAAACAATTACTTTTGATTTGGGCGGAAATTTTTTGCTAAGTAAAAAGTAAATACCGCAAATAATAAAGGGCAAATCCCAAAGATACAAAAGGCCAATTTGCGGAGCATGGTGCCTGTCCATATCGGCAGTAAAAAACAGAAAGGTAGGATTAAGGTGAGAAAGATAATTATTTACAAGAATTGGAATATAGACAAGGCGCCGATTATGAAGAATTTTACCGATTAAAAGTTGATGGTTTGCTTCATCCTGGGCAATTAGTTGCGAGGCTTTATAAAGTGGCGAGGCATCGCCAAAAATACTTGTTCCCTCAAAGCGCAGTCGGCCGGAAACTGATGTGACAATAGGGATTAGAACAATAGAAAAAAGTATGGCAATTAGAGCAGGCACAATTAGATACTTTTTGATACTTAGGAGTTTTCTTTTGAAAAGAAACAATAAAATGATTGCCAGTAGCGGAGTAAAAACACGGGCGTTGTGATACATAAAAAGATTAGCGCCAAAAGCCAAAGATGATAAAGACATCCAAAAAGCAACCTTGGCACCATTTGACCTAATCCCTCTTAAAAATGCCCAGGTTGCCAAAACAGACCAAAATGTGGCGCTGTTGGTTTCAAAGGCAACTCGCGAAAACTGCAGATGCCATGGGGAAATCGCCAAAAAGAGTGCGGAAAGTAAGGCAATTACTTTGTTTTTAAACAGCTCATAAACCATTAAGTACGTAAATAAAACCGCCAAAACACCTAAAGTTGCAGAAGGGAATCGTATCGCGAAATCGGTAAGACCAAAGACGGCAACCGAAGGAACTACTAAATATGTGTAAATGGGAGGCTTGTAATCGTCGAATGATCGGAAAGACAGGGGGGATTTGTAGCCGTATTCATCCTTTCCCGTTTTTAAAATAGAATAGGCATTGTAGCCATGGGCGGTTTCGTCCCAATCAAGACTCGGCGGGTTTTGCCCAAGATGCCAAAAGCGCAAGAAGGCGGCAAGAAAAATTATGCATGCAAGCAATATGGTGGGCCAGTAATTTTTTTTAATAAAAGTCATGACTTTTTAAGTTTTGCCAAAGCCAAAATAACAGCAGTAAAAGATGCAAGCGATAACAAATCTGCAAAATATCTTAATTTCGTTTCGGTGAATTTAAGATTAAAAGTGTGGTTGCCTGTTGGAACAATAAAGTAAAAAAGTCCAGTGTTATCTCTGTCAGGCCTGTAAAGCTCGCGAAAAAGTATCGGATCATCAACACTTTCAAACTTTTTGTTATCTGCAAAAACTTGCCAGCCGGGAAAAGTAGCAACGTTTACGAGAAGTCTCGAAACTTGAGTACTTTCAGTTTTGAACGTCAACGCATTACTTTTTTGGTTAATATCACTAATTTTTGCATCTCCTCTAACAACTTCTATCCTTTGCGGGAATTGATCGGTTACTCCGACACTTGACCTAGACTTAGGCGTAAATTCATTAAACTGAGTTGCAGATCCCCTGTAGTTTAGAAAAAATTCGTCGTCATAAAATTTAGCCTCATTAATATTTAAATGGTGGCGGTTAGCGATTAAAATAGCTGATACTAAAAATAGAAAAACTAGCCCGCTTCTTATGTTTTTTGCCGCAAAGCTTGCCAAAAAGCTTGTTGAGAGGGCAATAATTCCCAGAAGGCGCCAAGGAATATCAATTATTTGAAGAAGTTTAAAATTTTTCCAAAATAGATGAGTTTGACGAGTTTCTAGCATTAATAAAATGCTGAGTGCGATTACAAGCAGGAAAAATATAGCCAAGATTTTTTCTTGAGACTTGGGTTTTTCAAAAAAATTATCCTGTAGAAATTTAACCATGCTAAATCTTGCGGCGATTGCTATAAACAAAACAAATAGGCTTATAAAAATTATTAAAATATGGGCAAGGCCGATTTGGAAAGAAATCTGGTCGTTAACGGTGCCCGGGAGGTCAAACCCATAACCCCACGGAGAGTGAACAAGCTGGGTAAGGGTTACAAAGTGGGCGTTGTAAACATCTTTGAAAAGCTGGTCAAAATGAATGTAATTCCTTTCAAATAGCGCCGGCAAATAAGTAACGGCGGAAATGCCAAAGGCCCATATGGCAGAAATAAAAACATATATGAGATATTTAGCGGATTTTTGCCAGATTGCCAAAATCAAAACATAAGCACAAATTAGAGGAATAGCCATATACGCAACAAGGTTTTGAGAAAGCATTAATAGGGCAAGAGAAAGAGCAGAGAGAGCAGTCCATTTTAAATTAGTTTTTTTCGCAAGTTTGGTTAATGATAATAACAAAAAAGGAAGGAAGGTGTAGGCAAAGCTTTCGGAGATTGAGGCTCTTACATAAATTAAGGCAAAACGATAGGGCACCCAAGTATAGGTAAGAGCACCTAAAAAAGCGCTTTTTGGCGATTTAAATACCTCAAGCAGCCACAGGTAGGCAAAGAGACCGCTTGCAATAAAGCTTAGTGCCATTAAGATTTTGAATGAATTGACAAAATTGGCGCCAAGCATATGAATTAACGCTCCAGCAAGGTAAGGGAGAGGATAAATATAGACAAAAATGGGGCTGCCTAAACCGCTTGAGAGGGTTTTTGCCCAGCGCGGAGGAAACTGACCATCTTTTAGCGCCTGGTAATATTGGGCAATTCTGGCTGTATGAGTTTCGCCATCGTGGCTTGTGTAAAAACCGGGTTTTGTTAAACTTTTAAGGGCAAAAATGGAGAAAAAAAGTAGAAAAAAAATGGCGATGAAGTTAGGATTGTACCAGAATCTCACAGCAGAATGATTCTAGCATCTTTTAAACTTCAAAAACCATGCGTTTGTAAATCTTTCGCGTTAGTTCAACGTCTCTTGCGCAATATTCGTAAATAGCCTCGTATTTTTTCTTAAGATAATAATCATAGACCTGTGAGCCGTCGATTCCCCCATCTTTTGAGGACTCAAGCCCCAAGGCTTTGGCCAAGGTATCAAGACTGATGTAGCTTTGGCTCCATTTTTCCCATTCGCGCATAGTGTCATAAATTGGAACATTCCTGTAGCGGGCAAACGAAAGGTTCAGATGACGGGCCGTTGGTTTAATCTTATTGATGATTGACCTCTTGAAAATGAATCTAAGGTCAAAATCCATAATATTGTGGCCGATAAAAAGATCCGCACGGTCGGCAACCTGCCACCAGGTTTTTAAGATATCAGCTTCTTGCCCTTTGATGATTTCGACATTTTGATTATCGATTGCGTAGCCGATACAGAAAATTTGACCGAAATCGCCGGAAATTGCAGTGTTGTGATAAAGTGTTTCTTTTGATTTGGTTACCTTCTTACTATTTTGATATTTGTTTTGCTTGGAAAGCGCTTGGGCAAGAGCTACTTCCTTAATTTTTTCGTCAGCGGGAATTGTTTCAATATCGAAAAACAGGTTCATGTCAAACTGTTATTGATTTTAAGTGTTTAGGTTAAAAAATGAAAGTGCTTTGTGCAACATTCTAATATTCTTCCTTCGATTAATTCAGGATAAATGAGAATATTGGAATGTTAGGATGTGATATTTGAACTACTCTGAAGCTACACTAAGTGGTGCTAATTTCGACTCGGGTCTGGCGGCGGTCCCCAATTTTTCCTAGGGCCTAGGGGATTCCATCTGCACATGTCCCAACTGCCGAAAGCAAAGCTGGATGATCTCTCTCGTTCTTCCGTCTCCAGTGTAACATCAGCACCAACCTCTTTTTGCATTTCGTCTCTTAATATTTTTGCAACCTCTTCGTCGGAGGCTACTATTTCACCATAAACTCTTGCTCCGCCACCTGGTTTAATTTCCAAATCCGTAGGAATCGCAAACGCGAAGCGATATTGATTCTGCTCTGGTTGACCTTCTTTTTTGGCCATATAAACACGCATTTTAAAACTTTAGTGTGAAAATATCAAAATTTATACTGCGACTTCGACGACTTGAATTCCGTCTGAATCTTTTGTAAATCACGCTCGAGGAGTCAAATTGCCATAAGATTATTTAACTTTTTTTAAAAAATCTCCTTCTGGAATGCCGGCTCTTTTGATTTGGGCCTTTAGTAGATATATGGGGCGACTTCTTTGTGTAGCGGAATTGAAAGTGTCGGTGCATTTTCTTTTTGCAGGATTGCATGGTCACCGGATGTATGCGAGTGGGTATAACCGAATTTTTTAAATGCCTTTACCGCGTTCTGGCTGAAAATATTGGCAAATTTGCCCACTTTAGTTCAATGCGAAGTTTATATTTACGGAGGTTTTTGCAAGTTCTGCTTGCGGTTCAACTTTTTTGGTTGTCGCTTTCATGTAGGCCTTAATTGCCTTGTTCGCGTTGGCTATCGCCTCTTTTTTGGTTTTGCCCTGACTCATGCAGCCATACAAATTCAATACGTCTGCAACATAACCTTTATATTCTTTGTCGTAAGTTAATTTTATAATGTAATCTAACTTTTTGGTCATATTATGTATTTGTAGTATATCATACGGGGAGCAGATTCTTATTCTCAAATTATCCCTTCGATTAACTCCCCTCATTCAACTTCGGGGCAAGCAGGACAAGTCCTTCAACAAATTCAGGATAAATGAGAATGTCAGAATGTAGAGACTGAAGCACTATCAGATTTGCGGGAAGATTACTTGGCCTCGTGACTTACCTGTAAATTTGCCGTTTTCGAAAATCGTTTTACCTCGAAGAACAACTTTTTGCACCTTTCCCCTACCCTCTAAGCCTACAAAAGGCGTCCAGGCGCATTTGGTGAATAAGCCATTGTTGGAGATTGTATATGTTGGTGACTCATCAACCAACACATAGGTGTTTTGCTGATTTGGCAAGTTGAATATTTTTCTGGGATTTGTACAGAGCATTTCGGTTAATCTTTCGAGTGTAATCAGACCTTCTTTAACTGCTGTTAGCATTAACGGCAAAGTTGTTTCAAGCCCCGGGACGCCAAATTTTGGCCCGCCTTGACTCGGCGAGGCAGGTGATGTTTGGTCGTATTTTTCCGCGAGCGTATGCGGGGCGTGGTCGGTTGAGATCATGTCTATTTTGTCAATGTTTTGCCAAAGCTTTTGCTTGTCTTTTTTACTTAAAAGCGGCGGCTTCATGATTCCAAGCGGACCGAGTCTTTGAACATCATCAATCGTCAAGAAGAGATGATGGGGGCATACTTCGCTGGAGATTGATAAACCTTCTTTTTTGGCCTTTTCGATTGATGAGAGTTGATTGGCAGTTACATGACAAATGTGGATTTTCCGATTATATTTTTTAGCTAGGTATATAGCAGATTCAACAATATGGTCCCTTGCATGGACCATTATCGGTAACTGACTTTGCCAAGATTTGAAAATTAAGTCACGGTCATCTATTTTGTTTACGAGAAGGGGACCAGTGGTTTGACTCATGTAAATTTTGAGACCAAATACTTTTTGCTCTACTTCTTTAAAATACTGCACAGAACCTGCTGTTGCCCCGAAGTTAAAACCAAGATCGCAATAAATGCGCCCCTTTGCGCTTTTAATTTTGTCCTCAAGCGTTTGGGGCGTGGTGGTGGGTGGGGTGTTGTTGGGCATATCAAGGATTTGAGTGTAACCGCCGGCGACAGCAGCTTGTGTGCCTGTTTCAAAGTCTTCTTTTTGGGTTGCGCCCGGTTCTCGAAGATGAACATGGACATCGACAAGACCGGGAAATTTGATAAGCTTTGACATAATGCTTCTCAATTCTAGCAAATTTAAGGTCTCTTTGTGTAAGATAGGCGTTGATGAAATACGGACATTTGGTTGTCGGAGGCACGTTTGATCTGATGCATAAAGGACATGAGGCTTTTTTGCAAAAAGCATTTGCCAGTGCTGACAAAGTGACAATTGGGTTGACCTCTGATTCGATGGCTTCAAAAAAGGGGAATCTTTTTGAAAATTACAGAATCCGACGAGCTAAAATTATTAAGTTTTTAAAAAAGAAGCGATTTGTAAACTGGAGAATACTAAAAATTAATGACCTTTTTGGGACAGCAACTTTGGACAAAACTTTAGATGTAATTTTAGTATCAAGTGACACCAAGTCCGGCGCACAGGAAATAAACAAGCAAAGAACGATACGCCATTTAAAGGCTCTTGAGATAGTAAATTTTAAAACAATCCTTGCCGATGATGACGAAAGAATTTCTTCAGGGAGAATTAAGAATGGAGAAATTGACCGCCAGGGTAAAAGCTACTTTATGGTGTTGACAAGTAAGTCTAAATTTCTGTTACCTTCCAGTATGCGGACTGATCTTGCCAAACCATTGGGACAACTTTTGGGATCTGTAGGAGATTTTATTGAAAAGCATAAAAATTTTGACAAACTATTTGTTGTGGGAGATGCCTCTGCGGTTAATTTTTTGAAACACGGAGTGCTGCCGACACTTTCGATTATTGATTTTAAGATTCAAAGAAAAGAAGTTTACGCAAAAGTTGGGGATTTGGGTTTTAAAAAGGGGCAAAAATATCAAACTGTCAAAAATGAGCCGGCAGAAATTACACAAGAGTTGGTGATAGCAATTTACAAAAATCTGGCAGGTAGCTTTAATCTTATTAAAGTAGATGGTGAGGAGGACTTGGCGGTTCTGCCTTTGGTGCTTCTTGCGCCTCTTGGCGCCTGCGTCGTTTATGGGCAAAGGAACCGTGGTATTGTCAAAATTGACGTTTCTGAGCAAAAAAAGAGTGAATTTTTAAAAATACTGGAACTTTTTCAAAAGACTGATTAGCTTTTAAAAATTGAAACTTTTATTAAACCTATTTCATGTACAAGATATAAAAAAACTGTCCAAAGAGTCAGAAGGCCATATTTTGTGGATCTTGCGAGGTTAATTGAAGAAGCTTCAGGAAAGTACTTACATGGAACCGGGATTTCGGAAATGTTAAAACCGTAGGAAAGTGCAGAAATCAAAATTTGCTGATCAAAGACAAAGTCATTTGAGAAGTTATGATAAGGAACTGCTTTTAACACATTGGCATTGTAAGCCCTAAAACCGGTATGGTATTCGGAAAGATTGAGCCCCATTGCAAGATTTTCAAAAAGCGTTAAAAAACGATTGGCAAAGTACTTGTAGGGCGGCATACCGCCTGCAAGCACTTGTCTTCGGGTTTGAATTCTAGAACCCAGCATGATATCCGCCCTTTTGTTAACTATTGGTTCGCACAATACTCCGACAAGTTTCGCATCATACTGATAATCAGGATGGACCATA
>MFBQ01000045.1:29894-38495 GCA_001776475.1 Candidatus Curtissbacteria bacterium RIFCSPLOWO2_01_FULL_41_18
ACAAGTTTCGCATCATACTGATAATCAGGATGGACCATAACAATAATATCCGGATTTCTTTTGAGTGCCTGCCTGTAACAGGTTTTCTGATTGCCACCGTAGCCCTTGTTTTTTTGGTGGCGATAAACAGTAATTCCTAGTTTTTTAGCCTTTTCTATTGTTTTATCGGCCGATGCGTCGTCAACTAAAATAACTTCCGAAATTAAATCCCTTGGCAGGTCGCGATAAGTTTCCTCAACTGTCTTCTGGGCATTGTAGGCCGGCATAACAACGACAATTTTTGGCTTTTTTGATACGTCCCAAAGAACATTACTATTCGTAGAAAAGCTTTGCTTATTTTGCAAATTTTGACAACACCTCCTTGTCAGATAGTGAATAGTGAATAGTGAATAGTGAATAGTCAAAGATCAATCTTGGTAGATAGCTGATTGCCCAGAGAAAACCTGTAAAGAAAGCAATATCTAAAGTTAGGAGAGCTTTCGTAAAGTGATACGGCAACCACAAAAGATGTTTTACTGTTAACAAGTAATCTGAGATGTTTTTCCAAACAAAAATAAATTGGTTTTTGTAAGAAACTGTCTTTATAAAAAATGGCGATTTTTGCTTTAAGATGGCACCTTCTCGGTGAAAATGATCGACTTTTGATGCTGGTTCAAAGATACAGGTAAAACCAGCTCGCCAAGCTCTAAATGAAAGATCGATATCTTCCCAATAAAAGGGCACGAAGACATTGTCAAATCCACCAAGTTCTAAAAACTTCTTTTTGTCAAAAAGCCCTGAACCACCTGAAACCCAAAGCGTTTGCCCTTTTTGGACAGGCATGGGGAAATGGTTTACAAACCCCTTTTCAAAAGATGCACCTCCCCTACCTCTGGTAATGACCTTATTATCCTCGTGACTTTGATCGCACAGCGCAACCGCAAAAAGTTTTTCTGAATTTGATTTATTAAAATGGGCAACTGCCGGCTTTAAAAAATTATTTTGCGGCGCAACATCGGAGTTTAGCAGAAGAATCAAATCATGTTTGGCTTTTTTAACACCTTCGGCTATGGCATTTGCAAAGCCGACGTTTTTAGGCATTTTTACTAAAGTGATATTTTTGAATTTATTTTTGACAAAATCTTGTGAGCCATCTTGGGAAGCATCATCAACAACGATTATCTGACAGCGGGGACACATGCTAATAACCTTTGGCAAATTTTTGGCCAACAGGTCTTTTCCGTTGTAATTGGGAATTATGACTGAAATTTTGTTTTCCATAGTAAAAATAAAAAAATGATAGTCAAAACAATCCCTGCTGCAGACAGATACAGACCATTATAAAACGACTGGGGTTGAAATTTGAACTCGACTTTATGGGTTCCAGCAGGAACCAACACTGACTGAAATATATAGTTGACTTTTAAAAGTTGAGCTTTTTGGCTGTCGATGAAAACATTCCATCCCGGATAATAAACATTGGAAAGCACAAGAGGTGCTGCTTTTTCTGAAGTAGTCTCTAGTTGTATTGATTGGTCTTGGTAGTTTTTGATTTGTACCTCTGATTTATTATTTTGGACTGTGTACTCAAAATCTTGGGAAAATGCAGTAGTTTGCGGATCAAAACCGGGATCTATGATTTTAGCAAGTTCATCACTCTCATCTTGAGCCTTAACTACTCTATCTACAATAAAAGCCCGTGGCAGTACATTGTCATTTTCAAAGATTTTCGTTTGGCCCTCTTCAAATACTTTGGTAAATTCGGGTTTTGAAATTTCATCAAAAGTGACGATATATTTAATATTTAAAAAATCGGTGATTGGCAAGCTAAAATCCTCGGGTGTGATTATTCTGTTAAACGAGCCTGGGCTCGTAACCTTGCCCGATTGCCAAGCTGTAACAAGCTGGGCATATGATTTTAAATAAAGAGGGTCATAGCCTGATACCTGCTCAATATTGTAGACGCTTGAAGTGTTACCATTAAAAATTCTTCTATCTGTGGACATTATTCTAAAAGGTCTTGATGTTGATTGTAAAAAGTTTGTTGTTGAAGTCTGCGGAAAGATGTCTGAGATTTTGGCAAAGGGAGTGGATTTATTGGCAAATCTAAAAAGGTCAAAAATGGTCAAGATGAAAATTAGTGCTATTAATAACTTTTTAGGCGTTTTTATTATTCTCAGAAAAATAATCGAAAGCAAGGCAAGTGATAATAAAAAGGGCAATATAAGATTTCTTAGTGCAATTCGTACAGGGTTTAAATCTTGGACCTTAGGTAAAAAGTCTCTACCAAGGTAAGTAAAAAAGGCCAGAGCGCAAATTAACAAAATTATGAAAAGACTTGGCAGGACCAATTTCTTCTTTGATTTTTCAGCTAAAAACGCTTCCAAACCAAATGCAGACAGACAGGTGAGCGCAAAAACCAGAAGAAAGATAATTCTTGAAGGTTGAGCTGATGAGATAAAAGGTAAATTTAAAACGTATGGTAGTTTGGAAATCGGGTTATTTAGCGCAAATAGTAATGAGAGCGCGGCGAGAACTATAAAAAATGTTGTATTAGCCCCTCTTTTAATTAGAGCAAGTAAGGCAAAAAATAAAGGGAGAATACCGATAAAACTGACAAATTCAGCGTAGTTCCAAATTCCCCAGTAGTTGTAGCTTGCGGGGTTGCCGAAAAAATCCGGCGCAAGTAGCTGAGTTAAATTCTGGGAGGGTAGAAACCAATCCGTGCGAGCCGGGCTATAACCTTGATCAAATTGGCGGGCGGAAAGAGATGTAAATTCAAGTGATGGTAAAAGTTGGATCGATGCAATAAGCACCGCTAAAAATATACTTATAACAATAAGCAGGGTGGGTAATTTTAATCTTTTTTTAAAGAAAACGAACAAGAAGTAAAGTAATGATGCGAAAATGACGTAAAAAGCCGTCTGCCAATGACCGGAAAAAATAGTCTGAGAGATGGCAAATATCAAAAGTATAAAATAGAAGGGGCTAATTTTTTCAAATATCTTGTTGATACAAAATAAAATTAACGGTAGCCACATTGCGGCAGTAATAACCGTACCCCAGGTGAACCAAGAAACAAAAAAACCGGTAAAAGGTAGAACGAATGCGGCAAAAATTGATGAGATTTCTTTCAACTTGAGGCTGGTTAGAAAGAGATACATAAAAAGGCTGGTTAGAGTAGGGGGCAAAATTACCAAGATACTCCAAGCGAGTTTTTCCCCAAATATAAAAAATAATAAATTTAAAACCTGGAATGGTGCAGACTGGACGTTGGCAAGAAGCGGCTGACCGGAAAAACTGTATGGATTCCACAGTGGCAAGTTGCCTTCTTTAAAATTTTCAACGACTAATTTGCGCCAGGGATAAATCTGAAGTACAGGGTCTGTAATTAATGGATTTTTAGTTGGAAATTTGTATGGGTTAAAACCATCATAGGCATTATCACGCCAAGGATGGTAAAGACCTAAAAGCGAATCTGCGGGTATAGGAACCTTGCCGACAGCAATTTTTGGTAAGAAGAATAAAAGGGTTAAAAGAGAGGCAAATAAAAAATTAAAACTAAAAAATGATTTTTTCATACCGGCGCAAAAAGACTTCTTGGCTGAATCTTTGACTATTTTTCATGGCCGCTTGTGAAAGGGTAAACATTTTCTCTTTACTTTTTATAAGGTTGAGTGTCTCTTCATACAGTTGGATCTTGGTCGTCCAAAGCCTGCCGTTTTTGCCGTCTTCAACTATTTCCTTTTGGCCACCTTTGTTAATTACTATTGGCACTACTCCCGCTGCTGAAGCCTCCACTGTGGCGATACCAAAGTGTTCCATTCTTTCCGGGTACTTCGCCTCATCATCCCCAAAACCGGTAGCGTGCCAATAAATTGAGGACTTGGCATACAGGTGCCTTAATTTCTCGACAGGTAAATTTTCCAAGATTCGAATTGCATGGCCTCGGGCAATTTTTTTTAAGCTTCTTATGTATTTTTGGTCTTGTTTTTTAGCCTGCCCAACAAGAATTAACTTCCAATCATTAGCATTTTTATAAACCTCTTTAAAAACTTCGATTAGTACCTCTTGGTTTTTTGGGTGAAGTTGTTCTTTGCTAAATCTACCAACAGACAAAATTAAATTTTCCTTTTTTGCAGGAGTAATTGATTTAACATCAACTGGGGGGTAAATGACTTTGGATGAGACATTAAAACTCTCGTCGATATATTTTTTTGTAAAGTTGGAATTTGTGGTGACATATTTATACCTTTTAAGATTTAACTTTGTGCGAAAAGGCGCTGGTTTAAAATGGAACGGGACCTGAAAGTGCAGAATGTTTTTGGCAGCAAGCGTTGCCGGAACACTGCCATCGGAAAGTATAAATATTAAATTGTAACCTAAAGTAAGAAAGCCTTTTTCTAAAAGATTTTTTTTGAAGATATTTTTTTTAAACGTAGTTTTTGCCAGATCAATCTTCAGGAAACGCGCAAGCGGCGCTTTTATCAGTGGGTCATCCCAGAAAATATCGACCATGTGATTTTTGGAAAGGTATGAGGCAAGAGTAAGCATATACCTTTCGCCCCCTCCGAAAGTATCTAAATATGGACTGTAAAAACCGAATCTCATGTATGTTTATTTATTATTAAATAAGCGCGATTAACACTGTCGCTATAGGGTTTGTCAGATAGAATTAAGTAAAAAAATTGATTGGTGATCAAATTGAAAATTAGCTTTGTAACGTAAATTAATCTTCTGGCAAATTTAATTTTTGGGTCAATCATAAAAATTCTAAAAAGTATTCTATTTAGAGCTAAATTACCGGAATAGAAAATATCTACTTTTTCCCCGGCCGTTATTTGTTTTACTTCTTCTTTTGTAGGAAGAGAGAATCTTATATGTTCTTTTAAATACTCGACGTTTTTGCCATTGGCTTGGAGCCATTTTAAGGTTTCTTTTTCATATTGGGTATGACTTGCAGTAGCGATTGGAAAAGACATGATTACTTTTTTTGAGGCGGTAACCAGCAGTGAATTTATGAACTGTCCTCTCTTTGCCTTTGGAATGTGCTCAAGAACATCGATGGCGCAGACTATATCAAACGATGACTCTTCGAAAGGCAACTTGTCCTTTAAAATAATGACATCCCCGTTTCTTAAATTGGCCACTATCAACTTTTTGGGGTTGATAAATTGTGAAAGGTGATCAAGCTCACCACCGATATCAACAACTGTCTCATTCTCTTTTATGAAACTTGCCACTTTTCTGTGTCTTTCATAAACGTCATAAGGCAAAAGTAATTTATACATCTTGAGCCTTTTGCAATTTTTCCCCAGTATCGTTTTGAAGCTCCCATAAATAAGTTAATTTTGCGCACCGATGAAGGCCTTGAAATATTGCTTCGATTAAGCCAACGGTTCCGTCCAGAAATCCTGCCTTTATAATATATCTGTTGATAAATTCAGAAAAGAATGCTTTTATAACCTTAAATATAGTTACGCTAGGGTGGTTTGCCTTAAAGGATAGCTGTGCCTCCGTTTGTGCCCAGCGGATAGTTTTGGCAAGCATTTTTTCAAGACTTGTTGCAGTTAAGTGATTTAGCGGAGTTTCTAGATAGCCGAACTCTCCATCAACTTCGGGACTCTCATGGACATGTCCATGCCAATTTTGTAGTTTATTTTTTTTAAAAAGCCTAGGGACATAATCCGGCCACCAGCCTCCATGCTTAAGCCACTTCCCTAAAACAATATTTTTTCGAGCAAAGTAGAAAGCTGCGTATTGATCGTTTTGACATGCCTGATTAATTTCTTCTATGAGATCTGGACTCAACCTTTCATCCGCATCAACGTAAAGTAACCAATCACCCTTTGCTTTTGCAGCCAATAGATTTCTTGCCTGATCAAAAGACTGATTATTATAGACAAAGACCTTATCTGTATATTTTTTGGCAATTTTGAGGGTTTTGTCTTCTGATCCTTGATCCAAAACGATAATTTCATCTGCAAAATCAAGTTGCGTGAGTGCATCCTCAATGAATTTTTCTTCGTTTCTGGCCAATATTAAGGCTGATATTTTCATTTATTGAATTTATATGACCCTTGTTGGAAACGCCATGTTAAAAAGTCGATTAAAGCTTTCCTTTTTATGGGATCGGCAACTTGTGTTAAAACCTGTCTAAAAACAGCGATTTTTGTTTTAAGTCTGGCAAATTTTACAGCAAAAAGCAATCGATTCCTAGTAATAAAATAATCTTGAAGATCGGAGCCAGAACCACCGACAGAGCCAGCATTTTTGTGCCAAAGAATTGCCTTGGGCTCGAAAATAATTTTAAAATGCGCTTTTTGAGCTCTAACACAAAAATCCATATCCTCAAGATATAAAAAATATTTTTCGTCAAAAAGACCTATTTTTTCAAAGACTTGACGTTTAATTAACATACAGGCACCCGTTGCAAAATCGACAGGAGAACGTGTGTCATATTGGTTTTTATCCACCTCATCTACGCCAGCATGTCTACCAATAACATTTGACCAGTCAATTTTACCGCCTGCGTACCAAATCACTCTGCCGAGTTCATCTTTTTTATAGCGATCTTTATGAAACTCAAAGTTTTTGGCAAAGTAAATTTTTGGGGAGATAATATCAGCGTTTCGAGCGGCATTGATAAGATTTACAATCAGATTTTTATCGGCAAGTGTGTCGTTGTTCAAAATCAAAATTAGATCCGGTTTACTTCTTAATGCGTATCTTATTCCCGTGTTATTACCACCCGTGTAGCCTAAATTTTGTGGGTTGGGGATTAGATGAATGTTATCAAGAGTACCAAGAACTTTTTTTGAACCGTCACTCGAATTATTATCAATAACTATAAAATCGACTTGATTACCTTGAGTTTGGCATTTTTTTAGAGAATTAAGACAATCTAAGGTATTGGCAAGACCATTATAATTTAGAATTATTACTGAGACTTTCATTGAGTTTTTTCAAGTTTGTACAGTTTAATGCCGTTTTGAATATCTGAAAGTTTATTTATCTCAAACGGCGCAAAACTGGCTACTTCCCAAACAGTATATCTTTTTATCACCTCTTCTTCGTCCCGTGATACAAGATAAATTACATTAGAATTTGGGTATTCTTCAACACCAAGAGGTTTCTCGCCATAGACTTCAACGAGATATCGATAAGGCATAGCTCTGGTATCACCGTCGAGCGTGGCGGCAATATTAAATTTAGTGGCGGAATTGACATCCTGAGTAATGATTTTTGAGGCTTCTTTAATCCCCGTGAGATTCCAACCTTTCGGCATAGTATAACCCTCTTTCCCGCCAAGATTTAATCCAAGAATATTTGAAGCAAAAATTTGCAATATTACAAGAATCATCACCATTTTAAGCATTGGATTTTTAAGAAAGTCAAAAAGGGCAACTGTTGCAACTGCCATTAACAGTACAAGACTGACATAAATTTGGGCAAAATAATGAAGACCAATTTCACCAGAGTAAGCTATGGGGGCTAACAAGCTAAATATAACTGTCAGAATCAATAAAAAGAGAGGCTTTTTAAATTTTTGGGGTTGATAAACGAAAATTAAAATTAATATAAAAATGGTGATGAACAATACATTATTAAATTTATTAGTGCTTGAAAAGACTTCAGTCAAACTTTGAACAGACCCAAACAGATGCCTGATAATGCCATCAAAACTTGAGATTATTTCACCTTGATTTATTTGTTTTAAAAATTGATTAGTAATGAAAAATTGATGGCGAAACTCAAAAATAATCTGGGGTGCAGTCACCAAAATAAAAGCCAAAACTATTAGTAAAAGCTTGGAAAGGCGACTATTTAAAAACAAAACTATTATAACCACTGGTAATAGAGAAATAGTTAAATAGTGGAGTTGAAACATTATTCCAAGTGACAGACCAGCAAGAAATGGCCAAAAAAATCTTTTTATGGAAGCGTTTGTCTGGTTTTTATCATTAATAATTTTAAGGACCGAAAAAATAAAAAGAGCGCTAAAAAAAGGGATTAGGTGAGGATTGGATGAAGCTCGCGATTGATCAATTAAGAAAGAATTGAAAGCATAAAAAGAACTTGCTAAAAGGGCGATTCCTTTGGATAAGAAACGAATACCTAGCAAATAGATAAGCAAAATAGTCAGCAGAGCAAAAATCACGGTTAAAATTGCCGGGCCGATCGGGTCAAATTTAAATAAAAATAAAAATGGAGCTATTAAATAATAGTATGCTGGTCCAAGATATAAATTGCCGAATTGATTGTAAGGACCGATTTTAGGTCCTAAAAGGGTCAGCCTGCCATCGACGATCATTCTTTTGACAACTAAAAAATCATAGCCTTGATCTCCGCTAAAGGTGGTTAAAGCTTCAAGGCGCCAAAATCTCAAGATTGATGCCGCAATAACAATGATAATTATTGGCCAATGACGCATTAAGAACAATCTTAGGCTCATCTTTGAAGATTATACCAAGAAGGGACCTACCCTAACTTTCGGCGGAGTTTATAGTAGAGTTTTTTGGCTGGGTTTGCTTCAATCAATGCCTGATAAATCCAAAATCTAATATCTTTAGCCGCTTTTGAAAATTCTTTTAAAACCTCTGAGAGAAAATTATCAGGAGT
>MFBQ01000046.1 GCA_001776475.1 Candidatus Curtissbacteria bacterium RIFCSPLOWO2_01_FULL_41_18
TTATTCGCTCTCATTCGCAATTTTACCAAATATCATCTTCCCGGCCACCGTTTGAAGCACTCTGACAACATTGACGGCAATTCGCCTGCCTTTGAGAATTGCTCCCCCTTCAACAATAACCATCGTTCCGTCTTTAAGGTATCCAACTCCCTGATCTTTCTCACGACCAACCGTACTAATCATGATATTCAACCGCTCGTTGGGCAAAACGACCGTCTTAACGGCGTTAGCAAGCTCGTTAACATTCAGCACTGAAACTCCCCTAATGTGTGAGACCTTGTTCAAATTAAAATCAACAGTGATAACTTTAGCGCCCGCTTGTTTTGCCAGCCTGACAAGCTTATCATCAACACCGGCCTCTTTAGGCTCCGTATTTAAAACCACCACCCTGATCTTCTTACTTCTTTGAATTGTCGAAAGCACATCCAAGCCACGCCTACCTCTTTGTCGCCTAATTTCATCGGCGCTGTCTGAAAGCTGGTGAAGCTCTTTTACGACCGCGGGCAATACCAGCAGCGTACCCGACAAAAAGCCAGTCTCAACAATATCAGCCAAACGGCCATCTATAAGCGCCGAGGTATCAACTAAAAGCGGATTTGTGTATTTACCAGCAACTAGGCGGGCTGCCCCCTTCCTTCTCTTCAGGGATAAACCCGCAACCAACCGGCCAGGTGAACCGCTAGGCAGATAACCGGCAATCTGACGCGCAAGTGCCGTAATTGACGCTCTGCCGGCTAACTCCAAAATATCCGGCAGTATAAAACCCAGAATTCCAAAAGCAACAAAGGCGACTAGAATAAAAAAATAGCGGGCCGAGAAGGAAAAAACCTCGGCAGGAATAGCAGACCGGGCTATCAAAACACCTATAAATCCCAAGACAATGGCCAGAGCTGGTCTTAAGAAAACTTTAAACTTATCAGTCATTTTATTCTCCGTGGATTGCATAACTGGTGGCCTCCTCTAAAGTCTTAAACCTGTCGGGCGACACAAAATCGTTAAAACCAAGCCTTTTTGCCTCTTCAACTCTAACCTTGAGATTGGCCACTGGCCGGAGTTCACCCAACAGGCCAACCTCTCCAAAAGCGCAAATTCCCTCTTTAACGCTTTTGTCAACTGCTGCGGAAACAACTGCCAGCGCAGCGGGAAGATCTGCGGCCGGCTCGACAATCTTTAAACCTCCGGCAACATTCAAATATATGTCCAGATTGCCTAAAGCAAGCTTGGAAACTTTTGACAGTGAAGCGATGACAATTTGCATCCTGGAAAAATCCAGACCGCCAACTCTTCTTGTTGGAACAGGAAAGATTGTTGACGCGCACAAGGCTTGAATTTCGGCCAAAATCGGTCTGCCGCCGGCCAGAGTCGAAGTCACCACGCTGCCGGCACGTGCGCTGATTCGCTGCTCCAAAAATATTTGCGAAGGATTATCAACTTGGATTAACCCCTTATCTTGCATCTCAAAAACACCCACCTCAAAGGTTGATCCAAAGCGGTTTTTACTGGACCGCAGCAACCTAAAAGCATGCATATCGTCGCCCTCAAGATTCAAGACCGCATCAACCAAATGCTCTAAAACCTTTGGGCCGGCAATACTACCCTCCTTAGTTACATGCCCAACGATAAAAACGCCAGTTTTTGCGCCTTTAGCGAACCTCTGTAAAATCTGCGAGCACTCGCGCAATTGACCTACACTGCCGGCAGATCCGCTGAGCTTTTGGGAAACTACTGTTTGGATTGAGTCAATTATCAGAAGTGTCGGGGAAAGTTTCTGCGCCGCAGCAATAATTGTTTCAACACCTGTCTCCGGCAGTATATACAGATCACCCAGTACCGTTCCCAACCTGTCTGCCCTAATTTTTACCTGTTGGCTGGATTCCTCACCGGTAACATAGAGCACTACGTGCTCTGGGTTGTTAGGATTTTGGGCATTTGGGCCTTCGGCTCTGAGGACTTCGGCGGTGAGCTCAGTCGAACCGCTCAGGCTCGAAGAGCTCTTGGAAGTTTTTTTACCTACCGACCTAACAGCCAAATTGCCTAATTGCCCCTTTGCAATCTGCATTGCGCATTGCAAAAGCAATGTGCTTTTGCCAATTCCCGGATCACCCGAAATTAAAACAATCGACCCGGGCACAACTCCCCCACCAAGAACCCTGTCGAATTCAGAAAAACCGGTTGATATTCTCTTTATTGCCTGGGATTTAACATCTGATAGTTTAAATAAATCTATATTCAGATTTTGCTGCCCCAAGGTAACTGCCGGCCGATCGCCAACTAGCGTTTCGACCAGACTGTTCCATTCTCCGCACTCTGGACACTTCCCCAAAAACGAAGCTGATTGGTAGCCACATTGTTGACATATAAATGTAGATGTCTGTTTCATACCGCACTGTTTACCCTGAGTATCCTGAGCCTTGTCGAAGGAAGTTTGCCGAAGGGCTGACAGATAAACTCGGAATGTGTCTTCGACATAATGGTAATCTGGTATCAGGCTATCAGGTTCTCAGGCAGTGCCCAGATACCTGAACGCCCGACGACCTGACTACCTATAAAGTATCGGTTTTTCCGAAACTACAGGGATCAGTGAAATTCGCCTGGATTTTGTGTCAATTGACTCCACAGTGCAGTAAAGCATCTGCCCAAGAGAGTAAGTTATATTCGGGGGAATCTTAGAAATATGCACCAAACCTTCAAGACCACCCTCAAGCGTGACAAAAACTCCGTAAGGTGTCACTTTGGCAACTGCAGTCAAAACCTCTTGATCCTTGGAGTATTTCTTAGAAACTTCCAGGAAAGGATCGACAGCCAGCTGTTTAATACTCAAATTAAGCCTCCCGCCTAACTCGTCCTTGGCAATAACTACTACTTCAACCTTATCCCCAACCTTGAAATACTTAGCCGGATCTTCAACTTTCTCCCATGAAATTTCCGAAATATGCACTAAGCCCTCGAGTTTGTCCAGGTTTTCAGGTTGTCGGGTTATCTGGTTATCAGGTTTCTTTTTCCCTGATTGCCTGATCACCTGATTGCCCGAAGACCCGACCTCCACCTCCACAAACACTCCAAACGGCAAAACCGCCGACACAACTCCGGCAAGCTTTTGGCCAATTTCTATCTTGGAAAGAAGCGCCAGAATTTGTGATAGATCGCCTTTATCCAGTTGCTTTTGAGAAAGAATCAATCTGTTTGACCCTCTATCCAGCTCAATTACTCTTGCAGACAGGCTCTTACCGATTAAATCAGAAAGCTTAGCAGGCGTTTTGGAAAGCTGGGAGGCTGGTAAAAAACCTCGAATCCCTTGCCACTCACAAATTACTCCACCGCGATTGGCCTCAAGAGCCACGACTTCAATCTCCTCATTGGACTCACGCCTTTCCTCTAGTTCGCCCCATCTGGCATCGGCAGAAAGTTTCCGGAGAGAGAGCACCACTTGGCCTGCATCATTTTCCGGATAGAGTACAGTGGCGTCGATCGTATCCCCGACCGAAAGATTAGCAATTAAATCAGAGGCTGCTTGAAGTTCTCGTCCGGCAATAACCCCTTCGCTCTTTGCCCCGATATCGACTAACACTTCGTCAGGCGAAACGGAAACTATTTTGCCGCTTACCTCCTGGTTACGTTTTAATGAGGCAATTTTGTAGCCAGTTGCAGCCAAAAGATCAGCCATCGTAGGCTTGCCCTGAGCGAGTTTACCCTGAGATTTTTCGAAGGGCCGAAGGGTGGCCAACCTGGTTCCAGTGGAAAATCTAGAAGGTTTCTTTGATGTGTCCTGTAATCGATTGCGAGAAGCCAACCATATCACTTCCTTGTTTGGGTTCTAGGTAATTGGGTTTTTAGGCTTTTTGGGGAAAAAAGGAAATTGCTAATTGCTATGTCCTAATTACCCAATAGCCCATTAACCTAATAACCTAGTTGCCCGCTATTGTATCAGTTTTTGACGGATAAAAAAAGCGCAGAAGAGGGCCTGAGCGGGGCCTGAGGGCCTGAGGGCCTGAGGGACGGTCCTAGGCCTGAGGGACGGTCCTAAGAAAGACTGTGGTAATAGCCTAATTTAAACATTCTTTTTCTTTTTAAGTTGGCTTCTTATGTGTTTCTTTTGAGCAGCTGTTGCGAATCGAACTGTTCCTAAAACAGCTTCTTCTTTTTCAAACAATTTTTCCATATCGCTCAAATCTTTGGTGATACCATCTAAAATAAATTTCTCGTACTCTCGTCTTGAGCCTTCGGTCTGACCAACTAATCGGATTATGTTTTGGTCAAGAAAATTAAGAGAGTCTTTACCCAAAGCTTCTCTGATACTGCTGTATGGATAGACCAACGGGTCGCTTATAAGACCAGCCTTCACAGGATTAAGGTAGATGTACTGGGAAAGTTTCAAGAAATAAGAATCATTCTCTATAAGAATGCTTCTGAATCTATTTTGGAAAACCGGTCCCAGATGATTATAGGTTCGATTGAAGTACATCGAATAGCTTGTTCCAATAGAAGCCATTATTTTGGAAATTGGAACCTTGCGGGTTTGGATGGAAAGATGAAAATGGTTTGGCATAAGACAGAAAGCATAAAGTGAGTGATCATATAGATTTTTAAGATCGCCAAGTTTTCTTAAGAAGTATTGGTAATCTCTATGGGTGAAGAAAATAGGCTGTTTATTAATACCCCTGTTGAAGACATGATAGAAAGCATTATTGAAGATAAATCGAGGACCTCGAGGCATGCAGAAATTATGCTATATTTGGGCTGTTGTGTCAAGCCTTTTGAGGACCGTCCCTTTATTCTTGTTCTCGGGAGGTTTCTAAAAGTCCGGCGACGACCTATTTTCGCGGCACCTTGCGGTACAACTATCGTTGGCGCTGAGGCGTTTCACTATCTTGTTCGGAATGGTTAAGAGTGGTTCCACCTCGCTCTAGCCACCGGACAGCATATTCTACTATGTGGGGTTCTTAAGCGCAAGCTTGGGGTGGGATCATTAGTAGTTTATATATCGCAAGACACCGAGTCTAACTCGGTAGTCGCGCTTGACCAAGTCAGACTTGGTTTGATGCAACACCAGCTTGGAAATTATACTAAAAGTGGAAAATTTATCAACTATCAACTAATAGGTAGGACCAACCAATTCAGGTTCCATATCCGGAGATAAAATATCGGATCTTAATTGCCTCAAAATCCCTCTTGCTGTCGCTTTTATCTCATTAACACGAGAGACAATATCATGGTTATCATCAAAAATCTCTTCAAGAGTGTCACCCGATCTTCCATTAATCACAGCTATAGATTTATCCAAAATTCCTAAAGTCCCAGCTATAATATAGATAGATCTATCATGAAAAGCACTTAATATTGCTTTTTTAAATTCTTCTTCAGTCTCTGCACTCTTCAAAGCTTGAAGATGCTCATCACTTAAACCTTTTAGAGCCAAATCAATATCTTGGTCTCCGTGTGCAACAGCTCTGATCAAATTAAGTGCTTCAGGTATCAACTGCTCTTCATAAGATTCAGGCTCCTGTCTTAGTCTTGCAATCTCAACTGGATGTAGTCGTCTATCAGATTCTGAACTTGACATTTTCCTCCAAAAAAATACTCCCTTTCGGGAATTATTAAATTCTCGGACAGCTGACTTGCCCAAATAAAACCAGAATCATTTCCTCTCAGGAAATCTTTATTCTGGAAAGTCAAGCTATGCCATCTATATTTAAGATCAATTGATCCTTCTTTGTCAAGACTTGTACAGTATCAGGGTTTCGTTTACATCAGCACCTTGTAAGTATGACGGATTGTTGATGATGTAATCCTCGAT
>MFBQ01000047.1:0-1735 GCA_001776475.1 Candidatus Curtissbacteria bacterium RIFCSPLOWO2_01_FULL_41_18
AAGACTGATTGAAGTTGTTACCGAACTTGATCATAGTTGGGATTCTTACAAATGGTGTGAGCCAGATTCTGACAGGTGGGAATTTGCCATTCACAATATTCTTTCAGGGCTCAAAATGGTATATCCTGGCAAAAGCGAAAAACATACTGAGTGGACTTTGGATGCCTTGGATGCAATCTATGCAATTTTGAAATCAAAAGTAGCGGCGGAAAAAGAAATTACCGAAGGTCTTAAATTTAAAACCCGCTGGGGTGGAGGTGTGGCGGTGGTTACCAAAAACGATGGAGTGATGGAAGTTGGTATTAAAAATGGTTATGCAGTTGTAGTCAGGAAAGATCCGCAGGAAGGGTATGTGCGCATATCCGGCTCCAACAGGCACAAAGTCGATTTGACGAAGGCTTATAATGAAATTACGGCTGCAGATGGGGTTGGGCAGTGGTTTTTGCATTCTTCGAAAGTTCTTTTGCGAAACGGGTCAACCAGGAATCCGAATATGAAGCCTACTAAAATGAGTCTTGAGGAAGTGGTGGAAATCTTGGAAAATTCCTAATTGATCTAATTAACCTAATGATTAAATCGGCTAAATGGTTGATTAAGGAAGCTAATTTAAGATTGAAGTATATGACAAGCAAAGATTGTATTTTTTGCAAAGTCGCCAGAGGCGAGATTAAAAAAGAATTTTTATATGAGTCGGAAAAAGTTGTGGCTTTTGACGATATTAATCCAGTTGCTGCGGTACATATATTAATTGTTCCTAAAAAGCACATCGAGTCAACTGCTACAATTGCTAAAGAGGATGAGGGCGACGTTGCCCAGCTATTTAAAGTAGCTACCAACTTGGCGAGTGAAAAAAAATTAGATGCGTATCGCCTAACTTTTAATGCGGGGCGCTATCAACATGTGCCTCATCTGCATATGCATCTTTTGGCAGGAGGGAAAATCGAATGGTCAAAATTGTAAAAATAGCGGGTCCTGTCAGTCGTTTCCTTCCCGCCCCTTCGATAGACTCAGGGCAAGCAGTGTGCGTTTATCCTGAGCGAAGTCGAAGGGCTGTCGGGATCCCTTCCACGACTGCCACCCGCGTAGATTGGAATTTGGGAATTGGAAACTGGAGTTTAATGAATGGAGGTGTTAAGTAGTTTAATAAAAATGGCGACTAAAGTAATTGCTCAACCCGGAGAATCTATAGATTCTTTAATCCGCAAATTTAACAAGAAAGTTCAAAGTGAAGGAATTTTGGCAGAGATTAAAAAGCGAGAACACTATTTGAAGCCATCGCTGCGCCGTCAGCAAAAAATTCAGATTGCTCGAAAGAAATATATCAGGAGTAAGTTTTGAAGATGCGAATGTATTATGGCAAGTTTAATAGAGGCGATTAATCAAGATTTGGTTAAGTTTCAAAAGGCTAAAGACGAGATAGCTGTTTCTTCTCTGAGGCTTTTAATTTCCGATGTCAAAAATGCTCAGATTGCCAAAGGCGGCGAATTATCCGATGCTGAAATTGTGGAAGTAATTGCCAAAAAGGCCAAAAGGCACAAAGAGTCAATTGAGGCGTATGGGAAAGCCGGCAGGCAAGATTTGGTAGGAAAGGAACAGGCAGAACTTGCGGTAATTTCTAAGTATTTGCCAAAACAACTGACAGATGTGGAGATTGAAAAGATTGTTGATGAGGTACTTTCACAAACCGAGGCAGCAAACCTCGGCGACTTAGGTAAGGTAATGGGACAGGTGATGG
>MFBQ01000047.1:1844-10912 GCA_001776475.1 Candidatus Curtissbacteria bacterium RIFCSPLOWO2_01_FULL_41_18
CCCGTTATCCGGTCAATAGGAAAATTATCCGCAAGGCTATTGAAGATACTTTCAAAAAGCTTAAAATAGAAAATGCCGGTTTTGAAGTCTCGGTTGCTGTAGTTGGTCAGCGCAAAATGAAGGCACTGGCAAATTCGTATTTACAAGACGGTCAGAAGCACCAAATTCTAACTTTTGCCTTGGAAGAGGTTAATCAAAATGCTGATGTTAAAGGTTTTGTTAATCCGCCGGATGGTATCCTTAGACTTGGCGATATAGTTTTGTGTTGGCCACTAGTTCTTGAAGAAGCGAGCCGGGATGAGATGTTGGTCGATGAAAAAGTCTGCGAGCTTGTAAATCATGGCGTTGAGCATTTATTCGGACGTGATCATGAATGAATTAGGATTATGCTCATTATTTAGAAATTAGAGAATTAGAAATTAGAAATTCTAAGTATGGTTCTTTATCGTAAATTCAGACCACAGAAGCTCTCAGATTTAACAGGTCAGGAGATTATTGCCAAAACTTTACTTTCCCAGCTTGAAAATGGCAACGTTGGACATGGCTATTTATTTTACGGCCCAAAAGGAACTGGCAAGACTTCAACTGCTAGAATTTTGGCAAAAGCCGTGAATTGCACCGCAAATCGACTAACGACTAATGCAAAACGCAAAAAAGAAGGTAGCGTTAGACGTTCGACGCTAAACGTTCGACACTTTTCTGAGCCTTGCAACAAGTGTCTATCGTGTCTTTCGATTATGGACGGATCAAATCTTGATCTAATAGAAATAGATGCAGCTTCCAATAGAAATATTGATGATATACGCGATCTTCGCGAAAAAATCAAGCTTTCTCCTGTTCTTGGCCGATTCAAAATTTACATAATTGATGAGGTGCATATGTTGACTAAAGAAGCGTCTAACGCGCTTCTAAAGACTTTGGAGGAACCACCGGCGCACGCCATTTTTATTTTGTGTACTACAGAAGTCTCCAAAATACCGGCGACTATAATTTCTAGAGTTCAGAAATTTAACTTCAAACGGGCTACTATTTCTGATCTTACAAAAGTGATTGAAAAAATTGCCAAGGTTGAGAGTATAAAAATAGAAAGCGGCCTCGCGAGGTTGATAGCGGAAGCTTCTGACGGTTCTTACCGAGACGCTATTTCTTTATTCGATCAGTTGAGTTCAAATAAAAAAGAGGTGGAGGAAGCTGATGTAAAAAGTATTGTCAAATCAGGGGGATGGGAAGAGCTTGCGCGCTTTGTTGAAAATTTAGCTCAGAAAAAGTTAAAAGATATAATTTTACAGATTGAGGAGGTCGCAAGCTTGGGAGCAGATGTTTCTTTTTTTGCAAAGCAACTTGTCATTTTTCTGGAAAAGATTTTATTTATAAAAATAGGTATTAAAGACGAGCTGTTTAGTGACTACGCAAGCGAGCAGATAGAGAAGCTTGTTTTTCTCTCAAAGCAATTTGATTTAGATAAGTTGCAATCTTTGATAAGGTTAATTTTAGTTGCTGAGGGCGAAATAAAGCTTTATCCACTGCCACAAATACCGCTAGTACTTGCCGTTTGTAAGTACTGTGGTGAGCCGCAAGATAACAGTAGGCAGGCAAAGGTGACTGACCCTAGCATTAAGAGTGATAATCATCAAGTATTAAGTGAACAGATTGATATAGCTATCGAAAACAAGGTTAGCGGTTTTGGTAGTAACATCGGCAAGACTAAAAGTTCTAATGGGCAAAAAGTTATTGAGATTAAATCACTTTCGGATATTGAAAAACATTGGACGGAGTTCTTGGCTAGAGTAAAAAATGTCAATGCTCATGTGGTGGCGCTTTTGCGGTCGACTAGACCAACCCATTTTGATGGTGATAATCTTACTTTAGAGGTTTTTTACAGATTCCATAAAGACAAGTTGGCTGAGCCGAGAATCATTAAAATGCTGGATGCGACTTTTTCCGAAATCGTAGGTAGTCAGGTGAAGTTGAAATTTGTGCTTGCCCAAAAAGGGACAAAACCAACACAAAGTGTTCGGGCAAGTGATGTTATTGAGATTAATGATGAGGATATTGAAAAAATTGCTATGGAAGTATTTTCCAAATGATAAAGAGACTCGGGGTTATTCTTGCGGTTTCGATGCTCCTTTCCGGTTGTTCTCTTAACTTAGGTCAATCTGAGGATATCGGAACTGCCGGGGAATTTTTAAAGGGCAAGGTGGCCAGCGGCTTTCCGGCAGTCCCTGCGTATCCTAAATCAAATATCTTGGAATCATACGGATTTGATAACAATTGGGGGGTTTCGTCCATCAGCAGTGACACTCTTGATAAGGTCATGAAGTTTTACAATGAGTCCCTTGCGATAGCGGGATGGGATTATACAGTTAGGCAAGTTAACGAGACGAACTTTGTTTTTGATATTAAAAATGCGAAAAATCAAGGTTCGGTAATTGTCAATACCGCCGCCGATGGTAAGAAAACTGCAATAACAGTTTCTGTCGAGCCCCGATAATCGATCCAAACTGGTTCAAGATTTATCCTCGTACTTCTTTACGGGGTTGACACACGTTTATAAAAGTCGTAAATTCTACCCGACACAAGATGCAATTTTCGCATTCTTAGCCCCGATTTTGGGAAAACCCGCTTGGAATAGACTTAAAGATAGCATTCTAAAAATATTTTTTCGAGCTTATGATAAAGAAAAACAAGTTAAACTCATCGACTTTTGATGCCAAAATAAATTGGAGAATCATTTGGTATTCTGTCGTGATATGGCTTCTGGCTTTTGCAATTGGCGGATTTGTGATCCTACCATGGTACTATTTGGTGCTGCCCATACTGATTTTTTGGATAACTATCAATTATTTCAAAAAGATGCCAAAGTCTACAGATAAAATACTTACCTTTGGACTTTGGATTTCTTTGGTCTGGTTTTTTGTAATTGTTGTATTGACTCTTGCCGAAATTGCCGGTTTTTACTATTTCAACTTCTTTTTTTTCTTCTCCGATTTCAGAAACTGGCTGCTTTTCCCACTGGTACTTTTGGTGCCCGTTGTCTATAGCTTGATTTTGGAGAATAAGCAGAGCTTTTCTACGAATAATAAGTACAAGCGGTCAAGAAGGCGCAAGCAAGACTCAAAAGTTGCTGACTTCCTAACTTCAAAACATCTCAAAACTTCAAATATAGGTGGCTAGAAAATTTTCGATGTGGTAACCTTTTGTTTATAATGCGAGATTTGGCACAACAAAATTTAACAAAGAGACCTGATGCGAGGAGCGCAAGAATTAAAATTTTAATTATTGCGGCAATTGTTGTAGGAGCTATTTTTGTTATTAAGTCTAGATTTGCTTCAGGCGGTGGTAGTAGCTTATCCGTTATTTTGCAAAACGCGCCAAATAGTTTAAAAGCGGTTTCGTATGGCGGTTCTAGTGTTTCCGAAAAGGGCGTTGAACTCATGACCGAGTCCGCGGATTTCAGAGACATTAGTGGTGACAACGCTAAAGCTACAGCAGCCAGGACTTATGGTGACGGGTCTTTTGCCTTAACGGTTAATGCGACTCTGCCTGATCCTAAGGGAGGCGACAAGTATCAAGTCTGGTTGGTTGGTGAGGAGGTTGTAGATGCGGGCATTATGGATGGGGCTAAAAACAGCTGGAGTTTGGTATTTCGCGATAAGGATAAATACTCGTCAGCCTATAACCAAATCTGGATTACACGCGAGATCACAACCAATGATGGTAAACCGGAAAAGCATATCTTGGAAGGAAGCTTCTAAATCTAAATCTTATGTGGGTCCTGTCAGTAGTTTCCTTCCCGCTCCCTCGCAAGCTCGGGACAAGCAGTGCTGCGTGTTTACCCTGAGCAAAGTCGAAGGGCTGTCGGGAACCCTTCCACTACTGCCACCCACAAAATAATATGAAAGTCGTGATGGTTTTTGGGGCTTTTGACGGGTTACATCCCGGTCATTTAGACTTTTTTAAACAAGCCAAAAAGTATGGGGATTTTTTAGTTGTTTCTGTGGGTACGGATAAAAATGTTAAGAGGATAAAAAGTAAACAGGCGCTTTTTAATCAAACACAAAGACTCGCACTTGTGGCAACATGCAAAATTGTAGATCGGTCAGTATTAGGAGCAGAAAATAATTTTTATGGGCACATTAAAAATTACAAGCCCGATGTAGTTTGCCTTGGGTACGACCAGTGGGCAAGTGAAGAAGAAGTCAAAAAAGGTCTTCGCGCAGTTGGGCTTTCTGATACCCGAGTTGTGAGGCTTAAACCGTTTCGAACAACTAGGGCCAAATCAACGATTGTTAAAAAAAGATCTGTTGACTTCTAAAGTTAGGTTCGAAGACGGCTGAGCAATTTACTTAGTACCCCATCTTTGTGTTTTAGACTAATATGTTTTTCTTTGTGCTTGACAAGTGCGCGTTTTGCGCGATCAGTGGCCATGTCGATTGCTTTGTCGATCGAGCGCTCGCCATGTACAATTTCAAAGACGTGGCCACGCACTGCTACTTCGATTTCGCAGGTGAAGTCGTGTTGTTGATTCCTGTGTGCTTTTTCACCAAATAGTCGAACATTGACCCTTTCAATTTTAGGATGAAATTTAGCTAGTTTTTCAACTTTGCCTGCGGCATAATCCCTGGCTTTCGGATTTCTAATGTGAATTTCTGTAATTTGGATTTTCATTGATTAGGCTGTTAGGTGATTGGGCGACTGGGCAATTGGAAAAATTCTACGGCATCGTGATTATTATAATTACTTGTTAGATTGTAATAAAGATGTTGATTTTTGTTAAACAACCTAGTAACCTAGATACCTAGAAACCCAGTTACCCGATCCATGTTCGATAAATTACAGCAGTTAAAGGAATTAAAGAAAATGCGCGACGAGGCAATGACCATTCAGCGCTCTTTGGATGCGGAAACTGTTGAGGTTGAGAAAAGGGGAGTAAAGGTGAAAATAACTCTGGCGCAACGTGTGGTCACTATCGAATCAAACGGCAAGAGTAATGACGATATTAAAGAAGCAGTCAACGAGGCTATAAAAGAAAGCCAGAAAGAGGCAGCCAAAAAGATGCAGCAAATGGGCGGACTTGATTCCCTCAAGGGAATGTTTGGTAGAAGCTAGCCTTCACTCTAAACTCCAGGATTGATATACTTCTTCTAGTAGCTTGTCCTTAAGAATGTTGAAGGTCTTGTACTGAGCTTGCCGAAAAATGAAAGTTCCGAAAAGCGTTGCGAATTTAATTGAAGCATTTGAGCAGTTGCCGGGAATTGGGCCAAAGACAGCGGCCAGACTTACTTATTATCTTTTGCATGCGCCTGACAGTCTTAGTCAGAAGTTCTCGGAGGCGTTGGGGGAGCTTAAAACTAAAACCAAAATCTGCTCAATCTGCCAGAATATAACTGAGACTGATCCCTGCGAGGTTTGCGAGGATGTAAGCAGAGACAGGTCAATAATTTGCGTGGTTGAGGATCCTTTAGACGTTTGGGCGATAGAGAAAAGCGGTTCGTTTAACGGTCTTTACCATGTTTTGCACGGGGTGATTGCGCCACTGGATAATATCGGGCCGGAAGAGCTGAAGATAAGAGAACTTTTGCCACGGCTTAAAGATCCTTCGACAAGCTCAGGACGATCTCCTATAAAGGAGATCGTTTTAGCAACTAATCCCTCGATGGAGGGTGAGGCTACAGCGATGTATATCCAAAGGTTAGTTAAACCTTTAAAAATTCGCACGACGCGTATTGCCCGCGGCATTCCAATAGGGGCAGAGCTTGAATATGCAGATGAGGTTACATTAAGACGCGCGTTTGAAGGAAGAAAAGATTTCTAGTAGTTAAATTGTTTAATTGCTTCATTGTTTGTTTGAAGTTTCCTGTTTATAGTTTATGGTTTATGATTGAATTATGGACACGTCGGATGTTGGCGCAGAAGTTGGTGGAGTTGTTTCCAACGCGGGTGGAAGTATTGTAAACGAACTTAGAAAAATTGGGCAAACTGCATTCTCCCAGATTTTAGGAACACATCCTACCGACCAAATTCCAGATAAAGATGAACTAGCCGAAATGGCCAAGAAGGATGAGAAATTCAGTATAGAGGAACAAGCCAAGATTCATGCAAAAATTAAGGCGATATATGAGGAATTTGAGGCCATGAAGAAAAAGAAGCAGCAAGAGAAAGAAGCAGCCAAAAAAGTACAGGAAGAAGAAGCAAAGAAACTTGAAGAATTGAGTGAAGAACGGGTCAAAGAGCAAGAGCTGGCTGTCAATCCGGCGATACAAAAGACGAAGGCGGAGATCAAGAATTACGGTGCGGAATAATTCTTTGCGCTCTTCGCTTCGCTGCGGGGCTAAAAGAATTACGGCGCAGAGTAATTCTTTGCGCGTTGCTAAAAACTACTTGGTCGAATAAGAATTAGCGCTTAGGTGAGAGGCAAATTCTTGTACCCATGTTTTTGCTACACTCCTTGGTAAGCTTACAGAAACAATATGCGATCCTGATTCTTTTAGAACCGCATCTTTGCTGAGTTTTAGGATTTCACTAATTTCACGGTGAGTAGGTACTGGGTGAGATGAGGTAAGAGTTCTTGATTGTTCTGCTAGTCTTCTTATAAAATCGTCTTTTATTGATTCCAAGGATTCCTGTTTGCAGTTCCAAGCAGCGTCCATAAATTCTCTAAAATTACTCAAGAAGAGCCTTCTTGAGCTGGGAGGCGGCAAGGTCCAAATACAACTCTGAGGTTTAAAATCAGGAAGAAAAGTTGCATTTACCTTATTAAAGAATTTGTCTTCATTGAAATCAATAAAATTTAGAGCCATAACTCCCAGTAGCGCTGCTCCTTTGTCTTCGGTTATTAGAGGGAATTCCACAAAAAGGTTGTAAGGGTTACCATCAGGTAAAAATTTCCAAAGATCTCTTTTAAAAGTGTCTTGAATTTCAGCCTTTCTTCTTTGATCGAACTTTGAGCCTTTGACAGTGTCCACCGCAAGTAAAGGCACTATTGGATCGCCTAGATTATAAAAGGCTCCAGTTATATCATGTGCTGCACGGCCTGAAATTACAGTGTCAATCAGTATGATCTGGGAGTCTGGGTTGGGGAGAAATGATTCAAGAGATTCAACTATTTGATTTGGATTAAGGTGAGAAGGATCTCCATTGTGCGCTTTAAGTTTTTTCATTAAAAATTTATACCACTCAAAGTCTTGTCTTCCACCGTTCATTCTTTTTACAAGATGCAGAACGGATCTAGCGCAAGAGACTCTGAGCTCCTTCGCGAGTTTCTCGTCATCAGTATTTTCCAAAGATACATCTGCGGTAAAGGGGAACAGAATAACATCTACTGTGGTCAGATTGTCTGGTTGGTCTGTACCTTTTTGTTCAAGGAAATCAAAAATGCCTTTAGGATAATATCGCGCGTTTTTGCCGTTTAATGGGGAGGCCTCGCCATGCAGTTCGTCTAGAAACCGTTTTGCTTCCAAGAATATAGGTACTGCTCCGCGGGATGGTATAAGAATTACGGGTCTTTTGCCGCCTTCGCCGACTTTCTCAATTATAGTGTCAAGTCTTACGGCTAGCTCCTCACAGCCAGAAATATAAGCTTCAAGACTTCTTCGGGTAATTTCGCGCGCTTCTATGGGAGTTTCTATCCGGTCTAATTGACGGACCACTCTATCCACCATCATAGCATGATAACAGGTACGGAATGTCTTGTCAAAACTATAAGATATAATACCTATCTGTTACAATAACTTTATGCTCAGGTTTTTTAATTATCTTTCCAGAAAGGTTGAAGAGTTTAAACCAATTTCAGATGTAGTAGGGCTTTATACCTGTGGGCCGACGGTTTACGATTTTGTGCATATCGGTAATTGGCGCACTTTCGTGTTTGAGGATGTTTTGAAGCGAGCCCTGCTTTTTAACGGTTACAAAGTCAAGCACATAATGAATATTACCAATATCGACGACAAGATTATTAAGAGAAGTAGAGAACAGAGGATAGAGTTAAGGGAGTTTACGGCAAAATATGAGAGTGCATTTTTTGCCGATCTTACAAAATTGAATATTTTAAAGGCAGACGAGTACCCGAGGGCTACAGAACATATCACTTCGATGATTCGAATTATCGAAGTGCTTTTAAAAAAGGGACTGGCTTATGAAAAAGAAGGGTCTGTTTATTTTGCGATTGAAAAGTTTGCAGATTATGGAAAGTTGTCGGGTACAAATATTCGCGGAGTGAAAGCCGGGGCGCGCGTCGATGTTGATGAATACGATAAAGATAACCCACAGGATTTTGCCCTTTGGAAAAAAGAAAGTGAGGATGCTAAAACTGGCGGTGAAGCGTTTGATTCACCATGGGGAATCGGCAGGCCGGGGTGGCATATTGAATGTTCTGCGATGAGTATGCAGTATTTAGGTGACCCTTCGACTGACTCAGGACGAAAACTTGAGAGTTTTCGGACCATTGATATTCACAGTGGCGGTGTCGATCTACTTTTTCCCCACCACGAAAACGAAATTGCCCAAAGTGAAGGGGCAACAGGCAAAAAGTTTGTGAATTTTTGGCTGGAAGGAGAACATCTTTTGGTAGATGGACAAAAGATGGCCAAGAGATTAGGCAATATTTTTACAATAGGGGATATTGAGAAAAAGGATTTTGATCCTTTGACACTTCGTTATTTATTTTTGACCGCCCACTGGCGATCAAAACTTAACTTCACTTGGCAAAGTTTAGAGTCTTCCCACAATGCTCTTAATAACCTGCGTCAGGAAATTTCAACTTGGGACGATCCAAAGGTTGGTCGTTTAGACTCTGAGAGTCTTCAGACTCGAATGAGTTGTGCAGAATTCGAGGGGAACTTTCGCGAGGCAGTCGATAATGATCTTGATATGCCAAGGGCGTTGGCTGTAATGTGGAAAATGGTCAAAAGCGATTACCCGACTGGTGCCAAACATCAATCGATTCTGGTGATGGACAAAGTTTTGGGGTTGGGGCTTGACCAAATTCAGAAAACAGAATTGCCTAAGGGTGCAAAAGAACTAATTGCCCAGCGCGAACAGCTAAGAGCGGAAGGAAACTTTAGGGCATC
>MFBQ01000047.1:10931-14268 GCA_001776475.1 Candidatus Curtissbacteria bacterium RIFCSPLOWO2_01_FULL_41_18
CCAAAGTGGAAGGTCAGGAGAAAATAATAGACTTAATATCATCACAAAATTAGCAATTGCGCAAAATGTGAGGTTTTGATGATTGATGTTTTTAAGGTGAAAGATAAAGGCGAAGGTCAAATTAAGGCGCATGACATTTTGAAGATGGTTGTAGATTCAAAGACTCTTCTTGCACTTTCGGGCGGAACTACAGTCGATTACGGAAAGATGATAGTTAAGCCGGCTAATATTTTGCCTGGCGCAATTTGTGTTGTTGATGAAAGATATGGTGAGCGTCAATTCCATAAAGACAGCAATGAGCTTATGATGAAGCAATCAGGATTGATTGATTTTTTGAAATCTAAAAAAATTCCATTCCATGGAGTTCAATTTGAGGATGATATGGGATCCACAGCCTGTGACTACGATGGCCTGGTTGCAGGGTTGTTTAAGAGATTCCCTAAAAAAGTCGGGGTGATGGGAGTGGGCAGGGATTTGCACACGGCTGGTATTTTTCCGCATAGTGATGCTGCTCACTCTGCAGACTATGTTGTCGCAGAGAAAGTTGAGGGTAAATTTGCCAAAAGAATTACTTTAACTTTGCGCGCGTTGGGTGAGTTTACTAATTTTATAATAATGATGTTTGGGGAAGAAAAGAAAGAAGCACTTGCCAAAATGTTGGATCCAAACGAAAACGATATGCAAAAATACCCGGCGATTTTTTATAGAAAAGCAAAGATTAAAAGTTATGTGGTTACGGATGTTTTGATGTAAAGTTTATAATTTTTATATGCGTTTAGGATTTATTGGTTTAGGGCGGATGGGCACAAGAATGGTTATTAAACTGCTTGAAGGCGGACATGAGGTTGTCGTCTGGAATAGAAGTCCAGAAAAAATTGAAAATTTAAAATTAAAAATTAAAAATTATGATTGGGCAAAGAATTTAAGTGATGTATCAGATATCAAGAGTTTAGCAAATAGCTTAGCGAAACCTCGCATAATCTGGTTGATGGTGCCGGCAGGTGAAGCGACAGAAAAGATCCTCGATCAAGTCGAGGATGACGTCAAGGAAGGAGATATCGTCATTGACGGTGGTAATGCGCATTATACTGATACCCAAAAAAGATACGAGCATTTCAAAGACAAAGGGATTAGGTTTTTAGGAATCGGAGTTTCCGGTGGCATTATTGCTAGCCGGGATGGTTATCCGTTGATGGCCGGAGGTGACAGGTCTGCTTATGATTACGTAAAACCAATTCTCGATTCTCTGGCAAAACCCGATGGCGGGCACGAGTATTTTGGTAAAGGAGGAGCCGGGCACTTTGTGAAGATGGTGCACAACGGCATTGAATACGGTTACATGCAATCAATTGGTGAAGGATTCGGGGTTTTGGAAAAATCGCCGTACAATTTGGATTTAGTTCGTATTGCCAAACTTTATACAAAAGGAACTTTGGTTTCGGGGTTTATGATGGATCGAACTGTAGAAGCGCTGGGAGAAGATCCAAAACTAGAAAAATTGGAAGGCGTAATTGAGGCATCTGGTGAAGGGGAATGGACGGTTGAGGAAGCCAAAAAACAAAATGTGCCGGTTGAAATAATCGAAGCTTCCTTAAAATTTCGTAATCGGTCAAGGTCCGACAAAACAATTGCCTCAACATTTGCAGCTAGGCTTGTCGCAGCCCTCCGCAATGTCTTTGGCGGCCATGAGGTAAAGAAGAAAAGTTGAATTTTTCCTACTTATAGTTTATAAATTCCGCATGAGAGAGCGACCAGAATATACAGGTCCTTTTTGGGAGGACTTCCATGAGGGGCAAGAATTTGAACATCCCGGCTCAAGAGCCGTTACTCAGGAATACTTTGATCAACAAATGGTTGGTAAGCCATATAACAATCAGCCAATTCATTCCAATGCAGACTTTGCAAGAAGAGAAGGTTATCGGGATATTGTCGTTCCTGGACCGATAGTTTTTGATGCCATTTTTCAGTTAACAGTAAAAGACTTGTCCTTTAATGCGAGGAATAAAAGCGGTTCTTTTGATAACTTATCTGCTGTATATGTGGGTGATGAGCTAAGAGCTAGGTCGAGAGTAGTCAAAGTTGCACCCTGGACAGGTAAAACACTTGCTAATACGCATGGAGCAGTATTTGTTGAAACAACAGGTTATAACCAAGAGGATATACCTGTTATTCTAATTAAACGATTAATTGCAAATCCTTTAAGGAATCCCAATTCGTCGAGTTCATAAGTCCCAAAAGTCCACCCCAGGAGTGTGATAGGTAGACATCTAAGGCTTTTCGAGGGTTAAGTGCTTTTTATTTTCCCCAGTTCTTGTTGGGTAGTTAGCTTGATTGAGGATAAATTCTTTGTATTTAAGGACCCTAAAACCCAAGAAACCCAAGCCAGGCTTGTAATGAGTAGACAAGCGAGTATAATCTAAAGTTGTTCTAAAGTGAGGTGTTTTATTCTATCTAACTTTTGTTGATAATCCGCTTGGTCAAAAACAAATTTTTTGTAACCCCCCTTTGATTTAAAATGTTCAAGTACTGGTTTAGCATTGATAAAAGTTAGGCCGTTGGTATTTTTAATGTAATAATTTAGTGAGGACCATGGATAGTGTTCTAACGATTTGATGTTAATGAGAAATGATGAAACCGGATTTAGATGGATATATCTAGAGACATGCAATAATTGTTCATCTGATTCAACTCTTACACCTTTGAACATTGCCTGAAAGAGTGAACCAGTCCTTTCGTTCTTGACATTATAGTATTTGGAATAGCTATGTTGAAAGTTATTCATAAACTTCGCAATACCTTGGTCCTCCAATTGTTTTAGGAGGAAATGGAAGTGGTTTGGCATTATACAAAAGGCTAGAATTTCGACTAGCCGTTTTTTGCTTTTTGCCAAGGTCTCGAGAAAATCAGCTTTTTGGTCTTGGGGAAGGCGATTGAAATGAGAGTACCGTAAGGGAGGATTTTGATATAGGTAGAATGCCACTAAACCCAAAGCACGTTGGTGATCTCTCAGGGTTTTGAAAATTGGTTGTTGTGCAATACTTCTGTTGAAGATATGGTAAATTTCCCCAGAGATAAGTATGGTTAACCGTTGAGGCATTCGGTCTAGGATAAAAGATTCAAGCCGGACTTGTCAACCTGATACAAGCCTGGCTTGTTTAGATGCGCGGCCAATTCGGTCAGCACCCAGTGAAGAAAAGGTAAAACTTGCATCTTCGTGAAAAAGGGAGTATAAATCCGTTTATGAATCAAGAGAGAAAGTCTTTCAGTTGTCTATTGCAAGAAAGTATAGAAGCAGAAATTAGTCGTTTGCAGGAAAAACCGAAAGATATTGTAGCCC
>MFBQ01000047.1:14326-17875 GCA_001776475.1 Candidatus Curtissbacteria bacterium RIFCSPLOWO2_01_FULL_41_18
AGCCTCCCAATTTTTAACAGAAAGATTGGGGATAGAAACAAGATTTTCTGACGACAATGAAAGGCCAAATGTAATAAACCCCGAGACAATGATGACAGTAGTCGAAGGTGAGCCAGAATATAAAATAGAGTTAACATGGACAATTGGACAATTAAAGGAACGAAAGTTCAAATTGGTCGTTGTAGATAGTGGGGAGGAAGTTAGGGTTTTTAGAGGAGATGATCTTGTTGCAGTTCTTAACCCGTATGAGGGGGATCGACTTAATTATGATCAGATGCACCAGGATATTACAAAGCTTCTTTTTGATGCAATAAACTCCGATTTTTCTGTTGCCAGGTCAATTCCGAGAACAGAGGAAACTGTGCAAGCGACGGCGTAAAATTCTCTCTTAAATCTTACAAATTGTCAGAAGCGGAGCCAGCCACATACGGCCATCTTTTTCAATCAATTCATTGGCTGCTTCCGGTCCCCAGGAACCCGGCTTGTAAGTTTCCAGTTTTGGTTTGCCTTTTGCCCAAACCTCTTCAATCGGGTCGATAAATTTCCAAGATTCTTCAACCTGCCCCAAAAACAGGGTTTGGTCGCCAACGATAATATCAATTAAAAGCCGTTCGTAAGCATCCGGCTGGGCAACGTCAAAAGATGTTTTGTAGCAAAATTCCATATCAACCGGTTCAAGGCTTGTGGAAAGACCCGGCTTTTTGGCAACCAAGCGAATACCAATACCCTCTTGCGGCTGGATTTGCAAAATAACGTGGTTGGGCATGGGTTTGTCCCAAAAATTTTCAAAAATCTTGTGGCCTTTTTCTTTAAATGAAAAAATTATTGAGGAAACCTTGCCGGTTAACATTTTGCCGGTGCGAAGATAAAATGGCACGTTTTGCCAGCGGGGGGTGTCAATGTGAAGTTTAAGGGCGGCGAAGGTTTCAGCCTGGGAGTCTTTGGCAACTTTCTCCTCGTTTAGATAACCTTCGTATTGGGCCCTGACCGTAGCTTTTGCAACCTCATCCGGTTTCATCTTGATGATATTTTTAACAATCGCCAGCTTCTTTGCGCGAATAGCTTCCTGATCAAAACGCTGCGGTGCATCCATTGTAGCGATTGCCACAAGCTGCAAAAGGTGGTTTTGGACAATGTCGCGAAGGGCTCCGGCTTTGTCGTAATACTCGCCGCGTCGCTCAATGCCCTCGGGTTCTGCCAGTGTGATTTGGACATGGTCGATGAAGTCTTTATTCCAGACGGGCTCAAAAATTTCGTTGCCAAAGCGGAAAGCAAAGATATTTTGGACAGTTTCTTTGCCCAGATAATGGTCGATTCTAAAAATCTGTTTTTGGGTGAAATATTTGTTTAAAATACCTGTTAGTTTTTGAGCAGATTCAAGGTTGTGGCCAAACGGCTTTTCGATAACGATTTTGGCAGGAACCCCGTGCGCTTTGCACCCAAGATGCATTTGGTGTTTGCCCAAATTTTCGAAGGAGTTTGCGTAAATATAGGGTGAGATTGCCATGTAAAAGATGCGCTGGGTACATTGGCCTATTTCCTTTTCGTACTCCTCGAGCCTCTTATTTATCAAGTCAAGATTGGCATTTTCGGCAACGTCACAAGAAACGTAGCTGACAAGTTCGGCAAATTTCTCCCAAGCGCCTGTATCCTGGATTTTTACCCTTTCCTTTATAGTTTGGCGAAAGTCTTGGTTGGAAAATTTGCTGCGGGCGGCGGCGACGATCTTAAAGTTTTCGGACAAAAGACCCGCCTTGAAAAGTTCAAAAAAGGAGGGAAAAATTTTTTTTCGGGAAAGATCGCCTGTTGCACCAAAGATTACAAAAGCTGTAGGTATTTTTTGGGCTTTTTGAATTTCTTCTGGTAGGGCCATTATGACGTTAATCGTTGATTGTCAATTGTTAATCGAAAAACGCGATAAGATGAGCGATAAACAATGAACGATATCCGATACGTTAGGTATATTTTACACCTTGAGTTATCAGTTTGGGGATTTAGAAGCGGATGAGGATTTGCTGCAGATACTTTGGGGAGCCGTCAACACCGGAAGGGTTGTAAACTTCGATAGTACCAGTTGAGGTTGAGGGTTGGTTAAAGTAAACAGTTGCTTCAAATGGGCAAGCGTCATAGCCCATACAGGCTGTTGCATTACCTTGACCTAATAAATTTCCATTTGAATCCTTAACCAATATTATAACTTTGCCCTCGAAAACATTGGCTCTACCGACAACTAATACTGGCGATGAGATTATTGTTGATGTCTGGGGGCTGGTTACAGAAATGCCGATATTTTTGACATCCTGGGTGTTTGTGCCGGTTTCCGGTTGGCTGTTTGGCGCGGTTTTTGTCCCTTGAATTTGCGGAGTTGGGGAGGCGGAACTTGGGAAATTGGCGGTTGGTGATGATGAGGGTTGTTCTAAAATTTGACCTTTTTGAATTATTTGCTTCTGATAGAAATAAAATCCGGCTGAGATCGCCAAGACAAAGACTATTATCAAAAGTATGGCGATTTTTATATTGCTCAGGTTATTCATTCGGGTTTTTAGTATCCGGAGGGCAGGAGAGTTTACTTTGCAAATTATATCACTTCCCGCAATTTTGGCAAAAACTTGCATTATTTCAGCTTTATAGGTAAAATTATGGGTCTAATTTGGCCTATTTATGAAACTTGTCAGGAGGATTTTAAAGAAACTGTCGAAAATTTTTAAAAGTCGGAGAGCACTTGTAATTGCCGCTTTGATTTTGGCTGTTGCCTTTTTTGTTCTAACACGCGGTTCAGCTGATTTAGCTAAAATCAAGACTTTTGAGATAACCAAAAAATCATTAAAAATAGAGGTTAGTGCATCCGGGAAAATTGCTTCGGAACATGAATCAACCATACACTCTGCCGTTAGCGGTAAAGTGGTATGGATAGGTGTTAGTGAAGGTGATTGGGTAAGAGCCGGCCAGGCAATTGCCACATTCGATCGCGAAAGATATGAAATAGCGCTGAGGCAAGCCGAGCAGGATGTGATTGCCGCCGATGCCGTTTTGGCCAAGGTTTATGATGATATCAGCAAAGCTAGCGGTGTTGAAACTTTTGACAATCGTATTAAAAGAACTGCGGCTGAGGCTGTCAAAAATAAAGCTTTTGACGCGGTAAAGGCGGCCGAGCGAAATTTAAGAGACACTACTATTATTTCGCCGGTTGCCGGAAGAGTGGTTAAACTTGATATCAGTACCCTAGAGGAAATTCTGCCAACAACAAATGTCGCCAAAATAGCTTCATTTGATAATCTGGATTTTGTTGCGGAAGTTGATGAGAATGACATTGGTAAAATTAAGATTGGCCAGAGTTCAGTAATTGCCCTCGATGCTTATCAGGATGAGTCAATAAAATCTAAAGTTGACTTTATTGGTGGCAAGAGCATCACAACTTCAACCGGAGCAACCGCCTTTAGCGTAAAGTTACCAATTGATGATGAGGGCAAATATCGATTAGGCATGAATGGCGAGGCTAAAATCGAGATTTTGCAAACCGATGAGACGCAAGTTGTGCCCCTGGAGGCG
>MFBQ01000047.1:17883-22442 GCA_001776475.1 Candidatus Curtissbacteria bacterium RIFCSPLOWO2_01_FULL_41_18
CGAGAAATACGTTTATGTTAAGCGCGGAAATCAATTCGAGAGGAGAGAAGTTAAAATGGGTACGACAACTGATACAGAAACCCAGATTCTTTGGGGAGTTGATGCCGGTGAGAATGTGGTGGTTGCTGGTTTTGATCAAATTGGTAAAAAATCCCTACTCCAAAAATTAATTGAGAGGTTCACGTGAATGTGCTTATTGATGCTGGCAATTTACAAAAAACTTACGGTGAGGGTGAAAGCAAAACTGAGGCTCTCAAAAAAGTCTCCATAAAGGTTAGAGCCGGCGAGTTTGTTGCCATTATTGGGCCTTCCGGTTCGGGCAAATCGACTCTCATGAATATTTTGGGATGTCTTGATAGGCCAGATTCCGGCAACTATCTTTTTGAAAACAGGGATATTGGCAAACTTTCTGACATTGAGCTTGCCAAAATCAGGAACAGGAAAATCGGTTTTGTTTTCCAGGCCTTCAATTTGCTGGCGCGGACTTCTGCTCTCAAAAATGTTGAGTTGCCACTTATCTACTCGGGTGTTAAACAAGATGAAAGGAACACGCGGGCGATGCAAGTACTTGAAGACGTCAACTTAAGCGATAAGCTTAAATCTACTCCAGCTCAACTCTCTGGTGGACAACAGCAAAGGGTTGCTATTGCTCGAGCGTTGATTAACAATCCTCTCGTTATTTTTGCTGATGAGCCAACAGGCAACTTAGATACCAAATCTTCAAATGAAATCATGGAGATATTTAAAAAACTCAATGAAAAAGGTCGTACAATTGTCATGATTACCCACGAAAAAGACATTGCTCAAAGAGCGGCAAGAATTATTACAATGCGTGATGGCCAAATTACAAGCGACAAAAAAAACCTGCACAAAAAAAGAAATATTACACAAGTGTAAATTCAGAAAAAGGAATTATGGACATTACCGAAATTTTAAATTTAGCATTCGAAGCGATTAAGGTTAACAAATTAAGGTCAGCCCTGACTGCCCTTGGAATTATCATTGGAGTAGCCTCTGTAATTCTCTTAGTTTCTCTTGGTGCAGGTCTCAGGAATTACATAACAAGCGAATTTGAAAAATTAGGATCCAACGTTCTTTTTGTTCTGCCTGGAAGGGTTGGCTTTGGCGGCAGAGGTCCTGGTGGGGCAACAGTCAACAAACTTTCACTTGAACATGTTAAACGTATTGAACGAAAAGTTAAAAATCTTGTCGGGGTCGTTCCCACCATTCAACAATTTACCACTGTCAAATATCAAAATAAGGTCCAAAAAGACGTAACTCTCATTGGCACAACTCAGTTATTTGCCGAAATTGTTAATCTCCCAGCTGTCAGAGGAGATTTCTTTGACAAAAGTCAAGTTGATTCTGGAAAAAAGGTCGCTGTGATTGGACAGACAATAGTCAATGAAGTCTTTGCTACAAAAGATCCAATCGGAGAAAAAATTGACGTCAAAGGACAAAAGTATCAGGTTATCGGGGTCCTTAGAGCCCAAGGGTCAACTTTTGGTGTCGATCAAGACAATGCGGTAATCATTCCATTTACCGCTGCCCAGCGGCAATTTGGCACAAATCAGGTAAATAATATTTATGCCAAAGCCCAAACACAGACCAATGTTGAGGAAGTCGCCAAACTCATGAAAAAAGTTTTACTTGAAGATCTTTCGGAGGATGATTTTTCCGTATTAACTGCCAAGCAAACTCTCTCAACAATCCAGGCTATTCTAGGGGTAATCTCCTCAACTCTTGCTGGCATTGCTGCCATCTCTCTCTTAGTCGGCGGGATTGGCATTTCCAATATCATGTTAGTTTCTGTAACAGAAAGAACCAGAGAAATTGGACTCAGAAAAGCAGTCGGTGCAAGGCCGACTGATGTTCTCCTACAATTCTTATTTGAGGCCATCATTTTAAGCGTTCTCGGCGGTATTATCGGCTTAATTTTGGCAAGCATTGGCGCATGGGTAGCTAGCCGTTTCATTCCTGCGCTTATTACACCTTGGTCGGTCCTTATTGCTTTTGGCTTTTCGGTGTTAGTAGGTGTGGTTTTTGGAGTAGCTCCGGCAATTCGCGCAGCAAGATTAACGCCGATTGAGGCACTTCGTCACGAGTAGTAATCAGCAAAAAACCATAAAATCGTAAAAATTGGGCAAGTTTTTGGCGGAGTTGAGCAAGTTTTGGCGAAAACCGACACGTTTTGGAGTCAGCGTGACTCAATTTTGGCGAAATTGGTACTTTTTGGAAAAAGTAGGGGAAATGCCTATAAAAGAATTATACAACATTTTTGCCCACTTTGGGAAGAGAGCAATTTAGATTTTTACGGTTTGGGAGATTCGTAAGTTTTGTTCTAAAATTTCTATTGCAAGCTTGGCATCCTGATCAGTGAGTGTAGGCATCGGGGTGAAAACGCTGCCTTCCTCTTCTTGCAAAAATTCCAATGCTGTCTGGACTTGGCTAGCCTCAATTGGTCTAGTTACATCTTGAGGAATTAAGAAGACTTTTCTTACCTTTTGATTAGCTAGCCCTTCTCTTACCCACTGAAGCTGATTTTGCTTAAATCTTTGGCCAACTTGAGAAAGCAGCCAATTGTAAAGGTGCATTGCCTGCCCGTAAGGCGTGGTGCGATCCAAAATCTGTTGCTTGGAATCCTTGAAATCGCCAATTATTCTTTTGACAACGATATGTCTGGCTTTGGTTGTTTTACGATCTTCCCTTAGCCTTTTAATGTAATCGGGTTGGACTTGAACGTGGAAGATTTCTCCATCCAGATCGTAAACCAGAAGGCAATCTGGTTTGGCCAGATATGAGTAATCTTTGTCGTCTTTTACCAAGGCGTCAAACCTTTTTGTGATTATGCGTGCTGCGATTTGGCTGGGTGACTCGCTTGACGCGGTTTTCTCAGATGGCGTCAGCGATTGGTCTTGCAGGCCCATGACGTTTTGTACTTGAAGGGCATCCAGCTGAAACTTTCGCGCTGTTTCTTCCCAGAGAGGGATTAGGGCTTGTTTGATGCCAGCTTTAGTAAAGACGAGCTCTCTGGGTTTAAAGTCGGTTTTGCCCGCAAACAAAAAGAATCTGCTGCGGTGTTTTAATAAAAGGTCAACCATTTTCTCTTTTTCTTTTCCCCAGCCAGTGGGGTAAGACTGGGAGAAAACAGCTGTGAGTTCGTCGGCTGAGAACCCCGGGTTTTTTGGGTCATCGGGCTTTGCGCAGTAACCGCCGCGATAGCCCCAAATAAAATTGGCCAAAACCAAAAAATAGTCGATTGCAGAACCTATGGCCGTTTGGGCCTCAAAGACGCTGGTCAGCTCCGGTTGGCTAGCCTGGCGATAAATTATTCTTTCAAGTTGCGAAAAGGTGATGAGGTTTTGGGCCAGGTAATATGTTGATTCTCGCCTTTTTGCCGTTTCACCTATTGGCAATCGAGCTTGGGCATCTGTGCGCTCTCGTGTGGTCATAAACTGTAGATTTTAAAGCAAAGAGAGGACTATTATCAAGTATTTTGCAAGTTTTAGATTTTTTAGTAAATTTTGGGAATGAATTTTTTAGTTTTTTGTTTATAAGGTTTATACTGCGGATAAATTTTTGAAAGCAGCTCTTCTTCCAGACTGGCTTTTTGATCCAAAACATACATCAACACCGCGTAGATCAGAAATATTTGGAAGGAGGGTCTAGAAAGAAGTAAAGCAAGACCAATTAACATAATTCCGGTGTACATTGGATGAAGCATATATTTATATAAACCCCTTTGGGCGAGCTTATGTTTTTTGGGTGGTTCTGGGAATGGCGAGAAATACCTTACTTGCATTGTCAAAAGTGACCAAATGGCAAGGATCGTTCCTAAAATAAATACCAACGATGGAATAATATTTTGAAATATTGCCGTAAACTTGCCGAAGTAAAAAAGAAGGATAATGAGAGTTAATTCCAGATAAAGAAGCGTTTTGTCTTTCATCAATAATAACTATATCACACCCGGCTGGCCAGACCTCTTCGGTTTTTATTTGGGTAATTTGTGGTAGAATGGATAAAAGATGCAGAGAGGCATTGCTACTTTTACTTTGGACTACGGACGGTGTCCGCGCTGGCTTTTTGAGCGCATGGTCAAACTTGGCCGCGAAATGACTCGCGTTTTAGTCGAAGAATACGGCCCTGATGAATATATAAAGCGTTTAGCGGACCCGGTTTGGTTTCAGTCTTTGGGGACGATTTTGGCGTTTGACTGGAATGCTTCGGGCCTGACAACGATTTTAACGGCTGCCTTAAAAGAAGCACTTCGAGGTCAGGAAAAAATTTACGGAATTTTTATTTGCGGCGGCAAAGGCAAAACTTCAAGAAAAACTCCTGATGAGATTCTAGGATGGGGCAAAAGATTAAGTCTGCCAGAAGCAAATGTTAACAACTTAGTTTACAATTCGAAAATGTCGGCCAAGGTCGACAGCTCTTTAGTTCAAGACGGGTTCCAAATTTATCATCATAGTTTCTTTTTCACTAAAAATGGCGCCTGGACAGTTGTGCAGCAAGGGATGAATCAGCAAAATCAGTCAGCCAGACGTTATCATTGG
>MFBQ01000047.1:22493-23914 GCA_001776475.1 Candidatus Curtissbacteria bacterium RIFCSPLOWO2_01_FULL_41_18
ACGCAAATAAAGAGTAGCCAAGTTTTAGATATGACATCCAAAAAAAGTGATCAAGCTCGCAGTCTTAGTACTGATTTAGTTCGAGGGAATTTTAAGACGTTGATGTCCGATATTGAAATTTTAAGAGAGCACACAAGCGAACTTTCGCAAATGATAGCCTTAAGACGCAAAGGAGAATCCTTGACGCTGCTTAGACTTACCGACACTGAATTTAGTTATCATCCAGTTGTTGGTGAGGATTTTTCCAAAAGTAAATATTTAGAGAAAATTTTAGGAAAATTAACATATGAAAAGCCTGAAAATTATGAAGAGCTTTTAGCAACCGAAGGGGTAGGACCAAAAACGATTCGAGCACTAGCATTAGTTTCGGAGGTGATCTATGGTGCAAAACCTAGTTATGAGGACCCAGCCCGTTACAGTTTTGCCCACGGCGGTAAGGATGCTACGCCGTATCCGGTTGATAGAGAAACTTACGATCAAACAATTAATACTTTGCAAGATGCGGTTAGGAAGAGCAGAATTAATATTGTGGAGAAAGACAAAGCCATAAGAAGATTGCAAGCGTCTAGGTAAATATCAATATCAGGGTTGAAATATCTTTGGCGGTTAGTGCACAATGGATTTAGTCGATGGTTATTAAGTCAAAGGATGTTATTGAAGAAGACTTCGGAGCAATAAAAGTCAAAGATATATTTCATCCAAAAAATATCCAAAACTTCTCGGTTGCGATAGTGCGGGTAGTGGGTATAAATAGAAGACATATAAACAAGAGAAGCGCCGCATTTTTTTACGTACTTGCGGGAAATGGCAGTTTTACTATTGGCGATGAAGTTAACGAGGTTGAAGCCGGTGATGGTGTATTTATTCCTAAAGGTACCACTTATCTTGATTCGGGACAAATGACTGTTCTTGTTGTTTCATCTCCTCGCTATGATGACTCAGAGGTTGCCTATTTAGAATAAGACCATCAACTCCTCTGTCTCTTTAGCCTTCTAAAATTTTGATTGAGACAAAAACTAAAACGATACCAAAGACAAAGACGGCGAGGCTTTTAAAACTTTTATCTTTCAGACTTTGCTCGTGAAGACTGGGGATTAAATCGCTGGCGGAGATGTAGATAAAAAAGCCGGCGGTCATCGCCAGAAAAACGTAAAGATTATTCTGAATAACTTCGGCAAAGTAAAAGGCAATCAAGGCTCCGGCTAGGGCGGTGAGGGCGGAAAGAAAATTATAAGTTAGTGCTTTAGTTTTGGAAAGTTTATTGGCAAGCAAGATGCCCATATCGGCAATTTCCTGAGGAATTTCATGGGCGGCGACTGCTAAAGATGTGGTAATACCCAAGGGAATACTGGTTAAAAAACTGGCGGTTATGATAACTCCGTCTACAAAGTTGTGGACACCGTCGCCAATTAGTACTAGAG
>MFBQ01000047.1:23926-30703 GCA_001776475.1 Candidatus Curtissbacteria bacterium RIFCSPLOWO2_01_FULL_41_18
TTTCACCATGTTGGTGATGATGGTGGAAAAGTCTGACATAACGTTCGGCAAAGAAAAAGATGATGAATCCGGCGAGAGTGGGAATAAAAAAATTAAGTTCGCCTGCGGCATCTTGTGCTTCCGGCAAAAGATCTAAAAAAGCAACAGCAAGCAAAACTCCTGCGGCAAAGCTGATTAAATAAGAGGAAAATGATTCCGTAATATTTCTTCTGATAAGTAAAAAAAAGCTGCCAGCCAATGAAGCAATACTACCGATGAATGTAAAAATGAGAATATAGGCTAATATCATTTGTTTTTTTATCTTCTTCTCATTTTAAGAAAGTATGGCAAACAGAATGATTTTAATCAAGTAGAAAGTTTAAAAATCCTCTGATATATGCTAAGCAATTGGTTTAAAAATATGGAAGTGCTTGTGATACTTTTTTTATTAATCTTTCGGTAGTTGGCTTATTATTAAGCGATTTCTACTAATTGAAATACCAGTCTATCTTTTTTGCGAAAGCAATTAATTCCGGCAAATGTTGTTTAATTGTTTTTGGATTATTTCTATCAATACCCATTCCCTCAATATTTGCCAAGGGGCATAGCTTAATAAATATTAGCGCGTTCTTAAATAATAAATCTTTAAACTTTCTAATATCACCTCGAGACAAATTTCTAAGTACCATTCGGGCTAATTGCTTATTACCTGGATACTCTTGGACAATTCGGTCAAGTTCTTTTTGTCTTCTCTCAATTTCATCGGCTAATACTGAAATCACATCCGCAGACATGAGCGTGTAGAGTAGCCGTTTTTTTGCCTTAAGTTCAGATTCTGACATCTGTCTCATATCTTCTATCTCTTCTCTAATAAAAAACGGGAAATCCTGCCAGTGGCGTTGTTGGAAATCTTCATCCATCCAATCGTATCCGGGTTGAATAATTTCTCGGCAATTTGGGCTGCCGCAGTTGCAGATGAATATTCTTTGAGTGTTTGAAGACTGTGAAACAGAATAATCTGTTGTTATCTCTTCACCCTCTTTGATCGGTTTTTTGGTGACCAAAAAGGCAAGTGGCACGTGTTTGAAAACAGCGATTTTGGCGTTAGGATCGCACGAATGGTTATAACCGACAAGATTCTTGTCAACTTCTTCGGGAGTCAATCCTGTTAAGAATTGATTTTTGCCTATTTGCTGGTGAGATCCTCGAATTATCTGTGCATTCTCTTTGATTGTTTGATTGCCAACGACGTGCCCTGGTTTAATAGCGATTATCTCTCCAGGTGCGATATCCTTTAATGCAAAGAGGCCAATTCCTTCTATTTTTGATCCACTTCTTCTTTCCACCGAATCTGATCGCCAACAAGTGACTCCATCTGTCTCTTTATGATCAAATCTTGCCAGATAGTCGACTGCTTTAGGGAATAGATTGAGCTCCGGGTGAGTTTCTTTTAGCCGCTCTGTTATTGCTAAAGTGCTAACCTCAGGTTCTCGCATGGTGACAACTATTATAGGGTATTTTTCCAAATAATTCAACTTGAACCCCCTTTTGAACTTAAATTTAGGTTGCCGAAATTGAGGAAAGGGAGAATAATTTTTGACCCTTCGATTCTTCGATAAACTCAGAACAAGTAAACTCAGGGTAAACAGAGATGAGTTTGGTAAGATAGTAATAAGTAAAGTTCCTAAGAGGAGATTATTTAGATAAGTGCGGAACTTGACAATAAGTAACTTATAAGTTACCATATGAAAAAGAATATATTTGTAGATAAGAATGCCGAAAAGGAACTAAGAGGATTCGATGAGGAAGTACAGCTAGAGTTTGAGGCGTATTTTAAAATTCTGGAGCTTGAAGGGAAATTGGATTTTCCCCAAGCGAAGAAAATTACTAAGGACCTATTTGAAATCAGAATTAAGTTAAAAGGAGAATATCGGGGATTCTATGCATATTTGGGAAAGCTAGACATTGTAATTCTGCACTTTTTTAGAAAGAAAACACAGAAAACGCCAATAAAAGATTTAGAAGTAGCTAAAAGGAGGCTCAGACTATATGAATCGTAAAATTAATCAGGCTGTTAAAAGAGGAGATTTGATTGCCTATGGCGATCTTTTTGCTAGCTATTCTCCAAAACGAAAACAAGAGATTTTAAAGAGAGCGAGATACTTGAAGGCAGCAATGGAGCTCAAAAAACTTAGAAAAGAGTTAAAAATCTCTCAAGAAGAACTGGCGCGAAAGATGAAAGTAAAAAGAGAATTTATAACCAGAATTGAAAGCGGCGAACAGAATATAACAATTGAAACTTTAAATCGAGTAGCCGAAGCCACTGGTAAAGAGTTCGAATTCCACTTTAGATAAATGCTCCATCTGGGCCCTTCGATCACACTTAGGGTAAAATTGGATAATGTATTAAGAGCTTCTTTTTGATAAACTTCCAATATGAATTTATCGGTCGGGATAGTTGGGACATAAATGAACATTCTGTGCGTAGCTATATTCCATTTGAACTCAAGTTTAGACTGCCAAAACTTAGGAAAGAGCGGATAATTTCTGACAGAGATGAGTTTGGAAGAATTGTGCATCCAAGGCCCCCATTTATTGCTAAAATATAGATAGTATGACTGTTGAGACACAAGCGGCTATCTCTGAGCCCCCAAAGGGAGAACATAAGCCGGAATCAGAACGCCTAGAGAGAAGACGTTTAATTGCTCACCTTGGTCGGGTTTTTGCCAGGCGCTACGATATTCAAGTTCTACCATCGCGCCAAAAAGGGCTTTGGGCCTGTTCACTAGATCCAAAAGTAACGCTGGAGATTGAAAAATATATTACCGGTGAGAGAGAGTCACTAGACGATCTTCCCCAGCAAGCCTTTGTTCCTAAACAGATTATTTATGATGAACCATCCGCCCAAGAGATGTCTCTTGATCAGATCACCACTCTCTTGCATCATGAAGCCGGTCATGCCAAATACACGGATTTTCGCTCTATGATTGAAGGTCAAAGGCAGGCAAAAGATGAAGGACACCTCCCAACAAGCTTTTGGATAACTTTTGAGGGAGTTGAGGATCCAAGAGTTAATAGTCTGGAGGGGGAAGAATCCCCTGCCATTGATAGGCAAATTAGAGTTAATCAGGATAAGGATTTACAGGATCGTCTGACAGAATCGCCAATTGGTGATCGACCCAAAATGGTCCAGTTTGCCTATGACTCCTTTAACGTGTGGCTGCATGGTGAACCTATTGCGGAACTTGAAGGCACAGATGTCGGCGACGCCATAAATTTAGCGAGGCCACTTCTTGAACAGTATTTTTCAAATACTGATGTTGAGCAAAGAAAAATGTTGCAATCGCAAATTTGGGACATTGCTAGGCCACTAGAGAAAAAAGACATTGAACAGGAGCAAAAGCGTCAAATGGCTAAGCAAAAAGGTATGAAAGGTCAAAAAGGTCAACAGCAATCGGGACAGGGTGCGGGAGAGCCTGTGCAAACAGTTTCTAGCCAAAACGGCCAAGAAGAAATAGCACCACCTTCGTTTCCTGGAGGCAAACAAGAAAGTGGACCTACCCAGGTTGAGGAAAAAGAAGGTGAAGGAGGCACGGATAGCAGCAAGAGTGGACAGAAACCGGACAATAAAGGGTTTCTTTCAAGATTAAGAAAGGCCATTTTCAATGACAGAGAAGAAGAGCCGGAGCAACCTCAAAAAGAAGAGAAAAAGCCCAAAGAAGAAAAGATAGACCTTTCCCAATTTACTGATGAGCAGATGCAGCAATTGCAAGAAGCACTAGACAGCTTAACTCCTGAGGAAAGAACAGAACTGGAGAAAAAAGCTAGAGAAGAAATAGATGAAGTCCAAAAAGACTGGCTCAAAGATAAGCTTTCAAAACTTTTAAAGATAAAGAAAAATAAAGAGACTGGTCAATATGAAGTTGCACCTCAACTTGCAAGTGAGAAAACTCAAAAACAAGCGGAGGAAGACTACGAAGAAGCAGTTAGTGAAATTGAGGCCCAGGAGGCCGAAGAAACTGCACAAGAAGAACAGCAAAGGCGCCAACAAGAAGAGGTCTTACGTCAATTAGACGTTCAAAGAAGAGAAAAGATCGAAATGCAAAGGGCAGGTTTTGATCCGGAAACGGAAAGAGACAAATTCCTACTTTACCAGGCATTGGAGGACAGCATGTATGCACACGTCAGAAACTTCAGGCAAGCAATAGAAAAGGTAATTCCTAGAAAAAAAGAGTCAAAATACGAACCGGGTTACTTTTCCGGGCCTAAATTTGATAGGCGCGAACTTATAAAAAAGGCGCCTTTGGGAAACGAACAATTTTGGGAAAGACAAGTGGAAGTACCGACAGGAGATCCGAGGCTTTTTATTGGACTTTTGGTTGACAACAGCGGCTCAATGTCAGGGGTAAAAATGGAGGAAGCAAGAAAGACCATGGTCTTCTTTGCTAAAGTCTGCGGCGATATGGGAATCCCATTTATGACCGCAGCTTTTGGGGATGACGCTCAAGTTATCAAAACGTTCCGCCAGGACTTCGATAGCCCGGGTGAGCGAATTAAACCGAAAATGATAGATTTCACAGACGCTAGCGGTGGCAGTACCAATATGCACGCGGGAATTGAAATAACGATTGATGCTATGAATGATCAAAGAAGAAGGCTTAAAGACTGTCACGGCCTAATTTTTGTAATTACAGACGGAGGCGCAAATGCGGGATTAACAGGGCAGGCGCTAAAGGATTATGTCGAAGAAAATCGAGGCAGGCTAACATTCAAATCCTTTGGTTTATCGGCAGGAACAGGAGAAAGACAACAAATACAAGACTACTTGAACTTTTATTTCGGTGAAAGCAATTGTGCCTATCCAGAAAGTTTTGAATCACTGCCAGATGAGGCATTTCGAGTCCTTCGCACAAACTTAATTCAGTTTCAGCGCTTCTTTTCATAAAAGGGCGAAAAACAGATAGCACCTTGCAATTATTCGCGCTATTATTAAAATATGGACAACACCATGGCAGAAAGAAACCATCAAGCTGCACATACTGAGGCGAGAAGTGTTCTTACTTCGGTAGTTGAAACGCAGCTTCTGCCACCCGAAAAGTTTATGGGTGAGCAAAGAGGTGAAGTGGCCGATATAGCTAAAATCGGTGAGGTCGTAGCAACTCTGCGCAAGGTCCAAGATCATTATGAAGTGGAGATGTATACCAAAATGGGTAAATCGTCACGTCACATTCTTGACCCTTCAAGTAGAGATCTTGCGCGAATAATGCTTTCTAAAAATGAAACTTACGTATCAACTCTACAAAGAACAGGCTGGGCGTTGGATGTTAGAGAAGCACTAAAGAGCTTAGGTTACTCGGAAAGAACTGCCACTAAACTTGAGAAGACATGGTATGAAAGAGCAAAACCATATTATAGTGGAGCTGAACACGTAGAACCTAGTAATTTAAAAAATAAAGACCCATTATATATCCCGGTTGATGATTGGAAAATGGGCATTTTACAGTTTGATCAAGAAGGTAAAAAAGACGTTCCAATATTCGTTTTTGGTGCAGATAACAATTGGTTCATAGTTAATCCTACAAATCCCGATTCAAAGCAGCCAATAACTGTTACGGATGAACTCACAGCTGAGCATATCACCCATAGACGAACAGAATTAGTAGATGGGCTTCAGTTAAGGTGCGAGGAGACAATTTTTCAAATTCTAAATAAAGATGGCGGCGAGCTTGTTAGTTATTCCGGTACTGATCCTAAGGTAGACCCCACCGACACAAACTTTTTGTATTTTATAAATACGGGCAAAATTTATAAGCTGGATTTGAGGGGTGTTGCAAAAAGGCAAACGAAACCTCTTCTTGAAGCCCAGATAAGGGTTGAGGATCCTGTGGAGCTTGACATCGAGCCAAATGGTAATTTTTTAATCATCAGATCAGCTGGGGACAAAATCTCCATAGTTGAAAAAGAAACAGGAGAAATAACTAGGACTTTTGATGCAGTCAAAGGTCCTGTATTGGTTGATAATCAAGGAGACATTTTATTTATAGATGAAGAAAACAAGCTTAGAGAAATCCAAACAAACTTTCAAGCAATTCCTAAGGGAGGTAGTGAGTCAGCGCAAAAAAAGCGCGAGGAGGAGCTTAAGGGCTTACAGGAGCGTTTTGCCACTCTAGAACTTGATAAAACTCAAAGAGTAAAGGGGGATCAAATAACAGAAGAAGATGTTGCCAATACCCTGCGAGAAACAATTTCTAAACAAGTAAGTGAGCGAATTACGACAGCCACAGCTGCAGAGCAACTTGAAGATGTCCTGGATAGACTCCAAGGATTAAGATCTGACCCGCAAAATGAAGCCTATGGACAAGTTATAGATGAGTTTGTTGGACAAGCAAAAGAAAAACTAAGCGGAATCCAAGCAGTTCAACTTAACGTGAACCTTGGCGAATTTGCCAAGAGCCTAGAACAGGTTCAAAGTGTTGGCGATACAATTGGTTTGGATGAACAATTTGGAAGACTTTTGGGAGCAAGGCAGAAAATTGATATTACGGATGTAGCCAAGCGCCGGGAAATTGAGCAAAGACTGAATTTACTTCAGGGACAAATGAACACTGTAATCGATCAGTACCAGGGTGAATTGGTGGATACAGCGCGGCAAACTTTGCCCCAGATCGAGGAGTTAATTAAAGAAACTGGTTCCTTGCAAGAATTATCAAGCTTTGGCACGACAAGCCAATCATTGCAATTTGAAATGATGTTAGCAAACATTAGAGATCCTAAAGTTAGAAAAGAGCTTAGAGATCA
>MFBQ01000047.1:30772-34608 GCA_001776475.1 Candidatus Curtissbacteria bacterium RIFCSPLOWO2_01_FULL_41_18
ACGTATACGTTGGGCAGAACTTATTGAAGAAACAAGAGAAGACTTAGAATCGATCGGTGATCAAATTAGGCAACTTTCTGATACCCGGGAAATTGATAGGTTTGGCGGAAGGCATCCTTTAGTCACCTCATTTAGGGCCAAAATCTTGCGCCTACCACCAGAACTCAGAGAACAAGAAGAAAAGAGACTCGAGATTTTGCTTTCATCTCGTAAAACAGATATTGAGCATCGAGAAGAGCTTGGGGCTGTGGGAGAAGCCGGAGAACTAAGATTTGGAGATGTCACCTTCCCCATTTATAGAGAGCCACCGAAGCTTTGGCAACCAAAATTATTACCAATGAAGGGCGGCATGTATTCGGATCTTGTTTTCGTTGATCCTCAAGGGACTATCTTTCATCCGGACCCGGAGCACCCAATTGCAGTAAATCCTGATCCTGAGGATGAAAGAACAAAACAGTTAATTGAGGAATACAAGCAAAAAGCTGAAGAATACTTTCGGGGTATTAAAAGAAGAGTTCCTGACTTTGATGAGCACTGGAGAATAACTGGTTATCACATGGCAAAGCTTGAGGAAATTGCGGAGACCTTAAACTTGCAACTTGATAACCACAGAGGTGTGCTTATTTTACAAGGTGAAGCAGGTACGGGCAAAAATGTTTTGGTTGATATGCTTGCCAATCTTTCCAATCGGGAGGTAATTCCGATACTTTGTAACGAGAATTCGGTTAAAGAAGACCTAACTTATGAATTTTATTACGACCCTGAAAAGGGCACCTATAAGTTGCCATCAAAGCTTGTTGAGGGTATTCAAAAACCAGGTGCAATAATTTTATTTGACGAAATTAACGCCCTAAAACCAGGAATTGCCAAAATGCTTAATTCCTTATTTGATTATCGAAGACGGATATACCTACCGGAAGGCGGAAGAGAGAAGGAACTGATAACAGATCCCTCAGTTCTTTTTGTGGGAACCATGAATCCTCAAAATTATGCAGGCGTTAACAGACTTTCGCCGGAGGTTAAATCCCGCGCCAGAGTTGTTGATATTGAGTATCCCCCATTTGAAGAGGTGGGCGGCAGAACTCAATATCAATCTAATGAGGCGGAAATGCTGGCAGCTTATATGGACAATCTTGAAGGATTTAAACAAAAGGAGTTTAGACTCTGTTGGGACTATGTTGTCAATCGCGACACGACAAACGGTGCCGATGTAATTTTGCAAGGTAACCCGCAAATCGAAGTTGACGTTAGAAGAATCTATGATGTGATTAGAGTAGCCAACAGGCTACGAGAGATGTACGGTGCTTACCAAACTGGCGATTCAAACGAGCCTATGGATTTCCCGACATCGCTTCGTGAGGTAATTGATATTGCGCTTGAAATGAATCATAGGCAGGGTCTTAAAAACATCATGAAGAGAGTAATTGTTCCCAAAATAGACGACCGAAGACAAAAAAGATTGGTAGAACAAACTATAGATGCCGTTATGCCCAACGAATAGCTTTGTAAATCTTGATTCTAAGTAGTTTTTAGTTACCTTATCAAAAAATTTTATAGTAAAATATAGTTACTGCCTGCCAAGTCTGACTTGGCCCGCTGCAAAGCACGGGCTTTTTTAAAATTATTCCGTTTAATTTCTTGCTATAATTTCCAAATATATGAGTCAGGTCTCTTGCGGGATAGTTGGACTTCCAAATTCAGGAAAGTCAACATTGTTCAACGCATTGCTAAAAAAACAAATCGCCCAAGTCGGGGAATATCCGTATACGACTGTTGAGCCCAATGTCGGGGTTGTGGAAGTGCCGGATAGACGATTAGATAAAATCGCTGATGCCATCGCAGGAGATCCTTCGACTTCGCTCAGGCCTTCGGCTCTGAGGACTTCGGCGGTGAGCTCAGTCGAACCGCTCAGGCTCGAAGAGACGAATAGACCACAGATTATACCTGCGGCTATTCGGTTTATAGATATTGCCGGATTAATTAAAGGTGCTCACAAAGGTGAAGGACTTGGTAATCAGTTCTTAGCCAAAATTCGTGAAGTTGATGCCATAATTCACGTAGTTCGTGCTTTTGAAAATCCGCAAGTCGAGCATGTCGGCGGCAAAATTGACCCAGAGGCTGATATTAGATCAGTTTACGAGGAGTTAAAACTGGGGGGGATTGCAAAGCCGGCGATCTTTGTAATCAACGCAGGCGAACAAGATCTAGCAACTTCATTATATCATTATAATGAAGTTATTGATTCTATTGAGAGAACTTATGGATCAAAACCGATTATAATTTCTGCAAAGTTAGAAGCAGAACTTTCTGAGCTTGGTGAAGAAGACCAAGGTGCTTATTTAAAGGAATTGGGAATTGAAAAATCAGGGATAGATCAGGTAATTAGGCAGTCGTATAAACTTTTAGATTTGATTACCTTTTTCACTGTTGCCGGAGGTAGGCAAATACAGGCTTGGCCTGTAAAAAGTGACACAAAAATGGTCGAGGCGGCGCAAATTGTCCACACTGACATGGCTCGCGGTTTTATTGCCGCTGAGGTTGTCAACTGGCAAAAGCTGGTTGATGCTGGATCTTGGCAAGAGGCAAAATCAAAAGGTTTAGTTAAAACAATCGGGAAAAGCGAGGTTATGCCAGAGGATATGGTAGTGGAATTTAAATTCAGCGTTTAGAGATGCTTTTTGATTTCCGAATGGCTTATAATTTTAGGTATGAGAGAAGTGCCGACAGAAACATCTAAAGTTAGATACTGGTACTCACGAGCACTTTCACATCTAAGAGAAATGAGGGTTGCGAAACTCGCTGGTCTTTTCCCCAAAAGGGAAGGCTGGAGCAATGTTGTGGAGCATGAGTTAGTAGAGGCAGAGGCAGTAGATGTACTGGCAGAGATGTTGGGTTTGCCAGGCGACGAGCGAGAGAGTCTTAACAAGGCGGCGTCACTTCATGATGTTTATAAGCGCAAGGAGAGGGAATGGTTTAAACAATTTGGAGTGCAAGGTGCTCATAGAGCGGAAAGAGAACAAACAGAATTTTTAAGAGATCAAGATTATGATGATGAGGTAATTAGACTAACCCAGCTAGTTGGAGGATATGCTTTGGGATATTTTATTGAGGATCTGGGTGCTGCGAAACTACAGCTAAAAAAAGATCTTAAACTTTCCGAGTTGATAATTCATTATATTGATGACGTAACACTTAACAGTGATCTGGTTACTCTCGAGGAAAGGGCAGCCTATGTAAAAGAGAGATATAAGGAGGAGGATGAAAAAGCAAGAGAGCTTTTTGCGGGCAGAACTGGTACTAAGGTCATGCTTGAGATAGGTAGACAAATAGAGGAGAGGCTTGCAAATATGGTTGGGGTTTATCCTCCGGAGGGTCTCCCGAAATATATTAAGCAAAAAATACTGGAAAGGATTGAGGCAAGATGGCTTGAAGGTGTAGGTATGGAAGCCGCAAACGCGGCTGCTCAAATTTTTCAAGAGTTAGGAGAACGTGGTAAGAGGCAAGTTGGAGTCAACAGATTTGGTGAGCCCGTATTGCTTGCTGATCTAAAATGTGAAGAAGTGGTGCTGAATGTGTTGAAAAAAAGTGGCTTACCAATAAAGGTTATTTGTGAGGAACACGGAGAAGTTGTACTTGGTGAAGGTGAACCAAAATATTTGGCAGTGTTGGATGGCATTGACGGTACTAGGCAATATTTATCTGAAGATAATCCCTACAGGGTTTTTGGGACATTGCTGGGGATTTTTGGTAATACTGACCCAAAATACAAAGAGGCAATAGCAAGCTTCGCGATGGAACATTCTGCACAAAAGTTATTCATAGCATTAAAACATCAA
>MFBQ01000047.1:34678-50993 GCA_001776475.1 Candidatus Curtissbacteria bacterium RIFCSPLOWO2_01_FULL_41_18
ATTTAAAAATGTTTGGAGATGCAGAATCTAAATATACAAAACAACTGGTACCATATCGCGTAGTTCAAACAAATTCAGCAGCGCAAAATTTTATTGCTCTTTTGAGAGGTAGCGCGGATGTGGTTAGCCTTTACACATTAAAAGGAAATTTAGAGGAAGCCGTATTTTATTTGATGATCAAAGAGGCGGGCGGGGTTATGATTAAATCAGATGACGGTAAAGATCTCGAGTTTGGACGAGGCGAGGATCACCAAGGAATAGTCGCCTGTGCAACGCCACAATTGGCTTCGGCAATATTAGGGTTAGCCTAGACACTGTTGAGTTTAAATTCAGCGTTTGATATCATTGGCTGTTATGTACGAACTAGTAATAGTTGCTAAAGTTGATAAGAGCGACCAGCTAGTGTCAAGGGTCGAAAAAGCGCTTAAGGATGCGGTAGCAACTAATTTAAAAATAGAACGGTTGGGTAAAAAACAATTGGCATATCCAATTCGCAAGCAAACAGATGCCAATTACTTTGTTTTTAATTTTGACGCAGAGGCAAGTGCAATTGGTGGTTTTGCCTCGAAACTTAGACTGGAGCAGGAAGATTTGCTAAGATATCTGATAATAAAGAAAAAGCAAGTAAAAATAAAATCCAAGAAAGCTGCCAAAAACCAAGAGGTAGAAACTAAAACCAGCAAGTTGCCAAAGGTAACGGTTGTTACGAAGACAACGACAGCCAAACTGACATCGAAGAGGAGCCAAACAAAAAATAAAGCTAGTAATAAAAAAGTAACCAAAATTAAGAAAGGTAAGAAGTAAAAGTATTAGATGGGATCACGTGCTTCACTCAATAAAGTATTACTAATTGGTAATCTAACCCGAGACCCGGAGTTGAGATATACGCCTTCTGGAGCCGCAGTTTGCACATTTGGTGTAGCAACCAATCGGTATTATGTAGCATCAGACGGTACTAAAAAAGAAGATACCGAGTTTATTAAGATTGTTTCCTGGAACAAACTGGCCGAGCTTTGTTCACAGCTTCTTTCCAAAGGGCGCAAGGTGTATGTGGAGGGCAGACTCCAAACAAGAAGCTGGGAAACACCTGATGGGCAAAACAGGCAGACTACAGAGGTAGTTATTGATGACATGCGAATCTTAGATTCAAAAAAGGATTTTGATGCAGCTAGCGATGAGGAGGCTGTTTATCACCCAGAAGCCGGTGTCGTGCCGATAGCTGAGGTTAAAGGTGAGCAAGGGGAGACAAAGGAGACAACCAGTAAACAGACAGATAGTGCGAAAAGTGCCAAAGCTAAAAAGGGTACGACTAAAGAATCTCCAAAACAGGTGGAAGAAGAGAAAAAAGAGCAGGAGGTTGACCTTGACGATTTACCTTTTTAATTGTAGTTAAGATGCGTATCAGTCTTCTTCAGCGTGTTCTGAAATAAGTTACGTTAATTTTGAAGTATGCCAAAGTTTACAAAAAAGTTATCCCGTGCTAAAAAATGCCCTCTATGCGAACAAGGTGTAGTGGTTGATTTTAAAGAGGTACAACTTTTGAAGAGATATGTTTCTGAGCGTGGCAAAATTTTGGGAAGGGTTAGGACCGGGATTTGTGCTAAGCACCAAAGACAGATAACAAGAGGCGTAAAGAGGGCAAGATACGTTGCTCTTTTATCTTTTGTTCAGAGTTGAACTTTTATGCCAACTAAGAAGTTGCCTAAAGTAAATCCAGCCAACACTTCTCCTTTGCAGTTGCGATCTTCGGAAGGAAGCAGCAAATCAAGTTTTGTAAGTTTTCTAATCCAATTTTTGATTGTTGCCGTTGTTTTTCTCCTAATAGGTTTTGTCCTCGGCCAGAAAAGAATTGAAGTTATTAGAAATGGTTTGGTACCGCACATTAATGTTTCAAACCAGTTGCCCCCCAAGGATCAGAATGTAGATTTTTCTCTCTTTTGGAGGGTGTTTGATGAGTTACCTAAAAATTATATCGACAAAACTGCTATTAATTCACAAAAAATGCTTTATGGTGCAATATCCGGCATGGTCAGGTCTTTGGGTGATCCGTATACAGCCTTTTTGGACCCGAAGCAGAATCAGGCAATCCAGAGTGAGATTTCCGGTAGTTATGAAGGTATTGGGATTCAGATAGGTTTTAATAAAGATAAAAAATTAACAGTTATCGCTCCACTTCGGGGCACACCGGCAGAGCGCGAAGGAATACTGGCAGGTGATCTAATTCTCCAAATCGATGGCAAGGATGCTTCAGATCTAACACTGCCTGAGGCTGTGGATTTAATTAGAGGTTCCGCCGGAACAAAAGTTAAATTGCTGCTGTCGCGCAAAAATGTAGATAAGCCATTGGAGAAAGAAGTTGCAAGAGCCACCATAGATGTCAAAACCGTTGAAGTTGAATTTAGGCAAGGCAAAAAAGGCGAAATAGGGATTATTAGAGTCTCGAGATTCGGTGAGAAAACTGACAGTGAATGGGACGGGGCGGTCTCGCAAGTTTTGGCTAAGGGGGTCAGGGGCGTAATTGTTGATATGAGAAATAATCCGGGTGGATTGTTATCCTCAGGCGTCCATTTATCAGCAGATTTTATAAAAGGTACTGTAGTCAAACAACAATTTGGCGATGGGTCTGTCAAAAACCTTTTGACGGACCATGATGGTAGGCTTTTGCAGATTCGACTGGTAGTGCTGGTCAATGGCGGCTCTGCCTCCGCATCAGAAATATTTGCCGGTGCTATTCAAGACGCGCGACGGGCTCAAATTGTGGGTGAGAAAACGTTTGGTAAGGGAACAGTTCAGGACGTTATTGATTTAGAGCAAGGAGCCGCTCTTCACGTGACTGTTGCAAAGTGGCTGACACCCAGAGGAAATTCCATTCAAGATGTCGGTATTACGCCGGATATTGCTGTGGAGCTAACCCTCGCCGATCGCGATTCTAATAAGGATCCTCAGCTGGAGAAAGCCTTACAGCTTCTTGACTAAAGATAAAATGTACAGTGTGATTGGCAATCTGAAAATAAAAAAGATTAGTGCAGTTGCAATTGTTGCTGCGCTTTGGATATTGAGCATCTTTGTGGTACTGCGCATTTTTGATAAAATCCCTGCGCAGATTTTAGAAAATAACAAAATTTTACAAACCCAGAAAGTGATCAATGAGGAGTCGGTGGTAATTGATGTTGTCAAAAAAGTTTCACCCTCGGTAGTTTCCATTGCAGTCGAGAATAAACAACTTTTGAATCCCTTTTTCGGTTTGACTGAACCCGGGGAAAAACAGTCCGGAATCGGTACAGGGTTTGTAATTTCAAAAGACGGATTGATTTTGACAAATAAACATGTCGTGTCCAACGAGAATGCAAGCTACGTTGCCATAATTCGTGCAGATAATGGCAGTGAGCGAAAATTGCCGATTGCAAAAATTAATCGCGACCCCTTCAATGATTTGGCTTTAGTAAGGATTGATGCTAATGACTTAAAACCAGTTGAGATGGGTGATTCGGATAACTTGCAGGTTGGGCAAAGCGTTATTGCCATCGGCAACGCGCTAGGTCGTTTCGACAACACAGTTACCACGGGTGTTGTTTCTGCACTGGGACGAGCAGTTAGCCCAATAGATCCCTCAACCGGTGTTGCTGAGAGACTTGATGATATGATCCAAACGGATGCGGCAGTTAACCCGGGCAACTCCGGAGGCCCGCTTTTAAACAGTGCAGGGCAGGTAATTGGTGTAAATACGGCTGTTGCGAGTGCTCAAAATATTGCTTTTGCAATTAAAATTAATGTTGCCAAGCAATTAATTGCCGACTTTCAGAGTTCCGGTGGTAAAATCTCCAGGCCATTTTTAGGTGTTCGCTACACCCATATATCGCGAGATGTGGCGCTTTTAAATGAAGTACCGGAAGGAGAGTTGGTTCGCGAAGTTGTTTTGCGTTCGGCAGCTGACAAGGCCGGGGTAAAGGTTGGGGATATCATTACTAATTTTGACGGACAAAAATTAACTGATGAAAATACCTTGACGAGTTTGATTAGGAATAAAAAGGCTGGTGATGGTGTTAAGATCAGGTTGTTTCGCGACGGACAGACCTTGGATCTTTCGGCGACTTTAGGTGAAGCCCCGAATGAGTAGAAGTTTAGAGTTTAGAGATTAGAGATTAGAGGAAAGAAGATCTCTTTGAAAAATTTACCTACGAGAAAATAGATATTTGCCCAGATTAAAGCAGCGATTGTAGTATAGAACCAAAAGGTTTTGTAAGAGGTGCCAAAGAGACCGGCGACAAAGGGTGTTGCGATGCGAAGGCCGGGAATAAGCCTGCCGATGACAATCGCTGTGCCACCATATTTTTCAAACCACTTCTCAACCTTTTTAATTTTTTTGGGAGTAATTTTGATCTTTTTACCGTATTTGATGAGAAACTTGCGGCCGAATTTTTTGGCGAGAGTAAAAAGAATAGTCGAACCGGCAAGTGTGGCCAAAGTAACAGTAGTAACAATCAAAAAGTAGTTTGATCTTGGTAGAGCAGCAACACTTGCGATAAAAACATCACCGGGAATTGGCAAGGGGAGACCTCCTTCTTCGGCAAAGAGAATTGCAAAAAGCCCAAAGTATGAATACTTTTGGATGATTTCAAACACTAGCAAGATTATATTCTATGAGCGTTTAGTCTCCGTGGCAACTGTCTTGAGTGTGTCAACAATTTGGTTAAGCTGGGAAGTGACATTGGTCATTGCGTCATGTATGTCGAATTTTTTAGCAAGACCGGGGTCATCGGTTATTAATCTGGTTTCGTTTGCATTTTGCTCAAATATAAAATTCGTGCCGTCCTTCTGGTATGCAAGTCTGAATACTGGTGATGGAAGACTGTCGATAAAAGATAATTCAAATGACGAGGTAGGAGATAAAGCCTTGATGCTAATTTTTTCCGGGGGTTCATTAAGACGGTGGTAGTGAATATGAACTTCCATTCTTTCGCCGCCAGGCCCCGTGCGTCCTTCTCTTAACTGCGGCCGATTGCCATTTTCACTACTCACAAACCAGGTACTTGTCGAAAAGAAATCAGTTGCCGAAGGATTAGCTTTTTTGTTTTTCCGATCGTCGTTCGCTTTTGCCGGAACAGATATCCAACCAAGTGCAGTTTCTTCCTCGCCAGTGAGAGCGAGATCTGCAATCAGCGAGTGACAAATTTTGGCAGCATGAATTATTGGATCTTTAATAATTTCCCAAGCAGTTTTTTCTAAAGCTGAAGTATGGCCTGTTGCTCTTTCTGTCATTTAATTTTGAGGGGCAGAAAGAATTTTAAGGGCAGAAGTTAATTTGTCAAGATTGCCGTTTAAGATTTCTTCTAAATTATGCCATGATTTGTTGATTCTGTGATCTGTGATTCTATTTTGTGGGAAATTATAAGTTCGGATTTTTTCATCCAAATTCACTTCATCGATTCGAATTAGTGAAGTAACTTACTCTTCTTTTTAAAATAGATTTTCTCGATGCCTTCATCACCGAGTCTGGCAACCTTGTCACCGTGAGTTATTGTCAGGTAAGTTTTTGCTAAATCTTTCCAAAACTGTTGCCATTTCCTATCTCTTTCGAGTTTGGCAAAAAACAGTTTAAAGCCGTGAGAATCTATTTTAGATGACATTTTAGCAATAGTTCCATCGGAGACCTTCAAAAGATCTTTTATAGTTTTCCAATCGTATTCTTTATATAGAAGAATGGATATAGCAAGTCTTTTTGTAAAATTAATTCTCTCGTTAGTCGTAAATAGATCGCTAAAAAATAATGCCGATTCTTTTTTATCTGTGAATTTAACGATGGTTGACCAAAAGACGTCGTAAATCTCATGCTCTAAATCTTTGACGAGCTGACGTTTAGAAATTTGGGTCATAATTTTCTATTTGCTTATTTTACCTCATCGATTCGAATTAGTGAAGTAGGTTAATTGACTTTAGAAAATATTGGATAATTTGACAATTTTTGAAAATGAGTTAAAATTTTCACGAAGCTTTGTAAAATTACGTCAGCTATCAAAGATTGGAGGTGAAAAATGGCGGGTGGTGCATTAGCAGAACGAGGAGTTTCTACGGGGCCTGAAATGAAGCTTACCGAAGAACTTGCACCTGATGAAATTGCTAGAAGGACTGGCGGAAGCCTTGAATTTTTTAGGAGTAGGCCTTTGAGAATTAATTACAAAGAATTGGGTGCGATGGTTGATATTGATGAGAATGGTCATGCAGAAGAGGCTATTATTTTTAGGGAAGGTAAAGAAGTGAAATTTGAACTATATCACACAATTGCAATTCTGGGGGAAGGGTTTGTTACATTTGTTGAGCCAGTCTATAGACATAGTAGCTTCAGCGGTACAAAAAGATTTTCTTGGTTAACTATTTCTGAGGAAGATGGTTTAACTATGCGTGACTTAGTTGTACGGGAAAGAGAAGAATATCCTGAAGATATTAAAGGTTCAGGTATTCCTGAAGCGGCTCGTTTTGCCGAAGAGAAATTTCATCCAGGTGTTAAACGGAGGTTTTAAGAGTATTTACAATTTTGTCTAAATCTCCACCTAAAATTGTTTCAATATTTCCCCAAGATTTTTTGATACGGTGGTCGGTGATTCTATCCTGTGGAAAGTTGTATGTTCTGATTTTTTCGCTTCTGTCGCCAGTACCCAGTTGCGCTGATCGTTGATCGCCAATTGTTGATCGTTTTTTACCCTCTTCCATCGCAAAAAGTTTTGAGCGCAAAATCTGCATAGCTATCTCTCGATTTTGTCCCTGACTTCTTTCTGTTTGGGCTTTGACCACAATGCCGGTTGGCTTATGTTTGATTCTAACCGCCGTAGAAACTTTATTCACATTTTGACCACCATGGCCGCCTGCGCGGAATGCTTCGAATTCAATGTCAGCAGGATTAATTGCAACTTGAGTTTGTTCAACTTCCGGAAGCACCGCTACTGTTGCGGTTGATGTATGGATTCGGCCAGACGATTCAGTCTTGGGAACGCGTTGAACCCTGTGCACACCTGATTCGAACTGCAATTTTGGCCAGACACTTTTACCGGAAATCCTGTAAATAACCTCCTTGATGTTGCCGATTCCACCCTCATTCTTATCAATTTCTTCGATCTTCCAATTGTTTGATGCGGCGAACTTTGTGTACATCCGCGAAAGATCGGATGCAAAAAGTCCCGCTTCGTCGCCACCTGCTGCGGCGCGAATTTCAAGAATGACGCTACCATTGTCATTGCGAGGAGTCCTGAGCTTGCTTGCAGTGAGCCTGTCGAATCTGTCGAAGGACGACGTGGCAATCTCAGAACTAGATTGCTTCTCCCTCGATAGACTCGGGATCGCAATGACAGAGGAGAGCAGTACACCTTTTTCTTCTTCAAGTTTTTTAATTTCATCAATAGCTAATTTGGCCATATCGGGATCAGCAGATAGCATTTTTGCTTCTGCTATTTTTTTATCCAACGCTTCGATTTGTTTTTTTAGATAATCGTTCATATAATTTTAAATTTTTAGTTTTTAATTTAAATTTCAAATAATGCATTCGCAAGGACTAAAGTCGGAAAATTGAAAATTTAAGCGTAGCTACGATGAGGCTTGTTTTTTGGCAAGATCAAACATTTCGCGAAGAGATTCCGGTCGTCTGACCGTTTCTTTTTCCTCGAGTTTTTTAACTTTTTGGGCCTTGGCCTTTTTGGCATGTTCTTGCCTCTTTTGGAATTTTTCGACGCGGCCTAAAGTGTCAACATATTTTGCCTCGCCGGTAAAGTAGGGATGGCATTTATTGCAAATCTCAACACGAATTTCGGCAACCGTTGCACCTGTGGTAAACGCGTTGCCACAGACACAAGTTACCTTAGCCTCATCAAAGTATTGAGGATGGATCCCCTGTTTCATGCGTTTATTTTATCATTTTGGGCATGCTTCATCAACCTTTGTGGAGTGGGTGAGTGCGGCGCTTTCGTTCGGCAAGATAAACGGCGATGGCAATTAAGATACCACCGATAACAAGTGATGGGGTGATTTTTTCATTCAGGAGAATGATGGAAAGAATGCTACCGGAGATGGGGGCAAGGTAGAAGAAAAAAGCAGCCTGGCCGGCAGGTAAGAGCTTCAAGCCATTTTGCCAAGCCCAATAGGCAAGAAGCGATGCGAAAAATATTCCATAGAGGAGCCCAGCAATACCTTGAAAGTTGACCTTATTGATCCACGCGGGATTGGCTAGATATTCCCAAATGAATAGAGGCGCAAAAGTCGTAGCGCCAATGGCCATCGAATAAAACGCAACTGTTCCTCCGTCATAAACTTTGAGAAGTTTTTTAGCGATAATTTCGTGAGCAACCCAAGATAAGGTAGCAAGCAAAAGGAGAATGTTTCCAAGTATCTGGGTTGCGGATTGCGGACCGTCAAATTTACCAATAATGATGGCAATGCCCGCAAAAGCAATAGTTGATGCTAGAATTAAGCGCAAAGTAAAGTGTTCTTTAAGATAAAAATGGGCGGCGACCATGGTAAAGATTGGAACTGAGGCTACAAGAAAAGCTGCCAAAATTGCCTCTGTTAACTTTAAACCAATAAAGAAGAAGGCCAAGTTGAGAGTAACACCAGTTATAGCAGCCCAGAAGAAAGTAATGTAATGTTGTTTTTGGACTCTTAATTTCTTTGAGATCAACACTCCCAAGATAATTGCGGCGACTGCCATTCTGATAAAAGCCAGAGAAAAGACGGGAATTTGCTGAAGAGTCAATTTCATAATTGGGGCGGTAGCGCCCCAGATGATTGAGGCGAAAACCAAAAGTAAGTAAGGCGAGTTTAAATTCATTGGCGGACTTCGATTAGTCTGTCAATGCCAAATGAAAAGCCGACGGCGGGGATATCTTTTTTAGAAAAACTTCCGATTAGGTTATCGTACCTGCCGCCGGAGCCAATTGAAAGATCTTGGGGACTTGCTGTAGGTTTGAGTTCAAATATTGCGCCGGTATAGTAATCAAGCCCGCGAGCGAGAAGAGGATTAAATTCATATTCATCTTGATTAATTCCTAAGTTCTGGAGATATTTAAATATGGATTTAAGGTTATCAGTCGGCGATTTATTTCTCATACTCTGTAGTATGGTACTTGCATCGATTTTGGAAAGACCTTTTTGGATCAGTTCCGAGATTACGGCTTCCTCTCCAATTTTTTCTAGTTTATCAAGAGCAATAATTACTTCTTTTTGGAGGCCAGCGAAATTTTTGCGGTCGTTGATAATCATTTGGGGATTTTTTAGACCGACTTCTTTTACAGCTTTTAAGGCTGCGGCAATAATTTTGGCGTCTTCTTCTAAATCACTTGATCCAACCGTGTCAAAGTCCAGCTGAGTGAATTCGCGCCAGCGCCCATGTTGGGGGTTTTCGCCGCGAAAGACTTGGCCGATTTGGTAGCGGCGAAATGGCAGTTTTGGATTGTAGGTGGCAACGTAGCGGGCTAGGGGGACTGTAAGGTCATAGCGTAGTGCAAGATCGCGACCGCCGCGGTCTTTAAATTCATAAATGAGTTTTTCTTCCTCCCCGTATTTGCCTTTTAAGGTCGATGCAAACTCGATTGTTGGAGTTTCAATCGGAACGAATCCGAATTCTTCTAAAACTGCAACAATTTTGCCTATGACCTCTTGGCGTTTTTTAGCAAGATCCGGTGGGATATCCCTAAAGCCTTTTGGTGTCGGCGGCGCTTTTTGCATACTGACATTAATATACTACATGAATGGTTATTAGGGGAGTAAATAGATAAAATCTGCTAAATTTTGGGCGCGGTAAACAATAACTGCCTTTTTATCTTTTACGATATCCTTAGCCTGGGCCTTTTGGCTGTCTTGTAAAATTTCGGTATTTTTATCAACTGAGTATGCGATAATTTCAGATGTTGTTTCGTCTCTTGTTGAAAAACTGTTTTTGTTTAGACCGTTTAAAATTTTTATTTGGGCAAATTGCGCAAGCATCTGGGGCGGATTTTCGCGAATTACCTCAAGACTTTTAGCTGTGAGTTGGCCGTTTTTACCAAGTGTGCCGCCAGCAATCACAAAATCTCGCAGCCTAATACTTGAGGTAGCAGAACCGGTTGCTTCGTTTTCCTCTCCTTTGGGGTTCTTGGGTAGAATTACATCGGCATCTGGCAAGGCGTTTATTGTTTTATCCTTGCCTTGCCAGGTAATTACCAGAACGTTATCAAATATTGATTTGACAGGCCCGGCGAAGACATTTGTTTTTGCCGGGTCGCTTTTGGCGGCCACTAAGTAAGTTAAAGTATATTTTTGGCTTTGTTTAGGATCGTTTTCCAGATAGACAATTTGTACAATATTGAGACCATCCACAAGTTTGGCGTTTTGGGAAAAATTGCCATCTTTATCACTTTTCGTGGCGCTGGCGAAATCATTTGAGTAAATTAATATAGTTTGGTTCGGTTTAGCCCTACCCTCAAAAGTGATTTTATTTTGGGTAAGAATACTGCCGTCTTGGGGTTTAATTTGCAAAGACTGTTCCCTTTCTTCACCTGTTACTTGCTGTGTTGTTTGAGGAGTAGTAACTTGTGGTATCTTGGGCTGTCTTTGCCAAAGCCAATACATAAAAGCAACGATTGCGAAGGTGAAAATAACTGTGATTGTGATTTTTGCCATAGACGCTGCTCTGTATAACCAGTTGATCTCTTGTGGCACTCTAGATTAACACGTGGAGGCTGTGGGCGGCAAATGCAGGGGTGTTTGCAGCCCACTACCCCAAATACCTAAATTGTGATATTATTTTTTAACCTATGGTTGATATTTGGTGGTATGGACAGGCCTGTTTTAAAGTAAAAGGTAAAAGTGCCAGCGTCGTTTTCGACCCCTACGATTCCGGCTTCACTGGCCTAAAATCTCTTAAGGTTGATTCTAATATCGTCTGTGTAACCCACGCTCATCAAGACCACAATAATGCAGCGGTGGTGAAGGGGACGGAAGAAGGTCTTGCGCCGTTTGTAATCTCTGGTCCGGGGGAGTATGAGATTTCGGGTATTAATATTGTGGGCGTTTCCGGTTTTCATGATGATCAGCAAGGTTCAGAGCGAGGTAACAATACCATTTATTTGGCAAGTGTTGATGATATTAACGTTGTTCATCTCGGGGATTTGGGTCAAAAAAAGCTTACACAAGAGCAAGTAGAGGAGCTTTCTGGTTGTGATGTTTTAATGATTCCGGTTGGTGGCGTTTATACAATTGAGGCTCGCGATGCTCCGAATATAATCGCTCAACTTGAGCCAAAGATTATTATCCCAATGCATTACAGGCTCGATGGTCTTAAATTTGGCCTGGCACCCCTGTCGGAATTTTTGAAAGTGATGGGTAAAGAGAATATAGAGAAGCAAGCAAAGCTTTCAATTTCGCGTGAGAGACTGCCTGATGAGGTAGAAGTTGCAGTTTTGGAGGTGCAATAAATGGCTAAAAAAGTAACCGGACGGATTCCTCCGCAGGATATTGATGCGGAAAAGTCGATTATCGGAGCTATTCTTTTAGACGCTGACGCTATTGCCGCGGCGATTCAAACTTTAAAGCCCGATCATTTTTATAAAGAGGCTCATGGGGATATTATTAGGGCAATTTTTGAGCTGTATGAGAAGAGGGATCCGGTTGACCTTGTTACTTTAACCGCGCAGCTTAAGAAAAACGGCAAATTGGAAAAGGTTGGCGGAGCGGCTTATCTTTCGGAGTTGACATCGCAAGTGCCAACCTCTGCAAACATCTCAGTTCACACTCAAATTGTGCGTGACCACTGGGTCAAACGTCAATTAATTACCACCAGCACTAAGATTTCGCAGTCGGCATTTGATGATGAAGGTGATATCAGGACGTTACTTGATGAAGCCGAACAAGCGGTATTTGCCCTGTCGCAAGAACAAATGAGGCAAAATTTTATGCCCTTAAAAGATGCTTTGGCAGAAAGTTTCGATAGGCTTGACGAACTTCATCGAAAGACAGGCGGATTGCGCGGAGTATCTACGGGATTTTGGGATTTAGATGCTAGGCTCGCCGGTATGCAAGACTCAAACTTGTTAATTTTGGCCTCGCGCCCTGGGCAGGGAAAGACCAGTTTAGCCCTAAATATTGCTGCGCATGTAGCAGTTTCCGAAGGCCTGCCGGTTGGTATCTTTTCTTTGGAAATGAGCAAAGAAGAGTTGGTTGATAGGCTTTTGGTTTCGCAAGCCGAAGTTGATGCCTGGAGACTTAAGACCGGCAAACTTGATGATAACGATTTTGATAGACTGCAGGAGGCGATGGGAGTTTTGGCGGACGCGCCGCTTTTTATAGACGATACACCGGCTGCCAATTTAATGGAGATTCGAACCAAAGCACGGCGTCTTCAGGTTGAGCATGGGCTTTCACTTTTGGTTGTCGATTACTTGCAGCTGATTCATGGCAGGAATCTAGAAAATAGAGTTCAGGAAGTTTCCGAAATTTCCCAAAGCCTTAAAAATTTGGCTCGCGAACTTAAGATTCCGGTTTTGACCTGCTCGCAGCTTTCGCGCGCTGTTGAGCAAAGAGGGACTAAAAAGCCGCAATTAGCCGATCTTCGCGAATCCGGGGCAATTGAGCAGGATGCGGATGTAGTCATGTTTATCTGGCGTCCGGATCCGGATAATAACGACCAGGTGAAATTGGATATCCAAAAACACAGAAATGGTCCCACCGGCGAAATTGATTTGATCTTTAAACCAGAGCGGGTCAAATTTTACGGAGTTGAAAAGCAAAGACGAAGACAAGCACAGGAGCCTGCAGTTGTTGCGGAAGTGTAGTCTTGCGATGCTTCTTAAGATTTATCCTTCCGAAGTTTTAACGTAGGATGGGAACTTTTTACATACAAAACCGAGTCATTGCGATATAAGATGACCAAGCTGGTAAAATAGGGCTTATGACTGTTAGTAAGTTGTACTGTTACGTTGACGAAACTGGACAAGATACGGCAGGAAAACTCTTTTTGGTGGCTGTGGTATTAAAAGAGATTGACGACTTGACAACTTTGGAGCAAAAATTTCTAACTATTGAGCAAGAAAGCGGTAAAAGAAGTTAAAGTGGAAAAAGACAAAAACGGATGTTAAGAAAAAATATCTTGAGCAAGTACTTGGTATTAGAACCCTCAAAGATTCTATTTTCTACTCAATTTACGAAAACACTAAAGAATACTCAAAGCTAACTTCCCTGACTATCGCAAAGGCAGTACTTGCCAGGGAAACTAAAAATTACACAGCGACAGTAATATAATAATAGACGGTCTTAACGAAAAAGAAAGACAAGTGGTGCAACTAGAATTAAAAAAGCTCAAGATTAAATACCGCAAGATTCGTGGGATGAAAGATGAACAAAATGTTTTCTTAAGACTGTAGATCCCGAAGAAATATCAGATCTTGTTAATCTTGGTTTGGAGGTAGAAAAGAGATCAAAAATAGGTCCTCAGGACATCGAGTGGGCAATAGACAAAAATAACGAAATATTTCTTACACAGGCTAGACCACTTCGATAATCTTTTAAATCTCTTGCCCAATCGTAGTACTTTCAACAAGTTGCCTAATTAAAAGTTTTGCTTCTTCAAGCGTTAACGGTTCACTTCGCTGCCTAAAATTTGCGAACATTTTTTGTGCCTCATTTCTTCTTCTTATGACATATTTTGAAGATGCCGTATTGTCATAGAGTTTAGCTTTACTTGCCCAGTAAGCCGTGAAGATTTTTTGGATAGTTTGGTCATCCAATTTAGATTTAGATACATCATAGGGGACAGAATATAACAATGGATCATAAATACTCAAAAGAGCTTGGAACTCAGGTCTTAGAAAGACTTGTTGAAAAACCCACCGTCCTTGAGGAAGTAATTTTAGATGTACGTCTTTCCCAGAAATTTCTTCTAAACTTGCCAATTTGTTGTTAGCCAAATATTCCGAAAGAATGAGCAGGGGATTTTCGGGGTCGTTTTTAATGTAGCCTCCATCTGCCCCAAGTTTTTCAGAGAGACCTCTTGGTATTTCCATAAATTGCAATTATAGAGGGGAATTTCGGAGAATTCAACTATAGGACCTTATGCTGGTTTGTAAACCCTCGGGTGAACTCAGGGTAAACGATGTTATTTATCCTGAATGAAATGAAGGAGAACTTTTTGAGTTCAACAACTAGTTGATTAACTCTTGTACAATTGACTATGTGTTCCGATCATTTCAAATATAACGACATTAATTTCACTTTTGTCAGCAACCGAGTAAATTGCTCTCCAGTCACCAGTCACATTAATGCTTCTGTAGCCTGAAAGTTTTCCGCTTAGCGAATGGTTATTCAGTAAAGGATGAAAGGGATTTTGAAGGAAAAGTTTTAGTCTTTTATCGAAGCTGATTTGAATTTTTGAATTCGCTCTGTCATATTGTTTAGCAAATTTTTTGCTAAACTTGACTTTCATATTTCTTCTTTGAGTTATTTAACCAATCCACAGCATCATCTGCATTACTAAAAGTAGGAGAAACACGATTTGCTTTTATATCTTCCCTAGATTCTCGTAGAGATTCTAAAAGATAGTCTGTTGGTGCCTCTTCAAGGGAGCTAAAAACGACAGTCTTGTTTCTTATCAGCTGTTTAAGATAACCATTAATTAAAGTACTAAGGGTTAAACCCAAATCTTCAGCTACTGCTTGGGCCTCTTTTTTAACCTGTGGATTAACTTTTACGTTGACAACTGAGGTATTCATGTATACAGAGTATATATGATGTATTGCTGTTTTGTCAAGGTATATTTCGAACTTTTTGGGTTCAAATGTTTTCTAACTCTTCATCAGTAACGCCTGCTTGATTAAGAATACTTTTAAGTGTACCTGGCTTAAGGTCTTTGTTGTGATAAGGGACAGTCACTCTTAAGTTTTCTTTTTTGTAGAGTCTATGGCTGCCTTTTTGTCTGATAAAATTGAACCCTTTACTTTCCAAGACTTTGATAATCTGTCTTGGCTTAAAAGATTTCATAAAGTAACTTCAACAGGAGAAACAACGATAGGCTTTTCTTCTTTTGGAATTTCTGACTCTCTCATATCTTCAAGATATAATTCTGCAGCTTCTTTAATATTTGTGAGCGCTTCTTCAAAAGTTTCACCTTGAGAGATGCACCCTGGAAGTGCAGGGATTTCGACGGAATACCCTCCTGTTTTTTCAGGTTCGAAGATAGCTGTATATTTCAAAACTTTTGCTAATTTTTTCTTTGCCATTCTTGGTTGAATTATAGCATAAGGATGCTGAATTTTGGCTTAGGGATATCGCTTGTCTTCAAAACTTTTAGCGAAAGAGGACTTGTCGCTCGTAGTCCCGCATTGCGGGACGAAGGGCGAGAATTTTTTGGCTTCAAAATCAAAATAACTTATGGTTGAATTTACTAGCTTGAGGCAACCTCGTTTGAACCATTCAAATAGCTCAATTGTTTCCCACCTGCTTTAAGGATTCTGCACGTTTCTAAAAAGTCTTGGAAAGTAGCTAATCCTCCTAACACCGCTCCACTTATCCCACCTGCAAGAGCACCTTTTATATCAGCCGCACTAAAACCTGAAACGGCACCAGCTGCGCCAATTCCAGCTGCAGTTTCTATGCTACCCTTTGTAGCCATCAGCAATGCTTTTATTGTTTTTCCTTCTATCGCAAGGTTTTTTGCTTGTCCGGCAGATAACGCCCCCATACTCACGCCTGCAAGAAAACTATATGTACCTGCACCAACTACGATGCTAAGTTGCCTGTCTCCAAATGCAGACGCAATTCCACCAAAGACTCCAGCAAAGACTGAGCTAGTAACGATTACATCCGGACCACTAGCTTTGTTTCTACGCTCGATGTTAGTCTCTTGTTCTGGTATGTGTACGCCTCTTTCAGTCATTAAACGGATTATAGACTGAAACTAAAGCTTTGTCAACTATAGGTTGCAGTGCTGCCACGTCATTGGCCCTGAGTTTAATCGAAGGGTAGACGATGTGAGAACTTTTTGGGTTCAAAATTATCTGTAAACATCTTTTCTGTGTTTGATGTCAGTGATAATTATGTCTTTCTTGTTGTCAAACTCATATAAAACTCTATATGGCCAAACTCTTAGCGAGTAAGTATCCTTTAGCCGTCCTTGAAGTTTCTTGCCAGAAAGTGGATTCTGAGAAAGTTTTTGCAGGGCTTGAGTGATTCTAGATTGGAGCTTTTTATTCCTTAGTTTTTCAAAAGACTTACGAGAGTCAGCGGTAAAACGAATCTGGGACACAATTAAAGATCTTTGCCTGTAACCTCTTTGAACGTGTAGAGTCGGCCTGCTTTGATATCT